>CAMZFO010000047.1 GCA_947306125.1 uncultured Clostridia bacterium | reverse complement strand
ATGAGGGCTATGCCCGAAAATGAAATACCCCCGGCTCCGCCGGGGGATCATTATTATCATAGATCCGGCTTACGCCCTTTTCCTGTTTTTGTTCACGGCGTAAGCTGCGGCAGCGCCGATCACTATCACGGCGGCTGCGGCTGCGGCGATCCACCTCCAACCCGCGCCCTGCGCCTGCTGCTGCGCCTCCAGATAGGCGTTCACGCGCAGCGCGACGTTCTCTTTAAGATTGGTGTAGAAGAACATATTATCGTAGAGATGGAAGCAGCCGTCGGGGAAAACGTCCAGCACCTTGGGGAAATCCTCACGGCTCACGTCCGGCACTGTGATCGAGCCGCGCGCTTCGTCGATCTGCGCTCCGCAGAAGCCCGGGATAACGCCCTGCTCCTCGGAGAAAAGCGCGCCCTTATTGAGCGACTTATCGGCGGGAGTGCCGTCGGTCTTCCAGTTGAGGGGGTTTATGGAGTGGGTCTTAACGCCCTCGGGGATTATTATGGAGCCCGTCACGGTGCCGTCCTCGCACTCGTAGCAGATCACGGAGCCGGTGTCGCTTTCGCCCTTTGCGGGCACTATCTGCGGATACGCCTTGATATCCTCGTCGGTGATCCTCCAGCCTATGGCGTAAACGGCGACGAGCTTTTTATTCAGAGCCCTGCCCTCGGCAGTATCGCCGAAGAACTCCTTCAAAAGCTCTATGCACATCTGCGCTCCCTGCGAGAAGCCCGCAAGGACTATGGGACGGCCGTCGTTCTCGTTATCGAGATAGTACCTGAAGGCGGCGGAAACGTCGAGGAACGCGTTCTTCTCCGCCTTGGCAAAATCCTCATCCCCAAATGTGTACGCGTTTATCGACATCTGGCGGTAATAGGGGGAGTAGAGGCGGCAGGAATCGGCGTAGATGCCCTTTTCGGCGTCGAGAGCGCTGACGAAATTGCCTTTGAGCTTTTCGTTGAGATCCACCGAATTCGCATAGCTCCGGGTATCCACGGTGGGGCAGACGATGAAAAGATCGGCGGGCTTCCCCTCGCCCTCGCGGTAATAAGCCCAGTTTGCCCCGTCGGAGTAATCAAGGGGCTCTGTGAGCTCCGGCACGCTCTGCGGCGCTTCCTCCGCAAGCACGGGGAGCGCAAGCGCGAAAAGCATCAGTAAAGCAAGTAAAAACGCAAGCTTTTTCATGGGATTTCCTTTCTGTATAGTAAAGGCCGGAGGAATGCTCCCGGCCCGTAATTACCGAGTTGACTTATTTTATAACGTCGCAGTGCATATAGGGGCGCAGCGCCTCGGGCACAGTGACGGAGCCGTCCTCGTTCTGGTAGTTTTCGAGTATGGCGGCGACGGTGCGGCCTATCGCAACGCCGGAGCCGTTCAGAGTGTGCACGAGCTCGGGCTTGGAGTTCCTGTCGCGGCGGAAGCGGATCTGCGCGCGGCGGGCCTGGAAATCCTCGAAATTGGAGCAGGAGGAGATCTCCACGTACCTGCCGTAGCTGGGCATCCAGACCTCGATATCGTAGGTCTTCGCGGAGGAGAAGCCTATATCGCCGGTGGAGAGGCACACGACGCGGTAGGGAAGGCCGAGGCCCTGAAGCACCTTTTCGGCGTCGTTGGTGAGCTTTTCGAGCTCGTCATAGCTCGTTTCGGGAGCGACGAACTTCACGAGCTCGACCTTGTTGAACTGATGCTGGCGAATAAGGCCCCTCGTGTCGCGGCCCGCGGAGCCGGCCTCGGAGCGGAAGCAGGCGGAGTAGGCGCAGTATTTGATGGGGAGCTGATCGCCGTCAAGTATCTCGCCCCTGTGCAGATTGGTCACGGGGACCTCCGCGGTCGGGATGAGGAAGTAATCCGTACCGGCCACCTTGAACGCGTCCTCCTCGAATTTGGGGAGCTGGCCCGTGCCCGTCATGGAAGCGCGGTTGACCATGTAGGGGGGCAGTATCTCCGTATAGCCGTTGTCGGTATGCACGTCGAGGTAATAGCTGATTATAGCCCTCTCGAGCCTTGCGCCGAGCCCGCGGTAGACGGTGAACCTTGCGCCCGTGATCTTGCCCGCGGAGGCGAAGTCGAGTATCCCGAGATCCTCGCCGATATCCCAATGCGCCTTGGGCTCGAAGCCGAATTCGCGCGGGGCGCTCCAGCGCCTAACTTCCACGTTCTCCTTGTCGTCCGCGCCCTCGGGGACCGACTCGTGCGGAATGTTGGGAACGGCCATGAGAAGCTCTTCGAGCCTTGCGTCGAGCCCGGAAACGGTCGAATCGAGCTCCTTTATCCTGTCGGCGAGCTGCTTCATTTCGGCAAGCTTATCCGTCACGTCCACGCCCTGCTTCTTGAGCTTGGGTATTTCGGAGGAGACGGCGTTGCGCTCCGCCTTCATGGCCTCGACCTGCTGCAGGAGCTCGCGGCGCTTCGCGTCCGTCTCAAGCAGCTCCGTCACGTCGGCGCCCTTGTTGCGGCGCTTGCGCATGGCTTCAACGAGTTCTTCGGGATTTTTGCGTATCCGTTTGATGTCTAACATTTGTATTACTCCTTAAAAAGGTTTGATCGTTTTTATCACTGCGCTTCGTTTCTTCCGCAGCACTTCTTGTACTTCTTGCCGCTGCCGCAGGGGCAGGGGTCGTTCGGCCCCACCTTGCCGGTGACGCGCTTGGGCTTGGGCTTGTGGTCGCCCGCGGGCTCGATGGGCTTTGCCACCTGCTCGCGGCGGATGGGCTGCGCGTTCTGCCGCAGCACGACGTGGTAGAGCTTCCTCGCCGTGTCGTCGCGGATCTGGGAGACCATCTCGTCAAACATATCGAAGCCCTCGTTGCGGTATTCGATGACGGGATCCTTGCTGCCCATTGCGCGCAGGCCTATGCCCTGACGGAGCTGATCCATGGCGTCTATGTGATCCATCCAATGCTCGTCGACGGAGCGGAGCAGCATCACGCGCTCCACCTCGCGCATATCGACCGAGTGCTCGGCAAAGTCGGCTTCCTTGGCGGCGTAGGCGGCCTCCGCGGCGCCGTGTATGGAGGTCTTCAGGGCCTCTGTGTCGCGGCTGTCGAAGGCGGCGGGGGGTATGTCAAAGCCCAGCAGATCCTTGACGGAGTGGATGAGTCCGCCCAGGTCCCATGCGTCCGGCTTCGTCCCGGGAGGACAGTAGGTGTCTATCCTGGAGTCGATCGCCTCGCGGATCATGTTCGATACCGAGTCGTGTATATCCTCGCCCATGAGCACCTGCCTGCGCTGACCGTAGATGATCTCGCGCATGCGGTTCATGGTGTCGTCGTACTGGAGCACGTTCTTGCGGATGTCGAAATTGTGCGCCTCGACGCGCTTCTGGGCGGTCTCGATGTTCTTGGAGAATATCTTGAAGTTGAAATTGATATCCTCGCCGCCCGAAAGCTTATCCATGAACCCGTTCATCCTGTCCGCGCCGAAGCGCTTCATCAGGTCGTCCTCCATGGATACGTAGAAGCAGGTCTTGCCCGGGTCGCCCTGACGGCCGGCGCGGCCGCGGAGCTGGTTGTCGATACGCCTCGATTCGTGGCGCTCGGTGCCGATTATGTAAAGACCGCCGGCCTCGACGACCTTCTCGTGCTCGGCGTCGGTAACGAGCTTATACTTGTCGTAAAGCTCCTTGTAAACGCGCCTCGCCTCGAGTATCTCCTCGTCGCTCGTGTCGGCGTGGCTCGTCGCGGATTCTATCATCTCGGGCTCGTAGCCGTCGTTGCGCATGGCGCGGCGGGCGAGGAAATCGGGGTTGCCGCCCAGCAGTATGTCCGTGCCTCGGCCTGCCATGTTGGTGGCGATGGTCACACAGCCGAATTTGCCCGCCTGAGCGACTATCTCCGCCTCACGCGCGTGCTGCTTGGCGTTCAGCACCTCGTGCTTTATGCCGCGGCGCTTGAGCATTTCTGAAAGCATCTCGCTCTTTTCGACCGATATGGTACCGACCAGCATGGGCTGACCGGTCGCGTTGACCTCGATTATCTTATCCACGACCGCGCGGAATTTAGCCGCCTCGTTCATGAATATCTCGTCGTTGAGGTCGATTCGCTTCATGGGCTTGTTGGTCGGGATCTCGACGACGTCAAGATCGTAAATGCCCTGGAATTCGTCCTCCTCGGTCTTGGCGGTACCCGTCATGCCCGCGAGCTTTGCGAACATTCGGAAGTAATTCTGGTAGGTTATGGTCGCGACGGTGCGGTTCTCGTTCTGCACCTTCACGCCCTCCTTCGCCTCGAGCGCCTGATGCAGGCCGTCCGAATAGCGGCGGCCGAGCATGACGCGGCCGGTGAATTCGTCGACTATGAGCACCTCGCCGTTGGAGACGATGTAGTCCTTGTCGACCGTGAAGAGCGCGTTCGCCTTCAGCGCCTGGATTATGTAGTGGTTCAGCTCGGAGTTTTCGGTGGCGGAAATATCCTCGATATTGAAGTATTCCTCCGCCTTCTTCATGCCGCGGTCGGTCAGAGCGACGGTGCGCGCCTTGATATCGCACATATAGTCGCCGCTTTCCTCCTGCACCTCGCCGCGCATGAGCTCCGCCTTGGATTTCTTTTCAACGTCGGCGCCGCGTTCGAGCCTGCGTACGAAGCGGTCGGCGCGGATATACATATCGGTCGATTTATCGCCGTGACCGGATATGATAAGAGGAGTCCTCGCCTCGTCTATCAGTATCGAGTCGACCTCGTCGACTATGGCGTAATTGAGCTTCCTCTGCACCATGCTGTTCTTGTAAACGGCCATGTTGTCGCGCAGATAATCGAAGCCGAACTCCGTGTTGGTGCCGTAGGTGATGTCGCAGGCGTAGGCCGCCCTGCGCTCCTCGGCGTCGAGCTCGTGCACTATGCAGCCGACGGTCATGCCGAGGAAGGTGTAGATCTTGCCCATCCACGTCGCGTCGCGGGAGGCGAGGTAATCGTTGACGGTGACGACGTGCACGCCCTCGCCGGGGAGCGCGTTGAGGTACGCGGGCAGAGTGGCGACGAGCGTCTTGCCCTCGCCGGTCTTCATCTCGGCTATGCGCCCCTGATGGAGCACCATGCCGCCTATGAGCTGTACGTCGAAATGCCTCATGCCGACCGTCCTGACGGCGGCCTCGCGCACGACGGCGAAGGCCTCGGGCAGCAGATCGTCGAGCGTCTCGCCATTTTGGAGCCTTTCGCGGAACTCCTGAGTCTTGCCGCGAAGCTCGGCGTCGGAAAGCTTTTTCACGGAGGGCTCGAGAGCGTTTATCTTGTTGATGGTGGGCATCAGCTTCTTCACCTGCTGCTCCGAAGTCCTGCCCAGCAGTTTGTCAATAAATCCCATTTCGTTTTCCGCTCCCTTATAAGGGGAGCGATCCTTTCATTTTATAGGAGGACCAGCGACGCGATGCCGAAGTAAACGAGCAGCGACACGGCGTCGACTATGGTGGTTATCATGGGGCTCGCCATGAGCGCGGGGTCGAGCTTGGCCTTATCCGCGAGCAGCGGGAGCGTGCAGCCGACGAACTTGGCGCATATGACGGCCAGTATGAGCGTCATGGATACGACGCCCGCGATGAGGTATATGTTCTGGCCGGGATCGACCGTGTACATACCAATATAATAGCAGACGATTATGCGGATGAAGTTGACTATCGCAACGCAGATCCCGACTATTATGCTGACGCGGAATTCCTTCCAGATGACCTTGGCGATGTTGTTGAAATGCACCTCGCCAAGCACCAGCGCACGGATGACCGAGACGGAGGCCTGTGAGCCCGCGTTGCCGCAGGTGTCCATCAGCATGGGTATGAAGGAGGTCAGTATAGCCACCGCGGTAAGCATATTCTCGAATTTGGTGATTATGAGGCCGGTGAAGGTCGCGGAGATCATAAGCACGAGGAGCCACACGACGCGCTTCTTTGCAAGCGCGAAAACGCTCGTCGAGGTGTAGCTGTCCTCGATAGGCGCCATAGCCGCCATCTTGTAAATATCCTCGGTGGTCTCGTCCTCGATGACGTCGACCACGTCGTCTATCGTGATGAGGCCCACGAGCCTCATTTCGCCGTCCACGACGGGCATACTCACGACGTCGTATTTCTTGAACCTCTCGGCGACGTCCGCCTGATCCTCAAGGGTCGTGGCGTATATCACGTCGTCGTCCATGATGCTGCTTATGAGCGCCTCGTCGGGCGAGCCCAGTACGTCCTTCATGGACACCACGCCGTTCAAATGCCGGTAATCGTCCGTAACGAAGGCGTAGGTGATGGAGGCGAGCTCCGAGCAGTTCTCGCGGACGTAGGCAATGGCTTCCGCCACGGACCATTCGCTTTTGAACCGCAGAAGCTCTGTCGTCATCAGACTTCCGGCGGAAGACTCGGGGTATTTCAAAAGCTGATTGATCGCCTTCCTCGTCTCCGGATCGGCGGAAGCGAGCACTCGGCGGACTATGTTTGCCGGCATCTCCTCGGTAAAGTCGACGGCGTCGTCAACGAACATATCGTTAACGAGCGAAGCAAGCTCGCGGTCGCTTATGCGCGCCACGATGCGCTGCTGCTCCGCAGGCTCAAGATAGGAGAAAACCTCGGCGGCCTGCTCCTTTGGCAGGAGCCTGAAAACCACCACGAGCGCCTTGTCATCGTCGATCTCCGCCATCTGTTCGGCGATATCGGCGGGATTCATGTCGATAAGTACCTTCCGCAGCTCGCCGAAGGAACGGCTCTCGACAAGATCTAAAATTTCATGCAACTCCCCATTGTTTTTTCCTCCGATTATCCGGGCGAAACACTCACCCAACTTAACATCTTATTATATATGAGAAAAACGGGTCTGTCAAGGGTGAACATGACTGCCGTCGCAGTCTTGCGAGCTCCGGCGTTTGAAACAGCGTCCGCTCTTGCCATCCGGGCCAGGTTGTATTATAATCGTGGGAGAAAATAAAAACGGGATCGGATGAAATGGTAAAAGCCGTGCTTTGCTCCACAGGAGCGCTGATAACGAGATACAACGGGCGCGATCCGCGTCTGTTGAAGGAGCTGCTTCCGCATATAGAGGCGGATGGGCTCGAATTCATGATATATCCCTCGTGGGACGATAAGCTTGACGAGGTGCGGGGCGTCATGCGCGCTCTCGTGGCCGAAAGCGGCGCGTTCATTCCGGTAGTGCACGCGGATAAGAGGATAGGGGAGCTCTTGAGCCTCGGCTCAAACGAGGATATAGAGGAGGCGAAAATGCGCTTCGTGCGCGGCTGCGGTATCGCGCGCGAGCTCGGCGCCGGGCTCATGGTGCTGCATCTCTGGGGCGGCCCCGCCTCCGATCACCATATCGAAATCAATCTCTCCGTGCTCGGGGATTATATCGGGATCGCCGCGGGGTACGGGCTTGAGCTTACGGTCGAAAACGTCATATGTGCCGCGGAAACGCCCTTGACGCACATGAAGCGCATAATGCGCGAATTCCCCGAGGCGCGCTTCACGATCGACACGAAGATGGCGGAATTCCATCTCGAGCTCCCCGCGACCGTCGCCTGCGATGAGCTCTGGAGCGGCAGGACGAGCCATATACACGTCAACGATTACGCGGGCGGTTACATGGATTTTTCCGACCTGCGCGTGAGGCACATCGGCGAGGGGCACGTCGATTTCGCCCCGTTCTTCGAGCGCGTGCTCTCGTCCGGCTACGAGGGCTTCGCCACGGTCGAATCCACCTCCGTGCTGCCCGACGGCAGTATCGACTTCGAGAGGCTCAACAGATCCCTTGGCGCCGTCAGGAGCGCGCTCATGCCCGAAAAGGATGAATAGGCTCGGCAAAAAACTGAAGGAGAGGCTCGGGGAAAGGCTCATGATGCTCGGCTGCGTGCTCGAGACCATGGGCATAGCCGGCGTCGCCGTCAGCGCGTGCATAGTCGTGATGCTGATCGTATTCAGCTCGCGCTATATCGGCGGCTGGTGGATAGCGCTTATGACGGCTTTTATGGCGGCCTTCGTCGCCGCGGAATACTATCTGATAAGAAGGAAGATACTGATCGAGCAGCGCGCCGTAATGGGCGACGAGGTGTTCTTCGAGCAGTACCCGCGCGAGTACCGCAGGGAGATGCGCAGGAAAGCGCTCGAGAGCAAAAAAGCGCAAAAAAGGCCCCGTGCTTGACGGGACCTCCGATACCGTATTAATTCGGCGGACTATCCGCCTTTCATCCCCGCACGAGCTCCGGCAAAAGCAGACGCCGTATCAGCTCGTGCCCTTTTTCGTTGGGGTGCAGGCCGTCCTCGCAGATCATGCTGCAGTAGCATCTGTCAAGGAGCAGGCGGCTCCTCAGGTCGATAAGCTGCGAGCCCGTCTCGCGGGCGGTCTCGTCCACGGTGCGGCTGTAGTATTCGTGCCAGCGGTAGAGCATATTCTCATCTCCGAGCCACTCCAGCACCTTGCTCCCGTCCGCCTTTTTTGCTATCCAGTTAAAGAAGGCGGAGGCGTCGATGGGGATGAGGTTCAGGCAGACGGGCCTTGCGCCGAGCTCCCGGATGCTATTGACGAGCTTCTTATACATACTGCGGAACTGCTCCGGGGGAGTGAAGGGATCGTGCTCGTCCTTGGGGGCCGCGGCGATGACGCTCCAATCGAAATTGGAGTCGTTTCCGCCGAACTCCAGCAGCACCGTCGAGTCCCTGTCGATGCATGAAAGCGAGCCCAGACCGAATTCGACCGTAGCGCCCATGCGGCAGTGCTTGCTTATATCTACTCCGTTCTCGTGCGCGCTCTCGATGAACCAGCGGTCGTTGTAGAGCGTATAGCGCCCGCGCCCGGAATTATACATGACTCCCTTCATTATGGAATCGCCGAGTATCAAAAGCTTCTTTCCCACAGCGTCAGCTCCTTTCCCGATACGATTATACCCCGAAAGCACGCCGCCGAAAACCTACGCTTGATTTAGTCGGGTAAACAGGTTATAATATCCGGTAGAAACCATCTACCGCTGGTAGAATCCAGGTGGACCGGGAGTAGAAAATGGAGCAGATACGGGCAATTATTGCCGCCAATATCTCGGAGCTGAGGCTCCGCTCCGGAATGACTCAGCAGGAGCTGGCGGAGAAGCTCAACTATACCGATAAAGCAGTTTCGAAGTGGGAACGGGGCGAGTCCGTTCCCGATATTTCCGTGCTCGCGAGGGTGGCGGAGATATTCGGCGTGACCGTCGATCACCTGATAACCGATCACAGGCACGGCAGGGCTCCCGAAAAGCAGGCGGCAGACGCCGCATCCGGAAGGGCGGAGGAAGCCCCGGCTTCCGACAGCCAGAGCAATATGAGCAAGCTCGCGGGCATATTCGGCTTCCGCAGCGCGGGCAAATTCACCGTCACTCTCATGGCGGCAGCGGCAGTGTGGCTCGTCGCTGTGACCGTATTCGTCTGCCTAACCGTTTTCGTGCCGACCTATCGCAGAGCGTGGATATGCTTCGTGTTCGCCGCGCCCCTCACGGCGATAGTGCTGCTCATATTCAATCTTCTCTGGGGCAGGATGAACAACAGCTTCGCGCTCATGGCGGTCTGCGTGTGGACGGTGCTGGGCGCGCTCTTCACCTTTTTCATTGAAAGCCAGCCCTGGATAATATTCCTGATAGGCATACCTGCGCAGGCGATAATACTGCTCTGGCAGCTATTGTATAACCGCAAAAAAAGCAAATAAGCAAAACTAAACGGATCCTTCACGGGATCCGTTTTTGATCGTACCGAGCTCAGCTTTCTTTTTTCCGCTCCTGCCTTCTGCTGTCGCCCCAGTGCATTATGGGCGAGATCCGCTTGTAGAGCAGGAAAGTGAGCACCGAAACGACGACGCCCTTTATCAGATTGAACGGGACGACGGCGTAGAGCACGAGCGTGGAGAGGCTCGTAATGTGCTTGTTGACGCCCGTACCCATAGCCACTATGCTGTCAAGCTCCATGTGGAAGAGCTGGGCGAATTTGGGTATGAGATAGAGCGCGTTGAATGCGCTGCCGAATACGGTCATTATGAGCGTGCCCGCGGCGAGCCCTATCGCCGCCGTGCGCTTGCCGGGCTTGGCGTGGTATATGACGGAGGCCGGCAGCACGAACGCGCATCCGACGGCAAAGTTCGCAAAATCGCCCACGAACGCCGTGGTCGTGCCCTTCAAGAGCAGCTTTAAGAGCACCTTGATGAGCTCGCAGGTAACGCCCGCCACGGGCCCCAGATAGAAGGTGCAGATCATCACGGGCAGCTCGGAAAAATCGAGCTTGTAAAAGCCCGGAGCGAAGAAGAGCGGGAATTCGAGCAGCATCAGCACCGCCGCCATGCAGGAAAAGAGCGCGGTGTAGGTGATATAGTGCGTGTCGGAGAACTTTTTGCGGTTCTTGACGAGCAGGCGCTCGAAGAGGAGCGCGGCGATGAACAGCCCCGCGAAAACGAGCAGGCAGACGAGCAGGAACCCAAGGTTCTCCTTTGCGGCGGCAAGAGTCGCCTTAAGCTTTTCCATATAAAAAACCTCCTTTAGTTTTGCTCCCGTGCAAAGCGGAGCGCAAAAGGAGGTCATTCCCATCGTGTACCGCTTCTACCATCCGGACTCTGACCGTCGGTATCGGAATCTCACCGATTCGATCGCGGAAGCTTTCCCGCGACTCGCAGACTATACTGCCGGTAGGGACTTTCACCCTGCCCCGAAGCAAATGGATTATATCACTGTTTCAGCCGAATATCAATACCGTCCGCAAAAAAAGCTTTACCGGACCTCTTCCATATTCGAGTAGTTGGCAAACTTGGTCAGCTCCGGCTGCCAGAGCAGATTGATGCGCTTCGTCTCGCCGTTCCTGTGCTTGACGACGTCGAGATACGCGATATTGTTCTGCTCCTGATACTCCGTCGTGTCGATGTAGGCGGCGGGGCGGTAGAGCATCATGATTATATCGGCGTCCTGCTCGATGGAGCCGCTCTCACGAAGGTCGCTCATGACGGGCGTGTGGTCGGAGCGCTTGTCCGGCTCACGCGAGAGCTGTGAAAGCACTATGAGCGGCACGTCGAGCTCCCTCGCCAGTATCTTCAGGCTTCGCGTCATTTCGGAAACGACCTGCACGCGGGATTCCGCCTTGCTCGAGGACTGCATCAGCTGCAGATAGTCGACTATAACGAGATCCAGCCCCTGCCGCGCCTTTATCCTGCGGCAGCGCGAGCGCAGCTCCGCAACGGAGATGCCCGGCGTGTCGTCCAGCAGAAATGCCGCGTCGCCTATGTCGTTCAGGCTCTTGGCTATCGTCAGCAGATGGGGCGAATCGACGGTGCCCGTGAGTATGCTCTTGAGCGGTATGCCCGTTTCGGTCGCCATAACGCGGGAGACGAGCTGCTCCTTGCTCATTTCGAGATTGAAGAAGGCGACGGTCGCCCCCTCGCGCAGCGATGCGTGCGAGGCGATATTGAGCGCCAGAGTGGATTTACCGCTCGCCGGGCGGCCTGCGATAATGATGAGGTCGCTCCTGTGCAGGCCGGAGGTCAGTGAATCGAGGTCAATAAAGCCCGTGGGGATGCCGGTCGCCTGCCCCTCGAGGCGCATGAGCTCGCCTATGTGGCGGTATACCCTGCCGTAGATGGGGGCGATGGGCTCTATCCTGTCCTCGGAGGCGTTCACGGCGATCTCGTAAATGCGCCTTTCCGCGTCCTCGAGCAGCCGCGCGGTCTCGCGCGTGCCCGTGCGCGCCTCCTGCGCGGTCTCCGTGCAGATGGAGATGAGGCGGCGCCTCGTGCTCTCCTCGCGCACTATGCTGACGTAATGCTCGATATTGAGGGCGGTGGGGGTGAATACCGAAAGCTCGGTGATGTATTCGAGCCCGCCGGAGGACTCGGTCTTGCCGAGCTTTTCAAGGGCGTCCATGACCGTCACGACGTCTATCGAGCCGCCCTTGTCCCAGATATTCTTCATCGCCGAGAACACCTCGCGGTTGCGCAGCGCGAAGAAATCATCCGGACGCAGCTCGTCCAGAGCCTTCTCCGCCGTGTGCGGAGCGAGCAGTATGCTTCCGAGGACGGCCTTTTCCGCCTCCTCGTTAAAGGGCATATTCAGTGCTTCTTCGTTGGTGCTCATCTTATTCTTCCAGGGCTATGACCTCTACCTTGAACTTTGCGTCGGTCTGCTCGAACATATGCGCGCTGACCGTGGTGATGCCCGTCTGCTTTATGGGCTCGTCGATGCGGATCTTCTTCTTGTCGATGGAGATATCGTACTGCTCCTTCAGGGCCTCGGCGATCTCCTTGCCGGTCACGGAGCCGAACAGCCTGCCGCCCTCGCCCGCCTTGGCGTAGACCCTGACGGTGAGATTGCTCATGCCGGAGGCAAGCTCCTTGGCGTTTTTGCGCTGCACCTCTATGCGGTGCTTCTCGGCGTTCTTCTTGATGTTGGCCGCGTTGATATTGCCCGAATCGGCCGGGACCGCAAGCTTTTTGGGGATCAGAAAATTCCTGGCGTAGCCGTCGCTGACGTTCACGACGTCGCCCGCCTTGCCGGTGCCCTTAACGTCCTGCTTGAGTAATAGCTTCATTTTATCAGTCCTCCTTTACGGGATCGTCCTTATTATCATCGTCGCGGGGATCCGGATCGCCGGTGAATTCCTCGCGAATATAACCGTATTTCGCGTATTCGTCCGCCATACGCTCTATCTCGCCCCGCGCCTTCCTCTCCTCAAGAAAGCGGAGCATCAGAGCCCGCCGGTTCCTCAACTGCTCTGTAAAGCCCATCACGCCCAGCAGCGCGCCGGACCAGGGGAGCGAGATCACGATGAATGCTATGGCGAGAGCCGGTATGAGCTTTGAAGCCTTGGCGAATCTGAAAACGAAGAGCAGATACGAAAGCCCCTGCACCGAGAAGAGCGAGGCGATCATGAGCCCCAGCGAGTATGCGACGGCATTTGCGTTGGGAAGCTTGAAAATATAGACGGCCGCTATGCAGGCGCCCATCAGTATGCTGCCGGGGATAACGCTTTTGGGCAGCCGCCAGAGCGTGATATCGGCCATCTTCTGCGGCTCCGTGCGGAAAACCCTGTGCCAAAGCCTCAAAAGCAGCACCAGCGCGAGGGATATCGCCTCGCCGCAGAGCACGCAGGCCCACATGAGTATGTCCGGCAGCACGGAAGCGAATTCGCGGAGGGAATCCACGGCGTCCTGCCCGTTCGGAAGCCCGCCCAGGGTCTCCTCGAAGGGGGCGACAACGCCGGAGTTCCAGAGCTCGACCGCGCCCTCATAGGGCGGCTTGCCGGCGATCATGGAATCGAGCGTGAGCGAGAGGTATTCGCCGACGCAGACCACGACAGCGAGCGCCAGAAGAACGTACCTGTGCGGGAGCTTTTTCTTCGCGCCGAAAGCGAGTATGAGCGGTATCGCCAAAAGCTCGGCAAGGGTCGCGAAGGCGCCGGCAGTGGGCTCGCCCGGGATGAGCACCGTGAAGAGCCCCGCGAGCACGGGAACGAGATAGATAACCCCCCATTCCGCCGCCATATAAGCCCCGAGCGCTATGAGGGGCATGAGCAGCAGATGCGAGTACGCCGCCGATAATGCCGTTATAAGCGCGGTCCCCGCGCATATCAGGATCTTGTAGCTCGTTTTCATATCGTATCTACCCGGTATTTTCCCATGTTTGATTGTATCTCAAAGCGCACCCCATGTCAACAAAAATAATGAGCGTGAGAAAAAATGAATGAGCGGTCCGCCTTCTGCGGATACTTAAAACTGCCGAAGGCGAAGCACCGGAGGCGAAAAAACATCCGCGCAGCTGCGGAAAGGAGGAAAGCATATGAAGCGCAATGAAGGAAAGACCAACGAGGCGATCGGCTGCTGCGTCACGAGCTGCCGCTATAACGGGAGCGGGGAGCATTGCGAGCTGGAGCATATCGAGATCATGCCCTGCCGCGGCTGCGGCACAGGCAAGCCGGATGACGAGAGCTTCTGCGGAAGCTTCGTGTCCAAATAATCCGCAAGGCCGCCGAACCTGTTTCGGCGGCTTTTTGTATCTCGAAAACCCCGCCATAGTGGCGGGGTTCCGTAAAGGTTTACCGT
>CAMZFO010000046.1 GCA_947306125.1 uncultured Clostridia bacterium | reverse complement strand
GCCGTCGCCGCGCTCGAAAAGGCCGTCGGGAAGAGATTCGGAAGGGAATAAAAAAGGCCGGCTGCAAACCGACCTTGCAGTTTATAACCTTACTGCCATCTTGCGTAGAGCGTATGATCCGTCAATACCGTGATCGGCGTGCCGGGCTCGATGATATCGTTCCCGTCCTTCTCGAGCCCCCAGCCGAGGAAGGTGCAGCCCGCCTTTACGGGGGTGCGGGAGATGAGCCCGTCATAAGTGCATATGCCGCCCTGCGCGTCCCTTACAGGAACGAACGCCACCCGTTCGTTATCCGCAAGCGGCGTCCCGCCCGCGGCGTCAAGGCTTATCTCCAGCTCCAGCTTCAGATGCTTTTTGGAGATGAGGCGGTAGAATTTATAGTAAGCGCCGCTTGAGTGCAGCTTGTTCGCGTATTCCAAAAACTCGTCCGCGGTGCGCGTCTTGGCTATTGCGCGGGGGGATATCTCCTCCACGGTCTCAACGGTCAGCGGCCTGCCGTTATCATCGCAGTTCACGGCGGTGATGATTATGCAGTGCCCCCGGTAGAGCGGGTTGCCGTGCTCGTCCGTGCCGCTCCTGTTGCAGCAGACCATCGCGTCGCCGGGCATGAGCGCCAGAAGATCCGCATACGTATACGCGCTCTCGTGCCCGCGGGTCATTGGCACGACGCGGCAGATATTCCAATCCACGGCGTCGGAGGTGAACATGAAGGTGGTCATATGCGGCACCTGCCACGCATATGAAAGGAACGCGGAGCAGTCGGAGCCCAGAAGCGCTCCCCAGTTTGCGTCACGCTCGGAGGCGGCCTTTGCCGCGCGGTCGAAATCCGAGCCCGCCCTGTTGGAAAGATCGAGGAAATTGGCGATGGAGTAGGCGTAATCGGGCGTCATGCCGGTATCGGCGTCCACCCAGCCCACGTACTGCTGCAGCCCGACGAACTCCGTGGCGTTAAAGAGCGCGGAGCGGGAATAGGGCATGCTGTATTCCGTCTGCCACGCCTCGTACTTCTTCTTCACGTTGCAGGCATAGAAGCTGTAGTGTGGGGTCCACGAGGCGCCCCCCTCCTCCTGCCCAAGGAACGCGAGGCGCATGGCCCTCGCAACGATTATCTCCTCCGCGGAAAGGGCGCGCGCGGGCTTGGGCTCCGCATAAGAGCGCCCGCCCCAAAGGCACGGCAGCAACAGCAGCAGCGCGAGCGCCGCGGCCGCGTATTTTTTGAGCGATATTACCCGCATCCCGCGTCCTCCTTTCCTTCGGGATCGTCTTTATTCGGATTTTACCATCCGGATGCGGCGTTGTAAAGCAAAACTTTTGAATATCAAACAAAAAACGACCTCCAAAGCCGGAGAGATCCGGTGCTTTTTCTTCTTTATTATAATAAAACACCTTGCTTTTCGGGCGCTTGTATGGTATAATTAATACTGAAAAAGTCTGCGCCTTGGGGGTAATTGAGCTTGCGGATCAGGAAGCTGATAATGAACGGATTCAGGAGCTACGACCGGGTGGAATTCGCGCCCGAAGCGGGGCTCAATCTGCTCTACGGCGCTAACGCCGCGGGCAAGACGAACGTGCTCGAGGCCGTCTTCCTCTGCGCGCTCGGCCGCAGCCACCGCACGAGCCGCGATACCGAGATGATAGGTCACGGGCTTGCGGGCGGCTACGTCGGGATCGAGGTCGAGACCGCGTCCGGCCTCCGCACGATAGAGATAAAGCTCCGTCAGGGCGACGACGCGAAGAGCTCCAAGGATAAAAAGCAGATATTCATCGACCGCCAGAGGGCGGATAAAGCGGGCGAGCTGATGGGCGTTTTCAACGTCGTTATGTTCTCCCCGGAGGATCTGGCGCTCGTCAAGGCCTCGCCGGACGTGCGCAGGCGCTTCATGGATATGGAGCTCTGCCAGCTCCACCCCGCCTATTACCGCAAGGCGGCGATGTATAACGCCGCGCTCCGCCAGAGGAACGCGCTCATCAAGGAGGCCTTCACCGATCCCATCGACCCGGAGGTGCTCGATATGTGGAACGTGCAGCTCGCGCGCACGGGCGCGGAGATAATGCGCAGCCGGCTCGAGTTCATGGACGATATCTCCACCATCGCCTCGGATATGCACAGGCGGCTTACGGGCGGGCGCGAGCAGCTCTTCACATTCTATCAGCCGAACGTCCCCTTCGAGGGCAAGGAGGCCGAATACGCCATTTACGAGGCGCTCGAGGCCTCGCGCGAGGAGGATATCCGCCGCGGCTTCACCTCGAGGGGCCCGCACAGGGACGATATCGGCATAAAGCTGGGCGAAACGGACGTCAAGGTCTACGGCTCGCAGGGGCAGCAGCGCACCGCCGCGCTCTCGCTGAAGCTCTCGGAGCTTGCCCTCATGCGGCAGGTGATAGGCGAAAGCCCCGTGCTGCTTTTGGACGACGTGCTCTCCGAGCTGGACGACGAGCGGCAGAAGGCGCTCATGGAGTCCGCCTTCGACTGCCAGTGCCTTTTGACCGCGACCGGCGTGGAAAGCGCCGTCACCCGCAAGGGCGCCGCGGTATTCAAGGTCAGCGGGGGCCGCATAACCCGCACAGATCAAGCTAAAACACAGTGAAAATAAATCAGTAAGGGAATTTAAGCTATGGAACAATCAACCTACAACGCCTCGCAGATCCAGGTGCTCGAGGGGCTTGAGGCCGTCCGCCGCCGTCCCGGCATGTATATCGGCTCTACCGATTCGAGGGGACTCCATCACCTCGTTTACGAGATAGTCGACAACGCCATCGACGAGGCAATGGCCGGCTTCTGCACGCACATTTACGTCACCATCCACCCCGACAACTCGGTAACGGTCGTGGACAACGGGCGCGGCATTCCCGTCGACCTTCACAAACAGACGGGCAAATCCGCTCTCGAGGTCGCTTTGACCATGCTCCACGCCGGCGGCAAATTCGGCGGCAGCGGCTACAAGGTCTCCGGCGGTCTGCACGGCGTGGGCCTTTCCGTCGTCAACGCGCTCTCGTATCTGCTCATCGCCGAGGTGCGCAAGGAGGGCAAGATCTACCGTCAGATCTGCGAGCGCGGCGTCAAGAAGACCGAGGTCGAGGTCGTTGGCGAATGCGATCCCGCCGAGCACGGCACGTCCATCACCTTCCATCCCGATCCCGATATCTTCGACGAGGTGGATTACGTTTACGACGTGCTCATAAAGCGCCTGCGCGAGCTCGCGTTCCTCAACGCGGGCGTGACCATCGTCGTCACCGACGAGCGCCCGGAGGAAAAGCTCGTTTCGTCCTTCCATTTCATGGGCGGCATCAAGGAATTCGTTTCCTACCTCAATAAAAACAAGACCGTGCTGCATACGGAGCCCATCTATTTCACCGCCTCGCAGAGCGATAACCCGCTCGAGACCGCGAGCGTGGAGGTCGCCATGCAGTACAACGACGACTATACCGAAAACCTCTTCTCCTTTGCGAACAATATCTGCACCACTGAGGGCGGCAGCCATCTGGTGGGCTTCAAGACCGCTCTGACGAGGGTCATAAACGATTACGCCCGCAAAAAGCAGATATTGAAGGACAGCGACGCGAACCTCACCGGCGACGACGTGCGCGAGGGCCTGACCGCGATAGTTTCCGTAAAGCTCGTCGAGCCCCAGTTCGAGGGCCAGACCAAGACCAAGCTCGGCAACGCGTACATAAAGGGCATGGTGGATTCCGCCGTTTCGGAGGGGCTTTCCATATACATGGAGGAGCACCCCGCCGAATCCAAGCTCATAATCGACAAGTGCCTGCAGGCTTCGCGTGCGCGCGAGGCCGCGAGGAAGGCGCGCGACCTGACGAGGCGCAAAACGGCGCTCGATTCCACCGCCCTGCCCGGCAAGCTTGCCGACTGCTCCGATAAGGATCCCGCCAACTGCGAGCTCTTCATAGTCGAGGGCGACTCCGCGGGCGGCTCCGCGAAGGAGGGCCGCGACAGGCATTTCCAGGCCATACTTCCCCTGCGCGGCAAGATACTGAACGTCGAAAAGACGAGGCTCGATAAGATGCTCGGCAACGCGGAGATACGCTGCATGATCACCGCCTTCGGCGCCGGCATCGACAGCGACTTCGACGAAAGCAAGCTCCGCTATCACAAGATAATCTGCATGACCGATGCGGACGTCGACGGAAGCCATATAAGGACTCTGCTTCTGACCTTCTTCTTCCGTCATATGCGTCCCATGATCGAAAAGGGGTACGTCTATATCGCGCAGCCGCCCCTCTACCTCATCAAGAAGCCGAATTTCGAGAAGTACGTCTATTCCGACGAGGAGCTGAACCGCACGCTGGACGAGATCGGGCGCGACCGCATAACCGTACAGCGCTACAAAGGTCTCGGCGAGATGAACCCCGAGCAGCTCTGGGACACCACCATGGACCCCGCGAAGCGCATAATGCTCAAGGTCACCATGGACGACGCCATCGCCGCCGACCAGATATTCACGGTGCTCATGGGCGACCAGGTGGAGCCCAGGCGCGAGTTTATCGAATTGAACAGCAAGCTCGTCGCCGATCTTGACATATAAGAGGTATAAGGTATGGAAGAGAACAGCAAAGATACGAAAAAAACCAAGCGCAATCTTGAAATGCTCGGCACCAACGAGCTGCCCACGGATATCGAGGGCGGAAGGACGCTGCCCATAAACCTCGTGGGCGAGATGAAGAGGAGCTTCATCTCCTATGCCATGGCGGTCATAATCAGCCGCGCTCTGCCGGACGTCAGGGACGGCCTGAAGCCCGTGCACAGGCGCGTGCTCTATTCCATGGATGAGCTGGGCATGCAGCCCGACAAGCCCTTCCGCAAATGCGCCCGTCTCGTCGGCGACGTGCTGGGCAAATACCATCCGCACGGCGACACCGCCGTTTACGACGCCACGGTGCGTCTGGCGCAGCCCTTCTCTACCCGCTATCCTCTCGTCGAGGGGCACGGCAACTTCGGCTCCATCGACGGCGACCCCGCGGCCGCCATGCGTTATACCGAGTGCAGGATGAGCAAGCTCACGACCGAGATGCTCCGCGATCTCGACAAGAACACGGTCGATTTCTACCCCAATTTCGACGAAACGCTCATGCAGCCCTCCGTGCTGCCCGCAAGGTTCCCGAATCTGCTCGTCAACGGCTCGAACGGCATCGCCGTCGGCATGGCGACCAATATCCCCCCGCATAATCTGGGCGAGACCATCAACGCCGTTACCGCAATGATAGACGATCCGGATATCACCGTGGACGAGCTGATGAATTACATACCCGGCCCCGATTTCCCCACGGGCGGCGTAATAATGGGCGACGCGGGCATAAGGCACGCGTATTTCACCGGCAGGGGCCGCATAATCGTCCGCGCCCGCACCGAGATAGAGCCGATGAAGAACGACAAGAGCCGCATCGTCGTGACCGAGATACCCTATATGGTCAACAAGGCCCGCCTCGTTGAGAAGATCGCCGAGCTCATGCACGAAAAGAAGATCGACGGCATATCCGATCTGCGCGACGAAAGCTCCCGCGCGGGCATGAGGATCGTCATAGAGCTCAAGAAGGACGTCAATGCGAACGTCGTATTGAACCGCCTTTATAAGCACACCCAGCTTCAGGATACCTTCGGCGCCATAATGCTCGCCCTCGTTGACGGCGAGCCCAAGGTGCTGAACCTGCGCGAGATGATCTATTACTATCTCGAGCATCAGAAGGACGTCGTGACGAGGCGCACGAGGTACGACCTCGAAAAGGCCGAGGAGCGTCTGCACATAATCGAAGGCCTCTTAAAGGCCCTTGACAATATCGACGAGGTCATCGCCATAATAAAGGCCTCCGCGAACGTATCGGAGGCGAGGACGAACCTCATGGAGCGCTTCGGCTTCTCCGAAAAGCAGGCGCAGGCGATACTCGATATGCGTCTGCAGCGCCTGACCGGGCTCGAGCGCGAAAAGCTCCAGAACGAGGAAGCGGAGCTTAAAGCCAAGGTCGAATACTACAAGCGCATACTCGCCGACGAGGGGCTGCTGCTCTCCATAATCAAGGACGAGCTGCTCGACATAAAGGCCCGCTATGCGGACGCCCGCCGCACCGAGATCACCCAGGTGATAGAGGATATCGACATGGACGACGTAATACAGGAAGAGGATATGGCCGTCACCATGACGAGGCTGGGCTACATCAAGCGCATCGCCGAGGACACCTACCGCACCCAGTCGAGGGGCGGCAGGGGCGTTTCCGGCCACGCGACGAGGGAGGAGGATTTCGTGCGCGATATCTTCGTCACCTCCACCCATTCGCACATACTCTTCTTCACCAACACGGGCAGGGCTTTCCGCATAAAGTGCTATCTCATACCGGAGGCGGGCCGCACCGCCAAGGGCACGGCGATAGTCAATCTGCTGCAGCTCAAAAACGGCGAAAAGGTCGCCGCCGCATTCCCCGTGAACGAATACACCAACGGCGGAAAGTACCTCGTAATGGCTACGAAGCGCGGCGTTATTAAGAAGACCGCCATTAAGGATTTCGACAATATGCACAAGGGCGGCATTATCGCGCTGGGCCTCAGGGAGGACGACGAGCTCATAGGCGTGCAGCTCACGAGCGGCGACGACGACATTATGATCGGCACCCGCAGCGGCATGAGCATCCGCTTCCACGAGAGCGGCGTGCGCCCGATGGGCAGGACGGCGACCGGCGTACGCGCGATAAAGCTCGACGACGATGACGAGGTCATTGACATGACCAAGATCAACCCGGGCGATTACGTGCTCGCCATCACCGAGCGCGGCCTGGGCAAGCGCACCGAGGAATGCGAATACAGCACCCAGTCGAGGGGCGGCAAGGGCGTGAAGACCTTAAAGCTCACCCCCAAGACGGGCAATCTCGTCTGCCTCAGGAAGTGCACGGACGAGGAGGATATAATGCTCGTCCGCGACGACGGCGTTATAATCCGCGTGCCCGCGAAGGATATAAGCGTCATCTCGCGCAACACTCAGGGCATAAGGCTCATGAGGGTGGACGACGAGCACCGCGTGGTCTCCATCGCGAGAGCTCCCCATAACGAGGACGAGGCTTTTGAAAAGGCCGCTCACGAGCACGAGGCGGCGGAGGCGAACCGCGAAGCGGCCGCCGCCGCAGGCGAGCCCGAGCCTGAGGAGCTCGATTTCACCGAGGCAGAGCCCGGCGAGCCCGGGGAACCCGGGGAACCCGAGGACGCCGAGGAATAATCCGGTCTAAGATCAGGGCGGAGCCTGCGGCTTCGCCCGATTCATGTAATTACCGCTATGCAGAAGGAATTCCGTTTCGAACCCGAACTTATCCGGCTTGCAGAGCTCGTCCGCCTTCGCGGCGCCGAGCTTTTCGTCGTCGGCGGGCGCGTGCGCAACTCCCTTCTTTCTCTCCCCCTCTCCGACACGGATATTACGAGCGCGCTGCGCCCGGAGTCCGTGCAGGAGCTCTGCGCCGAGGCGGGGCTCAAGACCGTCCCCAAGGGGATCGCCTACGGCATGGTGGAGATACATACCGGCCATAAAAAATACGAGCACACCACCTTCCGCAGCGACACCTACGCCGCGGGCGGCGCGCACCGCCCGGAGTCGGTCGCCTTTTCGGACAGCCCTTATACCGACGCGTTCCGCCGCGATTTCACCGTTAACGCGCTCTACGCCTCCGTATTAACGGGCGATATCATCGACCCGACGGGCGGCCTTGACGACCTTGAGGCCCGCCTCATCCGCACGACGACTGGGGATCCCGAGCTCATACTGCGCGACGACGGCCTGCGCATAATGCGCCTCTGCCGGTTCGCCGCCGAGCTGGGCTTCGATATCGAGCCCGGGACGTTCGAGGCGGCGAAAAAATGCGCCCCGCTCCTTGCGGATATCTCGGCCGAGCGCGTGCGCGACGAGCTTGTCAAAATACTCATGGCGGATACGAAATACGGTCTTCCCGCGGAGGAGAGCGTGCTTCGCGGGCTGCGGCTGCTTGACGCGACCGGCGCGCTTGACGTGATACTGCCGGAGCTCGCCGAATGCCGCGGAGTGGAGCAGAGCCCGAAATTCCATAAATATCCCGTGCTCGAGCATATTTTCCACACCACGGCGATGTCAAAGCCGGAGCTTGACCTGCGCCTCGCCTGCCTCCTGCACGACGCGGCAAAGCCCGTCATGCTCGAGCGGAACGGCAATATGCACGGACACGACGCCGAGGGCGAGCTCATTGCGCGGGAGGTATTAAAGCGCCTGCGCTTCGATAACGCCGCGGTCGAGGAGAGCGCGTGGCTGGTGAGGCATCATATGTTCGACCTTGACGGCAGAGCGAAAGACAGCACCTTAAAGCGCCGCTTCGCAAGGTGGGGCAGGGCGCGCACTCTGGCGCTTGCCGACATACGCGACGCGGATTTTCGCGGCTCCGTAGGCGAATACATCGAGGTCAGGTCCTCGCAGCGCTGGCGGAGCGTATTTGCCGGCATGGAAGCGGCGCACACGCCCTTTTCCGAAAGCGAGCTTGCCTGCACGGGGCAGGACATAATGGAGTGGCTGCAGCTTCCCCCCTCGCCCGAGATAGGCAGGATAAAGGCCGCGCTGCTTGCCCACTGCGCCGTGCGCCCGCAGGATAACGACCCCGCAAGGCTCAGGCGTCTCGCGCAGGACGCGGCGGGCAGGCGGGAGCGATAGGGAGCCGCGCATCATATACTTTTTCGTTTTCCCTTGTTCCGGCGGGATTTTTATGATAACATATTTAGGTTATTTCAGTTATTTGGGGCTTTGATATGGAAAAGAATTTGAAGGAAAACAAGATGGGGACAATGCCCGTCGGCAAGCTCATGTTCAATATGTCCCTGCCGATGGTCATTTCGATGCTCGTTCAGGCGCTTTACAACGTCGTGGACAGCATTTTCGTTGCGCGCATTGACGATTCCGTCTCCGCCGCGGGCGTGAACAACGCGCTGACCGCAGTAGGCCTCGCCTATCCCATTCAGCTTTTGATGCTTGCCGTTGCCATAGGCACAGCGGTCGGCATGAATTCGCTGATGAGCCGCCGCCTCGGCGAAAAGCGCTTTGAGGAAGCGAACTCCGCCGCCTCCAACGGCCTGTTCCTGGAGTTCGTATCCGCTCTCATTTTCCTCGTGCTGGGCCTCACCGTGATAGGCAACTTCTTCCGCATATTCACGCAGGATCCCGAGCTTTACCGCCTCGGCGTCAGCTATCTGCGCATATGCATGGTGTTCGGCATGGGCCTCTTCCTGCATCTGGGCTTTGACCGCATACTGCAGTCGATGGGCAAGACCAATCTTTCCATGGTCGCCCAGCTCGCCGGCGCCATAACCAACATAATATTCGACCCCCTGCTCATATTCGGTCTTCTGGGCTTCCCCCGCCTCGGCGTCGCGGGCGCCGCGATAGCCACCGTCGCCGGCCAGTGGGTGAGCATGGTCATCGCCATGCTGCTGGTTCTCCGCGGCGAGCATGAGATCAAGGTCTCCTTCAAGCGCTTCCGTCCGAACGGCGAGTCCATACGCGAGATATACCGCGTCGGCCTGCCCTCCATAATAATGCAGGGCATAGGCTCCGTAATGAACACGGGCATGAACTTCGTATTATCGAGGTTCCTCACCGACGGCATGGGCGTTGCGATAATGAATATCTACTATAAGATGCAGTCCATCATATTCATGCCTCTCTTCGGCATCACGAACGCCTCCATGTCCATACTCGCCTACAACTACGGCGCGAAGCGCTACGACCGCCTTATAGAAACCTTCAAGCGCACGCTCGCCGTATGCGTGCTCATAATGACCGCGGGGCTCATACTCTTCCAGATATTCCCGAAGCAGATAGTCTCCGTTTTCGACACGAAGGGCGTCATCACCGGCTCCGGCATACGCGCCTTCCGCACCATATCGCTCCACTTCCCCATCGCCGCCGTCTGCATCACCTGCGGCACGCTGTTCCAGGCGACGGGCAAGGGCTTCTACAGCATGATAGTGTCCCTGCTGCGCCAGCTCTTCGGTCTGCTGCCCGCCGCGGCGATACTCGCCCTCGTCACAAAGAGGCTCGACGCCGTGTGGTGGTCGTTCATAATCGCCGAGGTCATCTCCCTTACGGTCAGCATGTACTATATGTCCAAGCTTAAAAAGAACGAGCTCGCCGCGATCAAAAACCTTTCCGAATGAGGTCATTCCGATGAAAAGAGCGCTTTTGGCGGTCATTGCCGCGCTGCTCGCCTGCTCCATCTGCGGGTGCGGCCGCCCTCACGGGGGCAACGATCAGATAATAGATATCGAAGGCTCCGCCACGCACGCCCCCGCGGGCAGTGCGGAGGCTCTTTTCACCGAACCCGCAGCGGACGAGCCCGCCCCCTCTCCCGCCGTGACCGAAGCGCCTACCGCTCCGCCCACCGGCGTCCCGACCGCGCCGCCCTCCGAGGCTCCCGTCCCGACAAGCGCGGACGAGGCCGTGGCGCTCTATGAATCCTACCCCCTGGGCTATCAGCCCCTTTCGCGGGCTCCCGTCCGCGCGAACGGGCAGGTGAAGGAGCCGCGCTATTCCCTGGGCTCCGACGGCGTCTACCGCTCGAGCTCCGATTCCGGCGACAACGAGGCCGTCATTATGTTCACGGGCGATCTTATGTGCCAGACCCGCCAGCAGAAGGCGGCGAAGACCTCCACGGGCTACGATTTCAACGGCAGCTTCGATTTCGTGCGCGGCCTGTTTGCAAAGGCCGATCTCGTCGTCGGCAATTTCGAGGCGACCACTTGCCCCTCCGCCCCCTATATGTCCGAGCAGATACAGGTGGACGGCAGTCCCAATCTCAACGCTCCCGCTTCGTTCGCGGAGGCCATACGCAACGCGGGCTACGATATGGTCGTCATGAGCAATAACCACAACTGCGACGCGGGCGTGCGCGGCATATACGACACCCTCGATACCGTTGACGAATACGGCCTCGCGCATACAGGTCTTTTCAGGAACGCCGAGGAGACCCGCTACATAGTCGCCGAGGTGGAGGGCATCAGGATAGGCCTTTTAAGCTACGCCACCTATTTCAACCATAAGGAAGTTCACCTGACCCGCGAGGGGCAGGACGTGCTTTTGAACGTCTATTCGCCCGAGCGCGTGACCCGCGACGTCGCCGCCGTCCGCGCCGCCGGAGCGGAGTACGTATTCGTCTATATCCATTGGGGCGTCGAGTATAAGACCGATCCCTCACTCGTAATAACCGTCCCCATCAGGGAGCGCCTCACCGGGAAAACCTTCAACATCCGCGTGCCGCTCGATCAGCAGCTCGAAACGGCGCAGGAGCTTGCAGACGCGGGCGTCGATTACATAATCGGCTCGCATCCGCACGCGCTCCAGCCCTACACCGTGCTCACCTCCGCCGACGGGCGCCGCGTGCCGCTCATCTATTCCATGGGCAATTTCGTTTCCCATCAAAAGCTGGATATCTCCAACGATACCATAGTGCTCCGCGTGATACTCACGAGGGACTCCTCAGGCCGCGTAGTGCTTTCAAAGGAGGGGTACGTCCCCGCCCGCACCCACGTCTCGTTCCGGGGCCGCGATTATGCCGTCGTGCCCATCACCTACCCCTATAATCAGGGCCTCTCCTCCGATGAATTCCTGCCCGCCTACCGCAGGATAACCCAGACGATCGGGAACGGGCTCGAGATAATGGGAACGATGTAAAAAGGTATAAAATACTCCCCGAAGGAAAATCCTTCGGGGGGTATTTTATACCTTATCAGCTTTTTCTCTCAAAAATTTCGCCGCACTTGGGGCAGGTGATCCTTATCCTTCCCTTGCCCTTGGGCACGCGCACGGTCTGGCGGCATTTGGGGCATTTGAAGAACCTGTGCGTCGCGCTCTGCTCGCGGCGCTTTTTCATTTCGCTCCACTTGCGGACAATGGGCGCCCTGACCTTCGTCATATACCAGCGGTTTTCCGCGTTCCTTGCGGACTTGTTGCGGCTGAGTATCCTGAAAAGCTCCAAGCCTGTCGCGCCTATGGCGACGAGCAGGAACAATGAGCTTATCACTCTTCCGCCCGCGGAGCGGCCCGCCGCGATGTTCAATATCAATATTATGAGCGCGCAGACGGCGATGAGCCCCCGCAGCGCCTTATTGAACTTGTCGTCGCCGTAACGACCCTGCATGAACTGCCTGACCTTTTCCGTGAAATTCATAGCTTCGCTTCCTTTCGCCGAACCTGTATTGGTCTTACCCGATAATATTATAACACTTGTTATGGAAATTCAATATGCCCGGGTAAAAAAGTTGACAGCACCCGCCGCAAAAACTATAATAGGGGCATGAAAAAAGGCTTTCAGAAAATACCGAAGCCCTTGAGGGGCGTGCTTTTCCACCTGCTGCAGTGGACGTGGGGGCTCCCGCAGAATTTGGCGGGGCTTTTCCTGCTGCCGTTTTTAAGGGGCGAAAGGTACCGCTATCACGGCGCGCTCGTGACCGTCTATAAGAGGCTGAAGCATTTTCCCAACCGCTCCGGCTTCTCTCTGGGCTCCTTCATATTCATTCCGGAGGCCTGGTCGGAGCACGATAAGAAGCACCTCGTCGTGCACGAATACGGGCACACCGTGCAGTCGCTCATTTTGGGCCCCTTCTATCTCGCCGTCGTGGGGCTCCCCTCCATCATCTGGTCGCGCAGATACGACCGCCGCCTGATCTCCTACCGCATACGGGGCGTTTCCTATACCGACCGCTTCCCGGAGAACGGCGCCGACCGCCTCGGCGAATACGTGACCGGCGAAAAGCCCTATTGAGCCGCCCCGGAAAGGAAAGACGATGTTTGACGAAAAGTTTTTCGCGCTCTGCGAAAGCGCCGCGGATACCCTCTCCCCCATCGGCACGGAGCGGAGCTCGGATAAAAAGTTCCTGACCTTCTCCGTATTCCTAAACCTGATCGGGCTTGAGCTCGTATTCAAGCGCTCGTCGCTGGGGCAGATCAACAACGTGCTCTACTGCCGCGTTTATCCCAACAAGGCGTCGGAGTTTTTTTATCTGCTGCCGGAGGCTTTCGTTGAGCTCAATATCCAAGATCTCCGCAGCGTATTCTTCCCCATGATAGAGAACGAGGAGCGGCTCGAGGCCTGCTTCCGCGAGCTTTGGAGCATCGTTTCCGAGCATCTGCCCCGCATAGAGGACGGAGCGGCGGCAGGTCTTCTGCCCATCTCGCGCACGGTCACGGAAAGCGATATCTGGGAGCGGAGGCTCATGTTCCCCGAAGCCTCTCTCGTCTCGCGCGAGCCCTTCGTGATCAGCGCCTACACGGGCGATCCCGCCTACCGCGCGCTGCTCGCCGGGGACAGCGAAAAGGCGGTAAAGAGGCTCGAAAAGCTCATAAAAAAGGACAGGGCCTACGAATACCAGATAAGGCTCTGCGAGTATCTGAAGGCTCATCCGGACTTTTCCCCCATGCCGGATGAGTGCAACGCGCTGCGCACGGCGGATGCGGCGCAGAAGCGGAGCCTGCCGAAGGCGCTTGCGATACTGGCAGTGACGTACGCCGTGTTTGCCGTGTTTTTCGTCGCGCTGGCGCTGATATTCAACGCCGTTTTCAGCCGCGGCACAGCCGCCTATTTCGGCGCCCCGTGGTACTGCGGGCTCCTGCTCGCAGCCTTGCCCGCCATGTTCGGCGCGGTATTCTTCCGCCGCAAGCTTATAAAGCTGCTCTTCCCCTGCTCCGGCCGGGCTATGATAGAGCGCGACAGGGCGGCAAACGGCGCTCTCACCGAAAGGCTCTCCCGCGGAGGGTTCATAATCTGCTTCGCGCTGGCAATAATAATATTCCCCATGATGTTCCTCCCCGCTCTGCGCATTTACGAAGACAGGCTCGACGCCTCCTCGAAAAGCTCCGTTTTCACGCGGGAGACCTACCGTTTCGAGGATATCGGCGAGATATGCCATATCTCCGCGCGGTACAACGATTACGGCGACAGGATAGAGCGCCCCTCGTACGTGCTCGTCATGAAGGACGGGCGGCAGCTCGATCTGGACAGCGGGACCTCCGATAAGCAGGCGGAGGAGGAGCTCTTCCCGCTTCTTGAAAAATACGCGATACCGGTCAGGATGCTCGATTCCGATAAGGAGCTGCCGTGAATTAAGCGAGCAAAGCGAGCGTCGCCGACGTGGCCGAAAAATAATCATTTTTCGAGTCGGCGCACGCGCCGCGATAGGCGCGGAATGCGATCACCGGAGAAAGTAGAATCGC
>CAMZFO010000045.1 GCA_947306125.1 uncultured Clostridia bacterium | reverse complement strand
TCAACGCCGGCGCCAGGATCTGCGGCACCAATTACTCCAAGCTCATCCACGGCCTCAAGCTGGCCGGCGTCGAAGTCAACCGCAAGGTCCTCGCGGATCTCGCCGTGACCGACATGAACGCTTTCAACGAGCTCTGCAATATCGCCAATAAGGCGCTCGAGGCGTAAAAAAGAATAAAGCAAAGTAAAAGACGCGAAGCTGATGCCTCGCGTCTTTGCCTTCCCCCGGGCGGGGAAGGCGTCGCCATGAGGCGACGGATGAGGGGTATATGATTACTCGGGAATTCCTTTTAAGGGATTCCGCCTTTTTATTTCAGCAGCTTTTTAAGGTTGTTCACTGCCCTGCTCGCGCTCATGCGGAAGCCGACGTTGCAGATGATGCGTTCGATCATGAACAGGCCCGGGCCCACGAGCAGCGTCCACCAGTGATGCTCCACGCCCCGCTTGAAGCAGAGCCACAGCGCAAGGCCCAGTATGGCGACGCAGAGGATCAGCCAGAATATGCTGAAGAACTTGGCGAGCGGCTTGAGCTTCATGCCGATATCCATCCGCGTGAAGCGCTTCAAATCCGCCGCGCCCTCGTCCGCGGAGGGCTTCGACTCCGTCACCTCGGTCAGCCCGCCCTCGAGAACGGGCGTGTACCCGTCGCGGCGGCCCGTGTTGGGAATGAGCTTGAAGCCCGTTTCGGTCACTTTGCCGTAAAAGGGCTTGTAATCGGGAGCGGCGCTGTTCCTCTGCCGCTTCTCCGCGGTGAGCGCCGCAAGCCTTGCGCGAACCTTTTCAAGATCGGCGGGCAGGTTCAGCTCCGCCTTTTTAGTCGGATTATACTTCATCGGATCCACCTCCGACTCAATTATATCATATACGGGGCGTTTTGAAAAGACGCAAAGCGATTTTTGCGGCCGATACGCTTTACGGCTTGAGCTCGGCTATGGCGCTCAAGGTCCTTTCCTCGAGCTCGGAGGGTATGCGGCCCTGCTTCGAGGCGGATATGAGCTCCCGCGTGAGGCCGCAGAGCTTATAAAAGCAGGCGCCCAGCGCGGCTATGCGCTCATGCCGCCTTTTCAATTCCGCCGCCTGCTCCGCGGCAAGCGCTCTGAGCCTTTCGAGCTCCGCGTTTTCGCGCGGCTTCATGCGCCTTTTTGCGGGGACGGGGGAGAGCCCGGCTTCGGCGGCGATCTCACGGATGAACTCCGGTCTGCGCTCCTCGAGCGAGCGGAATTTGTTCTGATACCGCAGCATAAGCGAGGCGTCCCCTCCCGCAAGCTCCAGCGCCGCACCGCGCACGGAACGCCCGCCGCTCATGCTCAAAAGCATATCCCGCGCGAGCTCGCGCGTCTCGTCCTCGGTAAAGGGGCGGGATACGGCGGCGCAGGACCCGCTCTCGCGCATAAGCGCGTAATAACGGTTGCGCACGCTGTCGGGCTTCCTGCCCGTTTCCTCCGCCGCCTGCCTGAAGGCCTCCGAAAGCGGTCTGCCGCTCTCCCGCGCTTTATCAGCAAGCTCCATAAGTCTCTGCGTTTCGATCTGAGTCCAGCCGGTCCTGCCCATGATACCTTCCCTCTGCTGTCTTTCTCGGGTCAATGATATGCCCGGCTTCGCCAAATAATGCACGGATCAGCCGAACTGCGCGGCTATCCATGCGATAACGCCGACTATGACGGAGCTCGTGATGCCGTAAACGAGCACGGGCCCTGCGACGGTGAAGAGCTGCGCGCACACGCCCGTGACTATCCCCTCCGGGCGGTGTTCCATGGCGGGAGCTACGATCGAGTTGGAAAAGCCCGTTATGGGTATGACCGAGCCCGCCCCCGCGAAGGCGCCTATCTTGTCGTATACGCCGAGGCCCGTCAAAAGAGCGGCGATGAATATGAGCACGACGGAGGTGAAGCTTCCCCGCGCCGCCTCGTCAAAGGAAAAGGCCGCCTCGCCGAGGTCGCCTATGAGCTGCCCCAGACAGCAGATAGCCCCTCCGGTCAGGAACGCCAGCAAGCATCGCAGCAGCGTGCGGCTTTTGGGCATGCGCTCCTTAACGAGCTCCAAATATCTTTCGTGCTCCGCCTTCTGGGCTTTCGTCAGCTTTCGAACAGGTTTCATGCGGATCTCCTTTTTTTGATTAGCATCCCCCGTTCGTAATTAATTAAACGCTTTGGAACTCGGAATGAAGTATATATTATGACGCGATATGGAAAAACTTGAGAATTGCTATTGACTCCGAGAGGATTCCCCACTATAATAATGTAGAATGTCTATACTGTGGGCATATCTGTATGCAGCAGGACATATTACATAAATTGGAGGATCGAACTTTGGAATGGTGGCAGATATTGCTGATCGTTGCCGGAGCCTTACTGGGTCTCGGCGTCGGCATAGCAATAGGTTATTACTACAGAAGGAACATCGCCGAGGCTAAGACGGCCAAGGCGGAGGACGCGGTAAAGAAGATGATCGACGACGCGCAGAAGCGCGCGGAGACTTTGAAGAAGGAGACCATACTGGAGGCCAAGGAAGAGGTCTACCGCATCAAGACCGAGCAGGAGAGGGAGAACAAGGAGCGCAGGAACGAGGTCCAGCGCGCCGAGCGCCGTCTCCAGCAGAGGGAGGAGAGCTTCGATAAGAAGCTCGAGTCGATCGAAAAGCGCGAGGAGCAGTTGGGCGCCCGCACAAAGGAGATCGAAAAGCTCGAAGCTCAGGCACAGGAGCTTTACGATAAGCAGAAGGTCGAGCTGGAGCGTATAGGCTCCATGACTGCCGACGAGGCAAGGACGGTCATACTGAACAATGCGGAAAAGGAAGCGCGCCATGACGCGACCCTGCTTATCCGCGATATCGAGTCGAAGGCCAAGGCGGAAGCGGACAGGAGGGCGGTCAACATCATCGCCTCCGCGATCCAGCGCTGCGCGGCGGACCACGTTGCCGAGACGACCATATCGGTCGTTCCCCTCCCCAATGACGAAATGAAGGGCCGCATAATCGGCCGCGAGGGGCGCAACATAAGGACTCTCGAGACCGCGACCGGAGTCGATCTCATAATCGACGATACTCCCGAGGCGGTCATACTCTCCGGCTTCGATCCCGTCCGCCGCGAGGTTGCGAGGATCGCGCTCGAGAAGCTGATACTCGACGGGCGCATCCATCCCGCGAGGATAGAGGAAATGGTCGAAAAGGCCAGGAAGGAAGTCGACAATCAGATCCGCGAGGCGGGCGAATCCGCCATATTCGACGTCGGCGTGCACGGCCTGCATCACGAGCTCGTAAGGCTGCTGGGCAGGCTGAAGTACCGCACCAGCTACGGTCAGAACGTGCTCAAGCACAGCATCGAGGTAGCGCATCTGGCGGGCCTCATGGCGGTGGAGCTCGGCGTCAACGTGCAGCTTGCCAAGCGCGCGGGTCTGCTCCACGATATCGGTAAGGCCGTCGATCACGAGGTCGAAGGAAGCCACGCGCAGATCGGCGCCGACCTTGCCAAAAAGTACCGCGAGAACAACCAGATCGTCCACGCGATACTCGCTCACCACGGCGACGTCGAGCCCAACACGGTCGAGGCCGTGCTCGTTCAGGCCGCTGACGCCATCAGCGCGGCGCGTCCCGGCGCAAGGCGCGAAACGCTTGAGAATTACATCAAGCGCCTTGAAAAGCTCGAGGAGATCGCCAATTCCTTCGAGGGCGTCGACAAGGTCTTCGCGATCCAGGCGGGTCGTGAGGTGCGCATAATGGTCAAGCCCGAGAACGTGAACGATAACGATACCATAATACTCGCCAAGGACATCGTAAAGCGTATCGAGTCCGAGCTCGAGTATCCCGGCACCGTTAAGGTTAACGTCATACGCGAGACCAGGGCGGTCGAATTCGCAAAATAAATCCATTTGAATGCGGCTCCCGTGTGAGGCAACATGGGGGCCGTATGTTTTGGAAGGGGAATAAGATGATTTTTGCCGACGGGCACTGCGATTTTTTATACGGCATGGCAAACGAGGGCTATGATATCAACTCTCCTGTAGGGCGCCAGTCCGTTTCGCTTGAAAGGCTCAAGGCCGGAGGCGTGAAGCTCCAGTTCTTCGCCGCGTGGATCGACGTCAGGCACAGGCGCGGCTTTTTGAGCCAGTTCATGAGCATGGCGGACGCCTATGAGCGCATGCTCGGGAGCGCGCCGGAGCTCGTCCCGCTCACGCCCGATTTCGACCCGCATGGCGACAAGATCGCCGCCGTGCTCACCATTGAGGGCGGGGAAGCGATAGAGGGGTATGAGGACATACTCCGCTGCGTGCACCGCATGGGCGTAAAGGCGATGACGCTCACCTGGAACACGAAAAACGAGCTCGGCAGTCCCGCTCTCAAAAAGGACAGGAAGGGCCTGACCTTTTTGGGGCGCAATATAGTGCGCGAGATGGGCAGGATAGGCATGGCGGTGGACGTTTCGCATCTGAACGACGCCGGCATAGAAGACGTGCTCAAAGAGGACGTCAAGGTTTTCGCCTCCCATTCGAACGCGAGGGCGGTCTTCGATTCCCCGAGAGCGCTGTGCGACGAGCATATCCGCGAGATAGCGCGGCGCGGAGGCACCGTGGGCGTCAATTTCTATCACAAGCAGCTTACCGGTAAGCATCGGGCGAGCGTTCACGATATCGCCCTGCACGCGCTGCATATACTCAAGGTCGGAGGCCCGGGCTGCCTTGCCATAGGCTCCGATTTCGACGGCATGGGCGAGTACCCGCCGGGGCTTGAGGATCCCTCCGGCCTGCCGCTGCTGGCTCGCGAGATGGAGCGGGAGGGCGTTGTCGGCGAGGCGCTCGAGGCCGCCTGCTGGGGCAACCTCATGCGCTTTGCAAAGGGGCTCTGCGGGCCCTGTGCAAGTAATGGTTCGGCACGCTTTTGTTAAAGTTTTGCCATAGATTGAGGCATCGTTGTTCACATTTTAATGCTATAATGTCAAAGAGCATAAGGGAAAGGTGTTAGCATAAGAGTCATGGCCGCCTCCGTTTTTGAACGAAAGGAAATAAAATATCCCATCAGCCGTGAGCAGCATGACGGTCTGCTTTCTCTGCTCGGCGACAGGATAAAGGCGGATGATTACGGGCTCACCGCCATATGCAATATCTATTTCGACACTCCGGATTCCCGCCTCATACGCGAATCCATTGAAAAGCCCCTGTATAAGGAAAAGCTCCGCCTGCGCACCTACGGCGTGCCGGATGAGAGCACTCCCGCGTTCATCGAGCTCAAGAAGAAATTCGAGGGCATAGTCTATAAAAGGCGCGAGATACTGCCCTATGCCGAGGCGATGCGTTTTCTGACGGAGGGGGCGGAGCCCTCAAGGGACAGCCAGATATTCCGCGAGCTCAAATGGACGCTCGATTTTTACGGCAGCCTCGTTCCCGCGATGGTGCTCTGCTATGACAGGATCGCCTATTTTGCGCCGGAGGATCCGGAAATAAGGGTCACCTTCGATTCCGATATCCGCTACCGCACCGAGGATCTCGATCTCATGCTCGGCGATCACGGCGAGCACCTGCCCGAGGGGGACGATTACATAATGGAGCTCAAGATCTCCGGCGCTATGCCGCTCTGGCTCTCGCACGCGCTGGACGAGCTTAAGATTTATCCCGGCTCATTTTCAAAGTACGGGACCGCATACAAAAAACTCATATTTGACGGGGGTATTTTATGATCTCAAACGGAACCTTCACGAGCCTGCTTCTTGAAAACGGCTATATTATCCCGAGGGTCGGCATGATCGCCATATGCATCGGCGCGGCCTTCGTGCTGGGTCTTATAGTGGCTTGCCTCTATATGTACCGCAACAGCTATAACAGGGGCTTTGCCGTGGCGCTGGTGCTTCTGCCCATGGTGGTCGCCGCGGTCGTATCCGTCGTAAACGGCAATCTTGGCCTCGGCATAGCGCTCGGCGGCTCGTTCGGCATAATCCGCTTCCGTTCGGCAGTGGGCACGGCAAGGGATATCGTCGCCGTGTTCCTCTCCATGGCGGCGGGCCTCATCTGCGGCTCCGGCTACGTGCTGCTTGCCGCCTGCGTGGTAGTCGCCGTCAGTCTCATCGGCTTCATACTGCTTGCCGCGGGCTTCGGCGGCAGGAACAACTGCGAGCGCCAGCTTCGCATCACCGTTCCCGAAAGCCTCGATTACACCGATACCTTCGAGGATATCTTCGATAAGTACCTCTCCGCGCGCGAGCTCGAGAAGGTCAAGACCACCAACATGGGCAGCCTCTATAAGCTCTATTACCGCGTCAGCCTCAAGGACGCCAAAAAGGAGAAGGAGATGCTCGACGAGATAAGGACGCGCAACGGCAATCTCGAGATCGTCTGCGGCCTTATAGACAACTCCAAGCCCGAGCTGTAAAAAGAATAGCTGTTACAGGCCCAAGCGTCCCTTTGTACGCTCATGGGCCTTTTTTTTATTGACAAAAGGGCCGGCTTGTTGTATATTATATCCGAAATAACGGTAAAGGAGAGGAAAACGATGCAGACAAAACCCATTGAGGCAAGCGGGGGAAAATACCGCTGGCAGTATAAAACGGGGCTTTTTGAAACCCCGAGGATATTATTTAAGACCGCAAAGGTGCTGCTGATCGCGATCGCCGTGACAATGCTCATAATAGCCCTCATCTGCCTTATCGCGGACGGCTTCACGAAGGAGAGCCTTGCTTTTGTCGGCAAGCTGGCGCTCATAATGCTCGGCATTTTCGCCGTGCTGCTGGTGCTCGGCTATCTGCTCTACGCCGCCATAATGGGCGGGCAATACGTTGCCGATTTCGAAATGGACGAGAATGAGCTCGTGCATTCCGTCAGCGCTAAGCAGGCAGAGAAGGCGAAGAATATCGGCATTCTGACCGCGCTGATGGGCCTTTTCGCCCACAACCGCGGCGCGGTGAACGCGGGGTATCTGTCCGCTTCCCGCACCTCGTCCGCGACCGAATTCAAAAGGGTCAAAAAGGTCGTGGTCAATAGGAAGAAGGGCGTCATCAGGCTGAAGAGCGTGGGCTGGAACGAGGCGTATGCGGACGGCGAGGATCTCGATTTCGTATCGAACTGGATCCGCGAGCGCGTCCCGCAGACCGCGGAATGGGTGGTCAGGGGATGAGCGCTTAATGCTCATAATGGCTTAACGGATAAAAAAGGGTTTCACGGCTTAAGGCTCAGCAAAAACTCCGCGCCCTTTTCGGAAAGCTTGCCGTAATGGAGCGCCGATCCGCTGATGCTGAAGAGTATCCCGCCGTCCGCGGTGAAGAAGAAGAGCCCGCAAGCGTTCTCCACGACCTCGAAGCGGCCCGCGATCTCAAGCTCCTCGGCCTCATCATAAGTAAGCGACTGCCACTCCTTTACCGAATTGACATAGCGCCTCAGCTTCAAAAAATCACTGCGCTCAAGCGTGAACCAGTGCAAGCCCGACTGCGTGCTCCAAACCCGCTCCGCCTCGGAAATGGGGATCGGCTCGGAGAAAAAGCTCATGCTTGCAAAGCGCCGCGTCCTTAACGGATAATCCCGTGCGCAGCCCCTTACGGAATACATACAGCCGGCAAGCGCAATAAGCGACGCCGCGATCAGCAGCAGCGAAACGAGCTTTTTGATCATGCCTTTGCCTCCTTTGAGTCGTCCTTTATTCCATAGGCCCGCATGAACCGCGGGCTTTTTCTTTCGTAAAGCAGCTCCGCCATGCGGTCGGCGGCGCGGATAAGCGCCTGCTCGTGCGCGCACAGCACGGGCGGCACCTCGTGCATATCGCCCGTCATGCTGTGATTCAGGCAGGCGCAGTGGTGGCGGCAGCGCTTCTCAAGGGCGCAGCCCCGGCAGGTATACTCGGGCGCGCAGGAGGCCTCGTAAATGCGCCTCTGAGCGGCTTTGTCTATCCCGTCAAACACGTTGCCCATCGCGTACTCCGGCTTGTTTAAGAACTGATTGCAGGGGTATATGAGGCCGTCGGGAGCGACGGAGGGCTGCTTATAGCCCAGCCTGCATTCGATGCAGGGGCGGTCGTCAAGATAGGCCGATATCTTCGATTCGAAGTTGAGATAGTGCAGGGGGCGCTCCGAATCATAGCGCGCCGCACAGTATTCGGCGAGCTTTCCGTACTGCTCCGCGAGAGCTTCGATATCCGCATCCGTCCACGGAACGGAGGGCCGCATATCTATGGCGGAGTTGACGTTTGAAAAGCCCCTTTCATAGAGCCATATGGCGGCCTCCGCGAGCTTGCCCGCGTTCCTCTGCGCCACGGTCAGCATGGCTATGGCATTTGGCTGATACTTCAGCAAAAGGTCTATCGCCGGCTCCAGCCTCTCCGCCGTGCCGCGCCCGGCGCGGTCGCGCCTCTGCTCGTCCTGCAGGGAGCCGTCATGCGAAAGCGCCACCTCGATGCGCCTCCCGTTCGCCAGCTTCATGAAGCTCTCGTCCAAAAGTATGCCGTTCGTGGTCATCCTGTAGCGCATCTCGCCGCCGAAGGCGGCGCTTTTTTCGGCGCAGTATTCGGTCACGAGATCTATTATACCCCGCGAGAGCATGGGCTCGCCGCCGAAAAAGGAGAAGCCGTTTTTTAAGTGTCCGTAAGAAAAAAGCAGCTCGCAGGCGGCAAGGGCGGTACGCTCGTCCATGCTTTTTAACGAGTGCTTTTCATAGCAGTATTCGCAGGCGAAATTGCAGTTTGCCGTTAAGTGAAGGGTGAAATTCATATCATTCGCCGCCGTCTATCGTGCCCGGGTCGGGCATTATGAGCCCGACAAGCTCCGGCGCGTCGATTTCGGCGGGCTCCACCGCAACGTCCCCTTCAAGGGCGGGCTCCTCCGAATATTCGGGGTCAAAATTTATGAGGCCGGTTGTTGAGGGCTCCGCCGCTTCGGTGCAGATGGGCGTGTCGTCCGGGCCGTATGGCGCGCCGCTGAGCGCGGGCTTCTGGCTCCGGCATCCCGCCATGCCCGCGGCCAATACCGCCGCTGCCGTGAGAGCCGCAAGCTTTTTCCCCGCGCCGCAGGGTCTTTGGGGGTATTTGGGCTCATAGCCGCCCAATTTGCTGATCTTCATACGTACCTCCGTTAAAAGGGTCTCTGTTAATATAACGAACAGAGACCCCTTCGGGTTCCATATTTATTCTTCGCCCTCGGCGCCGGGATCGGACATCTCAACTATGCAGTCCGCCGTGCCCATAATGGCGCGGAGCTTGGCTTCGAGCTCGTTTGCGACCTCGGGATTGTCCTTTAAGAACTGCTTGGCGTTCTCGCGGCCCTGACCTATGCGCATATCGCCGTAGGAGAACCATGCGCCGGTCTTGGAAACGAGCTTGTTCGCAACGCCCATGTCAAGCAGGCTGCCCTCTCTGGAGAAGCCCTCGCCGTACATGAGGTCCGCCTCCGCAACGCGGAAGGGCGGGGCCACCTTGTTCTTGACCACCTTTATGCGCACGCGGTTGCCCACGGCTTCGCCGCCCTGCTTCAAAACGTCCACCTTGCGGACGTCGAGCCTTATGGTCGCGGCGTATTTCAACGCCCTGCCGCCGGTCGTGGTCTCGGGATTGCCGAACATGACGCCGACCTTTTCGCGGAGCTGATTGATGAACACTATGCAGCAGTTGGATTTGCCGACTATGCCCGCCAGCTTGCGGAGCGCCTGGCTCATCAGCCTTGCCTGCAGACCCACGTGCGAATCGCCCATGTCGCCCTCGAGCTCCGCCTTGGGCACGAGCGCCGCAACGGAGTCGATAACGATTATATCCACCGCGCCGCTCCTGACGAGAGTATCGGCGATATCGAGCGCCTGCTCGCCGTTATCGGGCTGGGAGACGAAGAGCGAATTCATCTGCACTCCGAGCTTCGCGGCGTAAACGGGGTCGAGCGCGTGCTCGGCGTCGATGAATACCGCCATGCCGCCGAGCTTCTGCGCCTCGGCTATCATGTGCAGAGCGAGCGTGGTCTTGCCGGAGGATTCGGGGCCGTAAACCTCTATTATCCTGCCGCGGGGTATGCCGCCCACGCCAAGCGCGTTGTCGAGCTCGATGCAGCCCGTGGGGATCACGGAGACCTGTATCTTCTGCGCGGCGTTGCCCATAAGCATTATAGCGCCCTTGCCGAACTCCTTCTCGATCTGCGAAAGCGCAAGATCCAATGCCTTTTCCTTATCCATTATTTATTCCTCCAGAATATTATTTTATAAAGGGATGGAATTCCCTTACGGGGAATTCCGGAATAAGTATATACCCCTCATCCGTCGCCTTTGGGCGACACCTTCCCCGCCCGGGGGAAGGCGGATACTCACAGTGTTTTTGCAAGCCCGTACATGAGCTTCAGCGCCTCTATGACCGCCTGCTGACGGATCTGCAGCCGGCTCCCATCAAGGTGCAGCTCCCGCGTGACGGAGCCTTTGTTTGTCGCTCCGCCTATGAACACGAGCCCCGCGGGGCGCCCGTATTCGTCGGGTCCAGGCCCCGCCAGGCCGGTCGTCGAAACGGCGATATCGGCGCGGGAAGCCGCAAGCTCGCCCTCCGCCATGGCCCTTGCCGCGGGGCGGCTGACGGCGGTGAGCTCCTCAAGGAGCGCGGGGGAGACCATGAGCCTTCTTTCCTTCGCCCCGTCGGTATAGGTGACGCAGCCCTCGGTAAACCATGCGGAAACGCCCGGCGTACGCACTATCTCGGAGGCCATGAGCCCGCCCGTCAGGCTTTCGGCGCAGGCCGCATGGGCGTGCTTTTCGTTCATCAGCGCCGATATACTTCCGACCAGCGCCGCGGCTTCGGCCTCGAAGCCCGCTTCATCCGAAAATTTCATTTACGCCGCCTCTTTTTCGGGCTCCGCAAAGAGCTTTCGGTTGCGGATTATGTAATCGAGGCCCGACCATATGGTCATAACGACGGACGCGGTGAGCAGGGCGAAATCGACGGGGACTTTTATCGCGCGGAAGAAGGGCCCCAATACCAGCACCAGCGGCAGAGCGATGCTCTGCAGGGTGGTCTTTATCTTGCCGAGGGCACCCGCCGCCATTACGGTGCCGCGGCTCGCCGCGACGAGGCGCATGCCGCTGACAAGGAATTCGCGCGCGATGACTATGACGGTGTAAACGGGCAGGAGACGGTTCCCGGTGCTCATAAGGCCGCGGCCGATAAGCATTATCATGCAGGCGGCGGTCAGAAGCTTGTCGGCGATGGGATCCATAAGCTTGCCGAAATCGGTCACGAGATCGTATTTCCTCGCAATGCGCCCGTCAAGCGTGTCCGTAACGTATGCCAGTATGAATATTATGCCCGCAACGACGTATTTCGTCTTGATCGCGGCGCCGCAGAGCGTGAACATCACGTTTTCGGGCAGAAAGAAGCAGGCGATGAAGAAGGGTATCGCTATCATTCGCGCAATGGTCAGCTTGTTGGGAAGATTCATAGATTATCTCCTTTCCGTTATATCCACTCGGCGTAAAGATCGTATGCCTCCGCGCCGGTAATACGGGCGTATCTGTAGCTGCCGCATTCGGGGGACTCGCCCTCGCGCAGCTTCACCTTTATGAAGCCGTCCACCTCGGCGGCCTCCGCATATGAACGGCAGAAGGCCGTGCCGTCCTTCACTTCGTCCACGAGCACCTCATACACCCTGCCTATGCGCGCCCTGTTCGCCTCGAGCGATATCTTCATCTGGCGTCGCATGAGGCGGTCGTAGCGGCGCTGCTTGACCTTTTCGGGTATCTGGCCCTCCATCTCCGCCGCGGGCGTGCCGTCCTCCGGGGAATATGTGAAGGCGCCCACGCGGTCATAGGGATGCTCCCGGAAGAACCCGAGGAGCTCCTCGAATTCCTCGTCCGTTTCGCCGGGGAAGCCGACTATCGCGGTCGTCCTCAGTATAAAATCGGGATTCGTACTGCGTATGTGATCGGTGATCTCCCTTATGTGCTCCGCGGAGCCGTGCCGGTTCATGGCGGCAAGCAAACGGGAATTGATATGCTGTATGGGCATATCGATGTAATTGCAGAGCTTGGGCTCGGCGTTTATAACGCCTATCAGCTTTTCGTCAACGGTGTTGGGGTAGGTGTATAAAAGGCGCACCCAATGCAGCTTTTCTATCTTCGCAAGCTCCGTTAAAAGCTCGGCAAGCCTCGGCTCGCCGTAAAGGTCTATGCCGTAAGCGGAGGTGTCCTGCGCGATAACGGTCAGCTCCGTGACCCCGCCCTCGGCCAGCTCCCGAGCCTCTTCTATAAGCTTCTCCATGGGCACGCTCACCCTGCCCCCGCGGATCAAAGGTATGGCGCAGTAGGTGCAGCGGTTGTCACAGCCGTCGGCGATGCGCAGATACGCGCGGTAGTGGGGAGTGGAGACGACCCTTTTAGGCGCACAGCAGGGGGAGGAAATGCCGCCCCAGATGCGCTGCTCTATGGCCTCCGCGAGCCCGCGGTGATCCTTCACGCCCCAAATGAGATCGGCCTCGGGAAGCTCCTCCTGAAGCTCGTCGTAATAGCGCTCGGAAAGACAGCCGCAGACCACGAGCAGGCGGCAGGAGCCCTCCTGCTTATACCTTGCCATCTCGAACACGGAATCCAAAGAATCCACCTTCGCGCTTTCGATAAAGCCGCAGGTGTTGACGATTATCACCTCGGCGTCCTCCGGATCCGCCGCGGGCACAAAACCGCGCACGGCCAGCTCGCCCAATATCTCCTCTGAATCCACCCGGTTTTTTGAGCACCCGAGCGAGACCATGCCTACCTTGCAGACTTCCATTGCTTATTCCTCAAAATCGTCCTCGGAGCCCTCAGCGCCGTCAAATACCGCGTCGGACGCGGCCTCCTCCGGGGCGTAACCGCCGCCGAAGAGCCTCGCGTAGCCCGCTTCGTCTATGAGCACCTTGCGGGGCTTGGAGCCGTCGAAGCCGGAAACGAGCTTCATCTGCTCCATAATGTCCACGAGACGCGCGGCCCTCGCGTAGCCGACCCTCAGCCTGCGCTGTATCATGGATATCGAGGCGGAGCCGGAATCCATGACTATCCTCACCGCGTCGGGCAGGAGGTCGTCCTCCTGCTTGCCGTTGCCCTGACCCGTAGATGAGGTCAGCTCCGGTATCGAGCTCAGCACGCGGTCGTCCTGCGGAGCGGTCATATTGTGCTCCTCGAAGAACTTCATTATGCTCTCGACCTCCTCGTCGTCAACGTAAGCGCCCTGCGCCCTGATGGGCTTCGCGGCGCCGTTGGGATGGAAGAGCATATCGCCGTGCCCCAGAAGCTTTTCCGCGCCGCCCGTTTCGAGTATGACGCGGGAGTCGATGGCGCTGGAGACGGCGAAGGCGATCCTGGAGGGGATGTTCGCCTTTATAAGGCCCGTCAGCACGTCCACGGAGGGGCGCTGGGTGGCGACGATCAAATGTATGCCGCAGGCGCGGCCGAGCTGCGCAAGGCGGGCGATCGAATCCTCAACGTCCTTCGCGGAAACTATCATGAGGTCGGCCAGCTCGTCAATGACTATCATAAGCCTCGGCAGCCTGTCCTCGGGCTTTTCCTGAAGCGAATTGTACCTTGCGAGGTCGCGCGCGTTGAGCTTGCTCATCTTGCTGTAGCGCTGATCCATCTCGTTGCAGGCCCACTTCAATACGCCCGCCGCCTTCCTGGGATCGGTGACGATGGGGCAGTAAAGATGGGGCATGGGAGCGAATATCGAAAGCTCGACCACCTTGGGATCGATGAGTATCATCCTGACCTCGTCGGGGGTGGCCTTATAGACGGTGCTCAAAAGTATGCTGTTTATGCAGACGGATTTACCGGAGCCGGTAGCGCCCGCGATAAGCATATGCGGCATCCTCTCGAGATTGGCGTAAACGGGCTTGCCCGCGATATCCTTGCCGAGCGCAAACGTCAGAGGCGAGGAGGCGACGGAGAATTCGCGCGTGTCGATGACCTCGCGCAGCCTTACCATAGCGGTGTCCTTATTGGGTATCTCTATGCCGACGGCCGCCTTGCCGGGTATGGGCGCCTCTATCCTGACGCGCGGCGCAGCGAGCGCCAGAGCGATATCGTTGCTCAGGGAGGTTATGCGGTTGACCCTCACGCCCTGCGCGGGCTGTATCTCGAATCTCGTTATGACGGGGCCCACGCTTATGTTTGTCACCTTCGCGCTGATATTGAAGCTCGCAAGGGTCTCTATCAAAAGCTTCGCCTTCTCGGCGGGGGAGTCGTTGGCTATCGCCTCGCTGCGGTCGGGCTGCCTGAGAAGCGTTATGGGCGGCTTCTGATACGTCCTCACGGGCGCGGGCTCCTGCACCTCCGCGGC
>CAMZFO010000044.1 GCA_947306125.1 uncultured Clostridia bacterium | reverse complement strand
ACGGCGATGGTGATGCGCTTGGGGGAATCCGTGAGCATCTGCGCGGTGTTGATTATGCAGCCGTTGAGGTCGTCGCCGTCTCTGGCGGTGAGCACGAACAGGCCGTAGGAGAGCTTATTGAAGGCGGCGGGGTCTATCGAGGACTCGTCGGGAGCGGCCGCCGCGGCGGGCCTTGCGGGGGCGGCGAAATCCTTTGCCAGCTCGTCCGCCAGCGCATCTATCTCCGCGAGCTTTTCGGGCTTTACGGAGGACTTGAGCGACACGGTGCTCTCGACGAAGGTCATGTTTTTGCAGTCCTCCAGAATGGAGCGCATCAGCTTGCCGCTGGTCGCCGCCCAGGAGCCGTTTTCGATGAAGGCGGCCTTGCGGCTGCGGACGCCGTGCGCGGCGAGGTCGTGCAGGAGCTCCTCCATGCGGACGAATATGCCCGCGTTATAGGTGGTGGAGGCGAAAACGAGATGGCTGCAGCGGAACGCGGCGGCGATGATATAGTCGGCGCTCGTCATGGAAACGTCGTACATATAGGTTTTCACGCCCTTTTCGCGCAGGCGGCAGGAGAGTATCTCCGCGGCGTTGGCGGTGTTGCCGTAAACGGAGGCGTAGGCGATGACGACGGCCTTTTCCTCGGGCTCGTAAGAAGCCCAATGGATGTACTTATCGAGTATGTCGCCGAGATTATTGCGCCAGACGAAGCCGTGCAGGGGGAGTATCATGCGGATATCGAGCCCCGAAGCCTTTTTAAGGAGCGCGGAGACCTGCGGGCCGTATTTGCCGACTATATTGCAGTAATAGCGGCGGGCCTCGTCCATATAGCAGTGCTCAAAATCCACCTCGTCGGCAAAGAGCGCGCCGTCTATGGCGCCGAAGGTGCCGAAAGCGTCGGCAGAGAAGAGCAGGCCGTCCTCGGGATCGAACGTGACCATTACCTCGGGCCAGTGCACCATGGGAGCCATTACGAAAGTGAGCTTGTGGCGCCCGGTCTCGAGCACGTCGCCCTCCTTGACGAGCAGGCAGCGGGAATCGAGGTCGAAATCGAAGAACTGCTTTATCATCGCGGCGAGCTTGGCGTTGCAGACTATCGTCGTCTCCGGATGGCGCAGAACGAGCTCGGCCAAAGTCGCGGAGTGGTCGGGCTCCATGTGCTGAACGACGACGTAATCGAGCCTCCTGCCCGCGAGCTCATGCTCGATATTCTCAAAGAAAACGGCGGAAACGGCGCGGTCGACGGTGTCCATGAGGACGGTCTTCTCGTCGTTTATCAGATAGGAGTTATAGGATACTCCCGCGGGGCATTTGTAGACCCCCTCGAACACGGAAAGGCGGCGGTCGTTCCCGCCCACCCAGGTTATGTCGCGGGTGACGCTTCTTGTGCAGTACATAGTTGCTCCTCCTTGTTTTTTTTATCGGTTAGAGTATACCAAACCCGAGAGCGCTTTTCAAGCCCGCTATTGTCACGACGCCGCTTCTGTGCTATATTAATTATATGAAATGTACGCTTATAAACCGCATAAAGCCGAGCGGGAGCGTGCGCCTGCCTCCCTCGAAATCCGAGGCGATAAGGGCGGCGCTGCTCCTTGCGCTTGCGGGCGGAGACCCGGAGGAGGCCGCCGCGGGCTTCCCCGCGCCCTTCTGCGCGGACCTGAGCCGCGCGCTCGAAGCGGCGGGGGACTTAAGGAGCGCTTACGTCGGGGAGAGCGCGGCGCTGATGCGCTTCCTGATCCCCATTCAGGCGGCGCTCTTCGGGCGGATATCGCTCCGCGCGGACGAGGCGCTGCTCCGGCGGGGCTTTGCGGAGATAGAGGAATGCCTCGGGACGAGCCTTGCGCCGGAGCCCGGCACCGGGCTTATTGAAGCCCGGGCGGAGCTTGAGGGAACGAGATTCGAGATAGACTGCTCAAGATCCTCGCAGTTCGTTTCGGGGCTTATAATGGCTTTGCCGCTGCTTCCCCGCGAATGCGATATTATTATAAGGAACGGGCTCGTTTCAAGGCCCTATGCGGATATGACCCTGCGGTTCATGCGGCTCTTCGGCGGCAGGGCGGAGGAGACGGCGGAGGGCTTCAGGACTTACCCTTCGCGCTACGCCGTGCCGGAGCGCTTGTTGGTCGCGGGCGACGCCTCGCTCGCGGCGGTATACGAGGCCATGGATCTTATGGGCGGGAGCGTGGAGATCATCGGCGGGGGCGCGGACACGCTCCAGCCGGACGGGGCTTTTCAAGGCCTTGCGGGGCTCGATGAATGCGATATCACCGACTGCCCCGATCTGCTGCCCGTGCTCGCCGCCTGCGCCTGCGCAAAGCGGGGCGATACGGTGATACGCGGCACGCGGCGCCTCCGCACGAAGGAGAGCGACCGCGAGGCGGGCGTTGTGAAGCTGATAAACGATCTCGGCGGCAGCGCCCGGGTCGGTGAAAACTGCGTCATAGTTCACGGCGCGGGGAGCCTGCGCGGGGGCGACTGCGGGCTTTTGCGCGACCACCGGCTGGCGTTTGCCGCGGCTTTGGCGGCCATGATATGCGATTCGCCCGTGACCTTGAGGGGCGCGGAGTGCGTCGCCAAATCGGCGCCGCGCTTCTGGGAGGACTATGCAGAGCTGACTAAAGGCGCGGTCAGGCGCGAAGAGGAGGAGTCGGAATGAATAACGATACGGTCGGAACGGCGGTAAGGCTCCGGCTTTTCGGGGCTTCGCACGCGCCGGAGCTGGGCTTCGAGCTCGAGGGCATACCCGCGGGGTTGGCGGTCGATCCGGACGCCCTTCGCGGAGAGCTGGAGCGGCGCAGCGCGGCGGCCTACGGGTTCGCCACGGGCAGGCGCGAGGCGGACGAGCCCATTATCGAGGCCGGGCTCGAAAACGGCGTGACGACGGGCGGCGTGATAAGGATGAGCTTTAAGAACCGGGCATACGACCGCTCGGAATACCGCCCCGTCGCAAGGCCCTCGCATGCGGACTACGCGGCCTTCGTTAAATCCGGAGGCGGGGAGGATATCTCCGGCGGCGGCAGGTATTCGGGCAGGATGACTCTGCCCATGACCGCCGCGGGCGCCGTGTGCAGGCAGCTCCTTCGCACGAGGGGGATAGAAGTTTTCGGGCATATCGCCGCGATAGGGGAGCTGAAGGACGCGCCTTTCGACCCCATGCTGACCGAAAAGCCCGATATGGACAGGCTTTTCCCGCTCGTGGACCCGAGCCTCGGGGCGGGCATGAAGGCGCTTATCGAGCAAACGAGGCGGGAGGGGGATACCCTCTCCTGCGAGGCGGAGGTAGCCGTCACGGGGCTGCCCGTGGGCCTGGGAGAGCCCCTTGCAAACGGCGTCGAGGGCACGCTTTCAAGGCTGCTCTTCATGATACCGGGGCTGCGCGGGGTGAGCTTCGGCGAGCTGCGCGCCCGCGGGAGCCTTATGAACGACTGCTTCGGCGAGGGCGGAAGGACTCTCACGAACCGCTCGGGCGGGGTGAACGGGGGCATGGCGAACGGCATGCCGCTCATATTCCGCTGCGCGTTCCGTCCCGTGCCGTCGATATCGCTTCCTCAGACGGGCTTCGACCTGATCGAAAAAAAGCCCGTGCCGCTTACGATAACGGGGCGGCACGATACCTGCATACTCCCGCGGGGGCTCGCGGCGGTCGAGGCGGCGGCGGCGCTGGGGACGGCGGATCTGCTTATGATGGGTGAAGAAAATGGATGAAAGATTATCAAAGCTCCGCGGGGAGCTCGATTCGATAGACGCCGAGATGCTGCGCCTTTTCGCGCGGCGCATGGAAACGGCGAAGGTCATAGGCGCGGTCAAGCGCGAGGCGGGGATCCCCGTGGAGGACGCGGAGCGCGAGGCGGAGCTTATCGCCGCGCGCCTTGAGGAGGCTCCCGAGGAGGCGAGAGCGGGGGGCGAAAGGCTCCTGCGCCTGCTGATAGAGGAATCGAAGGCCGTGCAGCGGGCGGGGCTCGATCTTTACCTCATAGGCATGCCCGACTGCGGCAAGACGCGGCTGGGCAAAAAGCTCGCGGCACGGCTCGGGCGCCCGCTCGTCGACACCGACAAGCTCATTATGGAGCGCACGGGCATGAGCATAGACGAGATATTTTCAAAGCTCGGCGAGGAGAGCTTCCGCGATATGGAAACGGCGCTGCTGCGCTCGATAGCCTCCCGCGGGGGGCTCATAGTCGCCACGGGCGGAGGCATGCCCCTGCGCGCGGAGAACGTGCGGCTCATGCGCGGCTCGGGAACGGTGGTGTTTTTGGACCGCGCGCTCGAGCGGCTGCTGGGGCAGAGCACGGTGAACAGGCCCCTTATCGCGGGGAGCACGCGGGAGGAATCGGATGAAAAGCTCACCCGCCTCTACCGCGAGAGGCGCGAGGCTTATCAAAGGGCCGCGCATTTCAGCGTCGACCCGGATTCGCCGGATGCACCGGATAAAGTTGGGATCCTGTTCAGGATCCCGTAGGAAGTATATACCCCCCATCCGCCGCCGCCCGGGGGTCGATTCCGCGGCAGTTTTTGAGCTCAAGCCGGAGCCGACCCTTCCGTCATCCGATCCGTCCGGACCGGACGCCGCCTCCCCTCACAGGAGGGGAGGCAGGGTGCTCGGACCGACCTCGAGCCCTTAACCGCACTCAAGCAAAACAAGCGTAACGACCGAAAGCCCTCAATTGCAGGGAAATGCCGACGCGGCGAACGACCAATGGCTCCCCTGTGTAAGGGGACGGATAGTCCGTATAAGGAACTCAACATCATAACGGCGCAGCCTAGCGAGCTGTGCGAGCCGCAGCGGGTCAGCGCGCCGCGCCGCGTTAGGCGCGGAATCTCGTCAGCGCAAGATTGAGGAACCGCTCCTGCGAGACATATCCGCAGCAACATTACAAGGCAAGTACGTTAGATAAAGCATAATTCGATTGACGTCAAAAGAAATAGACGGCTTTCGATAATAACTGTTCCTTATGCGTATTAACCGGAGCTGTCGGCGGTGCCGACTGAAGGGTTGTTTGCCGGGGGCGACTCGGTGCATTTACCTTTCCCACGCCCGGGGAAGGCCGACTCTTCCGCCTGAAAATCCGACTCCCGGGCGGCATTTCGCAAAGCGAAAGACCGCGGCAGACGAGGAAACAAGGCGGCAGCAACGAAAACACCATACGATATAAAGGAGAAAAGCAATGAGTTTACTGGGAAATCTGCTGGACGGAAGCAAGCGCATATCGGACACGCTCAATTACGTCGACGATTACAAGACCGAGCTCGTCGAGGACGAAAAGGGGAGGATGCGCAAAAAGACGACCTACGTGGGCATATGGTATTTCGTGGACGACGAGCCGCGCGCGGCAAGGGTCAAGCTCATAATCTCCGCGGCGCTCTGCGTTCTCGCGGCGGCGCTCTGCGTGCTCCCCCTGTTCCTCAAAGGGGTCGAAAGGGGCTGGCTCCTCGCCGCTCTGCCGAAGCTCCTCGCGCTCTTCCCGCTGCTCTATCTGCTCATGGGCGCCGCGTCGCTGCCGTTTAGCCTGAAGCCCATGCACCGCGACCGCTATATGCACAGCTTCGTCAGGATACTGCGCTCCGGCGCGGCTGTGGGGGTAATGACGCTCGTTTCGTTCGGCGCCAAGCTCGTTTACAGGATAGTGAACGCGGATTGGATGTTCATGGGAAAGGACGTGCTCGAGCTCGTCTGCGGCCTCGGCGCGATAGCCGCGCTCACCGCCGCGATACTCCTTCTGCGCTCGGTCGGAGTCGAGGAAAAGCCCAATTCCGCATACGACGAGGGGGAGATAAAATAGGCCGTTTTTGCCGATGAAAATGGGCAAAAGCGTGAAAATGTGACGAAACTTTTAACAAATTCTCATAAAAACCTTGACATTGGTATATTCGGAGGGTATAATTACTCTACGATGATATAGATGCAGTGTACTGTCAGTATCTGCGTCTATACAATAAAAAACAGGAGGATTCCAACATGAAGAAACTTATCGCTCTGCTTCTTGCTCTGGTTATGGTCGTTGGCCTCGCGGCTTGCACAAAGCCCAGCGTAGAGCCCACCGAGCCCACCCAGGCCCCTGAGCAGACCACCGAAGCTCCCGAGCCCACCGAGGCGCCCGAGCCCACCGAAGCTCCCGAGCCCACCGAAGTGCCCGATCCCGACAAGGTCCCCGAGTTCGACGTAATGCGTCTCGTCAACCTTGAGTACGGTAAGGACTATCAGTCTCTGTACGATCAGTGTGGTAAGGACATCACCATCGCCGACGTCCAGGAGGACGAGGACGGCCTGGCTTACATCGAGTATGAGGGCAAGCAGTATACCCTCGGTCTCGACTTCCTCTCCATGGCTATGGTCTACAACACCGATCCCGCCGGTGAGTACACCACCTCTGAAGACGTTTACGCCGCCTGGTGGAGGTATTACATCACCCGCTGGAACGCTATGCTCCCCGAGGTACCCCTCTACTCCAACGAGTACTATGATCTCTACAATGCGCAGATCAAGGGCACCGCGGACTATCCCACCAACCCCTATTGGAATCCCGCCGACGCTCTGATCGACTGGACCTCCGAGAAGGCTGACAACTCCATCATCCTGGGCAACACCACCGAGGGTACCGGCCACATCCGCGTTCCTGCCTTCGGTAAGACCAACCCCGCCGCTTCCGACAGCGACTGCGGCAACCTCACCACCGGTCTTGAGACCGTCTCCAAGACCAAGGAGGGCGGCTACGAGTGGAATACCACCGTTGTTGCCAACCACTGGGAGACCGAGGACGCCGAGGGCAACAAGGAGTTCAAGATCGAGATCCAGAAGGATCTGAAGTTCTCCGACGGTTCCCCCGTCACCGCTAAGAACTATATCGTCTACACCGTCGCGAGTCTGACCCCCGTTTACACCGAGGCTGCCAACATGGAGTCCAGCGGCGTCAGCGTTCTCGGTTGGGATGGCGAGTATAAGCTCTACACCGGTCCCGGCAGCGAGGAAGGCGTCAAGGAGCTCAAGGGTATCCGTCTCTATGACGATTACACCTTCGCTCTCATCGTTCCCGCTTCCCAGCTCCCCTACTTCTATGATATCATCTACGCCGCCTTCAGTGCATACCCCACCGGCGTGTTCCTTGGCGATGAGTGCGACATCATGGACGACGGCAACGGCTGCTACATCTCCGATGAGTTCTATGCCAAGGACGGCGACAACTACGTCATGGCCGCTCACATCAAGGAGCAGTGCACCAGCACCGATAAGGAAGTCTACGCCAGGTATCCCTGGTCCGGCCCCTACATGGTAGAGAGCTTCGACGATACCACCAACGAGGCCGTTCTCGTTAAGAACCCCAACTTCAAGGGCAACTATGAGGGCACCGTTCCCTCCATCGAGAGGGTCATCTACAAGCAGATCGTTCCCTCCACTCAGCTTGAGGACTTCAAGGCCGGCGGTATCGACTGCATCTCCGGCATCACCGGCGGTAAGGAGACCGACGAAGCTCTGAAGCTTGCCGACTCCGCACCCGACAAGTACACCTACACCCATTACGCCCGCGCCGGTTACGGTAAGCTCGGCTTCCGTGCCGACTACGGTCCCGTCCAGTTCCAGGCTGTCCGTCAGGCCATCGCTTACTGCATGGACCGCGCCAAGTTCGCTAAGGACTTCACCGGCGGTTACGGCGGCGTTGTCGACGGCCCCTACTACACCGGTTCCTGGATGTATAAGGCTGCCGTTGCTCAGGGCATGATGCTCGATTCCTATGCCACCTCCGCGGACTCCGCTATCGAGGTCCTCGAGGCCGGCGGCTGGATCTACAACGAGAAGGGCGAGCCCTATGAGAGCGGCGTCCGTTATAAGAAGATCCCCGCTGATCTGATCGATCCCAGGGACGTCGACTTCCAGTCCGTTGACGGCGCTTACAAGACCGTCAAGATCGGCGACGACTATTATATGCCCCTCGTCATCACCTGGTTCGGTTCCGTCAACAACGACTTCACCGACCAGCTCATCACCGGCTTTAAAGAGAACCCCAACGTTGAGGCCTGCGGTATGGTCGTCAGCAACACCATCGGCGAGTTCTCCGACCTGCTCAACAACCTCTATCAGGAGGATGTTTACGGCGGTTACTCCGGAAAGCCCATGTATGATGCGTTCAACTTCGCTACCAGCTTCAGCAGCGCGGTTTACGACTATTCCTACAACCTTGCCATCGAGCCCAACGCCTTCTATAACCTCTCTGCTTACTATCTCAAGGACTACGCAGACATTTACTGGATGAACTAATTAAGGTTCCCGGGTAAACACACTCGCATCCGGCGGGGCATTCGCGCCGCCGGATGCGTTCTTTCAACGGAGGGGCGAGCTTTATAAAAGCTCCTGTCCGCACATGGTTGGATCACATTTGTATATATGCACGGCGGCTCCGGCCTCCTGCGTATGACGGTGCAGTCCACCATACAAATGTGTTTCAAATACGCGCTTAACCGGCGCATTAAGGAGTAAAGAACCTATGGGAAGATACATATTGAAAAGGGTGGTATACATGCTTCTCGTGTTCATCCTTCTCACATTCGTGCTCTTCTGCCTTTATCAGATGATGCCCGCCAACAGGGCGTACACTGACGCCAAGGCTGCCATGACCGCCTATAAAAACTGGCCGGCGGATAAGCAGGAAGAAAAATTCCAGGAGCTGTATCTGGAGTATCAGAGAAGGTACGGCACGGACACGGACAACAAGCTTGTGCTCTATCTGCGCTGGCTGGGCTTGTATCCCTTCTATGACGGCCACAGGAGCGGCCTTCTGACCGGCGATTTCGGCTATTCCTATCAGTACGCTCAGCCCGTCATCAAGGTCGTCGGCCCCCATATCAGGAACTCCTTCCTGATCGGTATTTTCACGGAGATCGCCGTTCTCGGCATCACCATTCCTCTCGGAATCAAGTGCGCGGTAAAGAAAGGCCAAAGGTTCGACCGGAGCGTACAGTTCCTGTCGCTGATAGGCTTCTCGACGCCGAGCTTCATTATCTACATTATATTCATCGTTATCTTCTGCTCGATACTGCATCTGTTCCCGGTAAGCGGCATGAAAACGCCGGGCAGCACGCTGACGGGCTGGAGGAATGCGCTTGACGTGCTCTGGCACATCACGCTGCCCACGATATGCTTGGTATTCGGCTCTCTGGCTTCGATCACCCGTATCTGCCGCGCATCCATGATAGACGCGCTGAGCCTCGACTGCATCCGCACCGCCCGCGCCAAGGGCCTTACGGAAAAGACGGTCGTTTACAGCCACGCCTGGCGCAACGCCATAATCCCGATGGTCTCCATCATCGTCGGCGGCTTCTTCGGAGTCATCTCCGGCGCCATGATACTTGAAACGATGTTCGGCTTCAAGGGCATGGGCCTTCTGTTCCTCAACTCCGTCCGCCAGGCCGACTACGATTTGATCATGTTCCTGGAGGTCATCTATACCTTCATCGGACTGTTCAGCAACCTTGTTATCGACCTGACCTACGGCATCGTCGATCCTCGAGTCAGGATCAGCAAGTAAGGAGGAAAGAACAATGGAAAAGCAGAAGAAAGAAAATGTATTCCGTACTCTTGCCCGCTGGCTGGTCCGCTGGATCTTCGGTCTGAAATATGAGGAAAAATGGTTCGGCAAGAAGCAGCACGCAGAAAAGGAGATCAAGTACAAGAACGGCGTTCCCGATGACTCCGAGCTCATCGTGAGCCCCGCGAGGCAGGTCTTCAACCGCTTCATGGACCGCAAATTCGCAGTCGTATCCGTTATCGTCGTTCTGGTAATGTTCCTCGTGGTGTTCATCGGGCCGTACTTCATGCCCAAATACTACGATTCCTTCACCGAGACCACTCAGGTCGACCTTCCCCCGACGAGGTCGTTCATGGCCGTTCCCGCGGAGCTTAAGAACGATCTTAAATCGGTCGATTCCTACGGAAGCTTCTCCGTCGGCCTCTCCAACGCCGGCAAGGTCTATATCTGGGGCGTCACCCGCATCGGCGCATCCGGCGTCAACGTCAAGAATATGCCCGAGGGCATCAACGATAAGAAGATCGCCTTCGCCGCAGCCGGTCAGGACCACGTCATCGCGATAGCGGAGGACGGCACCTATTTCGGCTGGGGCAGCAACCGCTTCGGCCAGATCGAAAGGACTCCCGAGATCGAGGCGAACTCCAACCTCGAGCCTATTCCCGACGAGGTCGCGAACGGCACTCTGGATCCCACCCAGATCAAGAAGGTGACCTGCGGTTACCAGGCGTCCGCAATACTCATGCAGGACGGCACGCTTTATATCTGGGGCAATAAGCAGACCTACGCCAACCTCGATAAGTTCATCGGCAGGACGAACATGCTGGATATCGACTTCACGCTGAACAACGTCGTGGGTCTCGATTCCAAGCAGACCACCGTCGTCACCGGTATCAAGGGCCTTTACAACACCGTCCGTCCGAATATCGGAGCCAAGGGCGTCAAGATCGGCGAATATCTGAACGGCCGCAAGATCAACGAGATCCGCTGCACCACCAAGAGCTTATGTCTCCTGCTGGACGACGGCAGCATCTGCTTCGCGGGCGACTTCGATAAGGACGTCGTGGACGTTCCGCAGCTCCCCGCCGACGAGCGCTTCGTCGACATCGAGGGCGGCAACTACCACTTCGTGGGCCTCACCAATAAGGGCAACGTCTACGCCTTCGGCGGCGACCACTACTATCAGACCAAGGTCCCCAATCTCAAGGGCCAGGCCGCGAAGGTCTTCGCCGGCTCCTTCCAGAGCTACGTTGCCGACGCGAACAACAAGCTGATCGGCAAGTGGGGCCTCAAGGGCTATATCTTCGGTACTGACGGCGCGGGCGCGGATATCTTCCAGCGCACCATCGCCGGCGGTAAGGTCACCATGACGGTCGGCGCCATCGCCGTTATAATCGAGATCATCATCGGCGTTTCCATCGGTCTGATCTCCGGTTACTTCGGCGGCTGGATCGACATACTGCTCATGCGTATCGCGGAGGTGTTCAGCTCCATCCCGCTTTACCCCTTCATGCTGATACTGAGCTCGCTGCTCTCGCAGGTCGCCATAAGCACGAACCAGCGACTCTACATGATAATGGTCATACTCGGTATCCTCGGCTGGCCGGGATTCGCGTACATCACCCGTGCGCAGATCCTCGTCGCGCGTGAGAGCGAGTACGTCACCGCCGCCCAGTCCATGGGCGTCAAGGAGACGAGGATCGCCTTCAAGCATATCCTGCCCAATATCATCTCCGTTATTCTCGTCAATATGACCCTGAGCTTCGCCGCCTCCATGCAGACGGAGACCTCGCTCTCCTTCCTCGGCTTCGGCGTCAACTACCCGCAGCCCAGCTGGGGCAACATGCTCTCCCGCGCAAGTAATGCGACTGCGGCCATCAACTTCTGGTGGCAGTGGCTGTTTACCTCCGCGATACTTGTATTCACCACAGTCTGTATCAACACCATCGGCGATACGCTGCGCGACGTTATGGACCCCAAGTCCTCGAACGATAAGTAAGGAGGAAACGAACCATGGCATTGCTTGAAGTAAAACACCTTCATACATTCTTCACGACCAAGAAGGGCATCGTCAAGGCCGTCAACGACGTATCCTATACGCTCGAAGCCGGCAAGACGATCGGTATAGTCGGCGAGTCGGGTTCCGGTAAGTCGGTCTCCGCAATGAGCATACTGCAGCTGCTCGACGGCAACGGCTATATCGACAGCGGCGAGATCCTGCTCGAGGGCAAGGACCTCACCAAGTACACCCTCAAGGAAATGTATAACGTCCGAGGCAACGATATCTCCGTTATATTCCAGGAGCCGATGACGAGCCTTAACCCCGTCTTCTCCGTCGACCGTCAGCTTTCCGAGCCGTTCATGATCCATCAGGGCATGAACAAGAAGGAAGCGCACGAGCACGCGCTCCAGATGCTTTACGACGTGCAGATCCCGAACCCCGAGGTCGTTATCAAGCAGTATCCGCATCAGCTCTCCGGCGGTATGCGCCAGCGCATCATGATCGCCATGGCGCTTGCCTGTAAGCCCAAGATACTCATCGCGGACGAGCCGACCACCGCTCTGGACGTTACCATCCAGGCGCAGATACTGAAGCTGATGAACGATCTGAAGAAGTCCACCGGCACCGCGATCATATTCATCACGCACGATCTCGGCGTTATCAACGAGATGGCGGATGACGTCGCCGTCATGTACTGCGGACAGGTCGTTGAGAAGGCGCCCGCGGCGGTCATATTCCGCGGCACGAACAACTATAACCACCCCTACACCGAGGGTCTATGATGTCGATCCCCCGCCTCGAAAACGAGAGCGACCGACTCGACCCGATCCCCGGCGTAGTGCCGCATCCCCTCGCTCTGCCGAAGGGCTGCAAATTCGCACCCCGCTGCAAGTACTGCACGCAGAAGTGCATCGACGAAGAGCCTGAGCTGGTCAGCATTTCCGACGATCAGATGATCAGGTGCTTCTATCCTGACAAGGAGGAACGGAACAGTGCCGAACACAAAGAAATTACTGTCAATTACTAATCTGAAAAAGTACTTCCCCGTTGCTAAGACCTCCATCTTCCAGAAAAAGCAGCTGTATGTCCGCGCTAACGAGGACATCACACTGGACATTTATGAGGGTGAGACGCTCGGCATAGTCGGCGAGTCCGGCTGCGGTAAGTCCACGCTTGGCCGCGTTCTTCTGCAGCTCTATCCGCAGACCGCCGGCTGCACGCTCTACTACGGTACGACTCTCGACGAGATGACTCCCGAATACGTAGAGGACACCATCAAGAACGATGGCAAATACCGCAAAAAGCTGGAAAAGGCCACCGAAAAGGTCCGTGAGCTTGAGAAGAAGGTCGAGGAAGCCGGCGGCGAAGACGGCGCCGATTTCTACCTCCTCCAGAGCGCGAATATCGCCAAGTGCGAGGAGCAGACTCATCTGAGCAATATCGTCAAGATCCTGGGCGGCTTCTATGCCAAGAGGGATCCCGAGGGTATGAAGCTCCTGCACGAGCTCTATGAAGCCAACAAGAAGCGCAAGGGCATCAACGCCAACCGCGCCAAGCACCGCGTCAATTTCGAGCACTATGAGCACAGCCTTGCCGAGTGCGCCGAAAAGAAGGTCGCTTCCCTCACCAAGAAGCGCGACGCCGCGGCCGCCGAGCTCAACAAGATCGACGCCGCCGTTGCGAAGGCGGACGCCGAGATCGCCGAGATCCAGTCCAAGCTCGACGCCGTAAAGGCGAAGTACGCCGGCGACGAGGAGTTTGAAAAGTACGAGGCAATGCGTGATAACGGCATCGACCTCGCGCGCCTCAAGTATAACGAGATGCGCGACCTGCGCAAGGATCTGCAGATCATATTCCAGGATCCTTACTCCTCGCTGAACCCCCGCTTCACCGTCGGTCAGATCATCGAGGAAGGCCTTGTCACCCATAAGTTCTTCAAGCACGGCTCTCCCAAGCTCCGCGAGTACATCGTCAAGACGATGGAGAACTGCGGTCTGCAGGAGTATATGCTCCACCGCTATCCGCATCAGTTCTCCGGCGGTCAGCGCCAGCGTATCTGTATCGCCCGCGCCCTTGCCGTGCAGCCCAAGTTCGTCGTCTGCGACGAGTGCGTATCCGCGCTGGACGTTTCCATTCAGTCCCAGATCATCAACCTGCTCCAGGAGCTGAAGGAAAAGCAGAAGCTCACCTATATGTTCATCTCGCATGACCTCTCGGTCGTCAAGTTCATCTCCGACCGTATAGCCGTCATGTATCTGGGCAACATAGTCGAGCTTGCCGACAAGGAGACCATGTTCAAGGATCCGCGTCATCCCTACACCGTCGCGCTGCTCTCCTCCATCCCGACGACCGAGGAAGGCTCCGCCGACAAGGAGAGGATCATCCTCGAGGGCAATATCCCCAGCCCCGTCAATCCCCCGCCCGGATGCAAGTTCTGCACCCGCTGCTATATGGCCACCGAGAAGTGCTCCAGGGTCGCGCCTCCCCTCGTGGAGATCGAGCCCAACCACTTCTGCGCCTGCCATTATCCCGAGCGCAAGCTGGGCGATAACAAGGAGTTCCTCTTCAAGGTCAAGACCACCAAGACCGAGGCGAATAAATGAGCGGTAAGGAACGCAGGCACAGGGAAGGGCACGTGGACCTCAGCGATGAGGAAGTGATACTGGATAAGAACGACAACCTCGCTCTGATACTTTCCGGCTTCCTGACCATCGGCCTGCCCTGCCTGATACTGATACTCATTATCACAGGCACGGTGCTGCTGCTCTTTACCCGCTGTTAAAGCCAACTTAAAAGCCCGCAAGGTAAAATGAACTGCACCCCATTTGTTAGACATGTGGTATAATGCTAACAAGTGGGGTG
>CAMZFO010000043.1 GCA_947306125.1 uncultured Clostridia bacterium | reverse complement strand
GCGCCCGCCGCGCCCGCGTGGGCGGCGAGTATCTCCATGCGGCAGTCGCCGTATTTCGAGTGCGTGTTCATCATGTTGCCGGCGAGCTTCACGAGCTTGCCTATATGCCCTATCAAAAGTATCCTGCCGAAGCCGAGCTCGCGGCAGATATCAAGTGAATCGCCAATAAAATTCGAGGTCTGCACGGCCCTTTCGGGATCGACGCCGAGGCTCTTTTTGATAAACTCCGCGCCGTAATTCCCGGGCGTCAGGAGCGCTGCGCCGAACCCCATGGCGCGCCTTTGAGCAAGCTCCGTGCGTATCGTTTCGACCAGCGCCTTCTCGCTCATGGGCTCCACTATGCCCGTCGTACCCAGTACGGATATCCCGCCGACTATCCCGAGGCGGGGGTTGAAGGTCTTTTTCGCAAGCTCCGCGCCCTTTGGGATGGAGATGACGACGGAAAGCCCCTCTCTGCAGTCGAAGAGGCGCATCACCTCCGCGACGTTTTCGCAGATCATCCTCCGAGGCACGGAGTTTATCGCGGCGTTCCCGACGGGCTGATCGAGTCCGGGCTTGGTGACTCTGCCAACGCCCTCGCCGCCGTCGATATGCACTCCCGGCTCCTCTGAAAAAGAAACGGTCGAATACACCAGCGCGCCGTCCGTAATATCCGGGTCGTCGCCCGCATCCTTCCTGACCGCGCACGATACGGCCGTTTCGCCCGCCCTGATATCCTCTATATCGAGCTCGAGCGTTATCCCCTTGGGGGTCTCAAGCGTGATGCGTTCCTTTACCCGCCCTGAGAGCAGCATATAAGCCGCGGCCTTTGAAGCCGCCGCCGCGCAGGAGCCGGTGGTGTACCCGAGCCTTAATTTTTTGCCGTCCTGTATTATGTACTCGTTCATCTCGTTATCTGATAAAGCATTGCGTTGACTATCGCCGCCGCGACGTTCGAGCCGCCCTTCCTTCCGCGAGCCACTATATGCGGCACGCCCGAATTAATTATGAGCTCCTTCGATTCGACCACGTTCACGAAGCCCACCGGCACGCCTATCACGAGCTTCGGCGCAAGTTTTCCTTCCTTTATAAGCTCGTTGAGCGCTATCAACGCCGTGGGCGCGTTGCCTATGGCGAATATCAGCGGCTTTTCGAGCCCCGCCGCCTTTTCCATCGAGACGACCGCGCGGGTGACGCCCCGGGCCTTCGCCTCAGCGGCCACGTCCTCGTCCGACATGAAGCAGTGCGCTTCTCCGCCGAGCTTTGAAAGGGCCGCCTTGCTGATGCCCGATCTTGCCATCTGCGTGTCGGTCACTATATCGCAGCCCTCCCGGAGCGCCTCTATGCCCAAGCTTACCGCGTGCTCGGAGAATACGAGGTTTTTAACGTACTCGAAATCGGCGGTCGTGTGTATCACGCGCTTTATGACAAGCTCGTTTTCGGGATCGAGAACTATTCCCTCGTCGGCCAATATGCCCGAGATGATCTCAAAGCTGCGTTTTTCTATTTCCATGGGTTTTATTATCTCAAACACGGTGCTTCTCCTTTATGCAGGCGTTATAGAACCCTTCGGCAAAGGCCGGGTTCGCGTAAAAATGGATATGCGGGTATCCCGCGAAGAGCGTATCGGAGGCGTGTATGCAGCTCCAGCTCCTGCCATCCGGCTTCCGCGCGGTGAAAGCGTTGCCCGGATCCTCGGCGTCCCAGTGATGGAACTCGTGAGCGGGTATGGAGCCGCCCTTTTTGCAGAGCATATTGTCCTTTTCGGCCGTGATGCGGACATATCCGAAGCGCGTGAGCCTGCCGTTATCAAAGCTCCTGCCCTTTATCGAGCCGACCGCAGGGAGCCCTCCGATCGCCTCGGTAAGGTACATGAACCCGCCGCACTCCGCAAAGCAGGGGAGACCCTTTTCCAATGCGCGCCGTATGCTCTCCCGCATTGCCGTATTTGCTGAAAGCTTGTCCGCGTAAAGCTCGGGATAGCCTCCGCCGAGGTAAAGCCCGTGCACGTTTTCGGGAAGCCCCGCGTCCTCGAGCGGGCTGAACGGAACGAGCTCCGCGCCCATCTCGCGCAGCATATCGAGGCTGTCCTCGTAGTAGAAGCAGAAGGCCCTGTCCCTCGCAAGGGCGATGCGCACGGGCTCGTGCTTCTTGAAAGCGACAGGCTCGAACTCAAGCTCCGGCGCGCTCCCGGAAAGTCCGAGGATCCCGTCGATATCGAGGCTTTTTTCGGCCTGCGCCGCCAGACGCCCCATCCTTTCCTTTATATCCGCTATCTCGTCGGCGGTTATGAGCCCCAGATGACGGCTGCCTATCTCCGCTTCCGGCATGCGCGGCATGAAGCCCAAAGGCCTTATCCCGAGCCGGCTTTCGATCTCCGGCGCGAGCGCGGAATAGACCTTTTCGGAGCAGTTGTTGAGTATAACGCCCCTTATGAAGCTCTCGGGAACGAATCCCGAAAAACCCTTTATCTGAGCCAGGATCGAGAGCGAAGCGCCCCTCGCGTTCACAGTCAGTATCACGGGCGTCTGCGTTGCCCGGGCAAGGTCGTATGCGCTCGCCTTGAACGAGGTGAGGCCGAGGCCGTCGTAATAGCCCATCACGCCCTCTATCACCGTGAGCGCCCTTCCCGCGCCGTTTTTCGCGAGCAGGAAGCGGAGCGTGTTCTCATCGAAAAAGAAGGGGTCGAGGTTCACGGAAGGCGCGCCGATAACGCTCCTGTGGAACATGGGGTCTATGTAATCCGGCCCGCATTTTGCCGCGCCGATATTGAGCCCGCGCGCCTTGAGCGCCGAAAGCACGGCGCAGGTCACGGTCGTCTTGCCGCAGCCGGAGCCCGTGCCGGCTATGAGCACCCTGTTGATTTTTTCCCTGCGTTCATTCATTTTCTTCGTCTTCCGGGACCCTGTGATAGCTTATGGGCTCGGTTCCCTCGAATTCGACCGTGTACCCCGTGCCGGGCACGGGGGTGAAGAGGAACCTCCCCTTCGGGTTGGGGAAGAGCTTCGCAAGTACGCCGCCGATAACGCCGCCGTGGGTGATTATGACCGCGTCCTCGCCGCTCTCGATTATGGGCTTCAGCGCCGCCAGAGCGCGCTCGGTCACCTGCTCGCCGCTCTCGCCGCCGGGGCAGACGTTCCTTTCGTTATCGCCCGTGCACCACGCGATGAATTTCGGGTCGTCCTTCAATTCCTCATAGGCGCGCATCTCGAATTCGCCGAGGTTTATCTCCCTAAGACCGGTAAGCGCCTCGTGCGGGATATCGCCGTAGAGCGCGGCGAAGGACTGCTCGGCGCGCTTCATGCCGCTGGTATAATACCTGTTCGCGCTGGGGTATCCGCCCTTCAGGGCGCGCGCCTTGAGCTCCTCCTCGCTCTCGGGGAGTATGGGGATATCCGATGCGCCGTAGTAGAGGCCGCGGAGGTTGCCTTCCGTATTGCCGTGTCGCAAAAGAGTCAGTTTCATTTCAATTTCTCCTCGATACCGCAGAATATCCGGGTGACGGCGCCGGCGTTTTCGGCAAGCAGCCGGAGGACAGTGCCGTGCGCCTCGCGGTAAAGCCTTTCGCCGGGGTCCATCGGGACTATGCCGCAGCCGATCTCGCGCGATATCACGACGGAGTTTTTTATATGCGGCAAAAGTCTTTTTGCGATCTCCTCGCCGGGAAGGCCCTCACCGGAGGCAAGCCTTGTCAGCGCCTCCAGATGGTAAAAACAGGCGTACTCGCCCTCGGGGAAGCCCGATGAAAGATCGAAAAGCTCCTCCTTGGGAAAGCCGTATTTGTTCACGGCGCAAGTCAGCTTTCCCTGATACGCGCCGCCGATTATCAATTCCATAACTACCCCACAAATACAAGCACTGTTTGTCCTATGAGCTCGCCCAGAGTGAGCGCGAAGCCCGAGATATCGCCGTTCATGCCGCCGAGCTGCTTCCTCCCGTAAAGGCAGAAGAGCCAGTAGCCCGCGGCCGCCGCCGCGGGAGCGAGGCCGGAAAGCCCCATGAATACTATGGGAAGCACGACCGCCGCCGCGAGCATAACGCAAAGCGGTATTATGAGCTTCCTATCGCGCTCCCGCGAATACTGGCTCGTGCTCATGGGCTTTAAGGCCAGCACCGCGATCCCCGCGCATGCGCGTGTCGAAACGGGTATGAGCGCGAGAGGGACGAGCTTTGCCGCCCTATACCACCATGAAGCGAGCACGACGAACGAGAAAACGATCAAAAGCCCCAACGAAATGACCGCGAACGAGCCCGTGTGCGGATCCTTCAGTATCTTCTGCCGAGTTTCGAGGTCGCGCCTTGAGAGCACCGCGTCGCAGACGTCCATGAAGCCGTCGAGGTGTATAAAGCCGGTCGCGATCCAAGGCACGGCCATGAGTATCGCCGCGATGATTCCCGCCCTCGGATAACCGAGGATCAGGCTCGTTAAATACGCCGCGAGCGCCCAGACGCCGCCGACGATAAGCCCTATCACGGGCAGGAACACGAGCATCTTGTCGAGCGCCTTTTCGTCCCATTTTTTATAGGGGCACGGTATCGCGAGGAAAGTCCCCCACGCCATGAAAAACGCGTGCAGCCATGTTTTCATTCGGGCAAGCCTCCTTTGTAAAGCTTCGGTACTCCGCAGACGACCTCGGCAACGGCGTCGAAACGCTCCGCAAGCCCGCGCAGTATCGCCGCAAGCCCCCTTCGGTAGTCCTCGATCATATCGTCGTAAACGGCGCCGTCGCGGAAGATCTCGTCCGCTACGCAGATAAAATGCGCGCATTTACCGCTCAGCGCGAGCAGTTCTTCAAGCGTCCTTTCGGGCGCGCCGGGATCGAAGCCCGACCCAAACATCTCGTTCGCCAGAAGCGCGGTAACGCTGTCGAAGAGCACCGAAGCGTTCTCTGGCGGGAGCGCCCCCGAAAGCAGATCCCTTCCGCGCTCGAGCGTTGTAAAGCCCATGCCTGCGCGGTCGGCGATATGCCTTTCTATGCGCTCCTCATCCTCGCCGTCCGTCGGCTCCATGGTCGCCCAATAACAGGCGGGGCCGCCCGCGGCGAGCTTTATTGCAATGTCCTGGGCGAGCGAGCTCTTCCCGCTCTTCGACCCGCCCGCAAGCAGTATCCTCATGCCTTGTAGTTAAAATCCTTTACTTCGTCAAGGTTTTTCAGGTAATCGTCGTCGATCGCGGCCTCGCCGAAGGTCGCCATGCCGTTCATGGCGGCGCAGGCCGCCCGCATCACCTCGAACGCTATCGGGCAGCCGCTCCCCTCGCCGAGCCGCATATCAAGGAGCAGGAAGGGCTTAAGATCCAGCTCTTCGGCCGCGAGCTTATAGCCCGGCTCCTCCGAGGCGTGCGAGAGGAATATGAAATCCCTTGCCGCGGGACAGAGGCGGTATGCGCAGAGCGCCGCGACGATCGAGATGAATCCGTCGGCGACGGCGGGCAGACGGTAGTACGCCGAGCCGAGGTAAGCGCCGGTCATGGCGGCTATATCGAGCCCGCCGACCTTCGCTATAACGTCCACGGGATCGAGCCCGTCGGGTGCGTTCAGCCGTATCGCCCCGCGCACGACCTCGGTCTTGTGCTTCAACGCCTCGTCGTTCAATCCGCTGCCGCGCCCCGTGACGAGACCGGGATCGGCGCCTGTGAGCGCCGCGAGCACTGCGGCGGAGGTGGTGGTGTTGCCTATGCCCATCTCGCCCACGCCCATCACGGCAAAGCCGTCCTCGCAGGCAGCTTTTGCGGCTTCGAAGCCCGCGCTTATCGCGTAAAGCGCCTCCTCGCGGGTCATTGCGGGGCCGCGGAGTATGCTGTTCGTTCCCATGCGGAGCTTTCTCGTTATGAGCTCCGGACGTGCGGGTGCGTTTATGCCGACGTCGTATACGCGCACTTCGTTCCCGAAAAACGCCGCAAGCGCGCTCATGCCGGTCTTGTGCCGCGTCATGTTGACCGCCTGTGAGAGCGTGACGGACTGCGGAGTGACGGCGACGCCCTCGCTCACAACGCCGTTGTCCGCGGCGAAGACCGCAACGAGGCATTTTTCAAGCTCGTTCCTGACCTTGCCCGTTATCCCGGCGAGGCGTATGGAGATATCCTCGAGCTTGCCGAGGCTTTTGGGCGGCTTCGCAAGCTCGCTCTGGCGCCTGACGGCGGCATTTACCGCCTCCGGAAAGGCGGGCGCGATGCCGCTTATAATGGTTTTCAATTCAGCGTCGGTCATTCAAAAAGCCTTTCTTTATAAGCCATTTTACGGAATCGGCCGAGTCCATGTTCTCTATCGTGAAGGTCGCTTCGGGGGCCGATGAAAGGACTTCGTTTATTATCCTCTCGCAGTCGATATCGCCTTCACCGAGGGGGAGATGCAGATCGTTTTCGCCGCGGTTGTTATGCAGATGCACGTGCTTCAAATGCTTCGCCATGGGCGCGATCCATTCCAAAGGAGGCGTTTCGGAAACGCCGCAGTTCGCGTGCCCTATGTCGAGGCAGAGGCCGAGGCGGGGGTCGCCGACCCCTTCGGAGATCCCGACGAGCATTTCGGGACCGGGCTCCATCACGTTCTCAAGAGCGATGGTAATATCACCCGGCGCGGTCTTCAGGAACTCCTTCCAGAAGCGTATGCTCTCCGAAACGTAATGCTCCGGGAAATAGACGTGCGGTATGTAGCCGCCGTGGATAACTATGCGCTTTATGCCGAGGCGGGAGGCGATCTCTATCGACTGGCGGTATCTTTCTTCGGTCAGCGCGCGCACCATAGGATCTATGGCGCAGGGAGCGATCTCCGCGAACGGAGCGTGGAACCAGAGGCTCCCTATGCCGCGCGTTTTTTCCTCTGCCGCGGCAATGTTTTCTTCAAGCTCCGCGTCGATGCGCTGCGCCCAGCAGAAGTCCGCCTCCTCGATACCGAGGCCGTATCTGCGGGCCGCGGCCGCCGCGTTTTCATCTATGGTCGAAATATGGAACCTGTTATTCATGCTTCAGCAGCCCCCTCTTTCGCGCAAGCTCTATGAGCCTTCCGTTCGCCTCGTTGAGCGTGCCAATGGGCGTCCCGGCGTCCTCGACGCTCCCGCAGGAGAGCATCAGCTCCCGCGCTTTAAGGAAGAGCTCTTCGGAGACAGGCTCGAACGCGGGCGCGGTGATGCATTCGGCGGCAAGGCGCCGGGCCACGCGCGCGTCGATATCGTTTTCAAAAAGTATCCCGGCGGCAAATGGCACGCGCTCCTTCTGGAGCCTGCGCATCACGGGTATTCCGAAGCCGGCGCCCGCTATGACGAAAACCTTCGGCTTTCCCTCGGTTTTTTCAAGCTCCACGCTGCCCAGCGCCGGATCGTAGGAGCCCTTTTTGAGGTCGTAAAGCTCCTCTATCGGCGCTTTGCTCATGACCTCCTCGGGAGCGCCGAAGGCGGCGATGGTCTCACCCTTCACGCAGAGGAGCAGATCGCCGGCCTTTGCCGCAAGGTCGATCTCGTGCAGGCTCATTATGACCGTCATGCCGCGCTCGCGGGCAAGGCCGCGCAGCAGGCACAGAAGCTCCGTTTTGTGTTTTATGTCGAGGAACGCCGTGGGCTCGTCGAGTATCAGGAGCTCGGGCTGCTGAGCGAGCGCGCGCGCCAGAATGACGCGCTGCTTCTGCCCGTCGGAAAGCGTCATGAAATCGCGTTCGGCAAGCTCGGCAACGTTCACGAGCTCGAGCACGTCGTCGACAATGCGCCTGTCCTCATCGGTCATCCGCCCGACCATATTGGTATAGGGATAGCGCCCGAGCCCGACTATATCGCGCACGGTGTAAAGCTCCGGGCGGATGCGGTCGGTCAGCACTACGGCCTGCTTTTTGGCGAGCTCCTTCACGCTCATGGATTGTATATCGCTCCCGTCGACGGCGACCGTGCCGCGGATCGCCGCAAGCTGGCGGGCGATGGTCTTCAATATGGTGGATTTGCCCGAACCGTTAGGGCCTATGAGCGTCAAAATGCCGCCCCGCTCCAGGGCGATGTCGATATCGCGTATCAGCGTCCTGCCGTTGTATCCCACGGCGAGGCCGCTCGTTTTGAAAAACTCGCTCATCCCTCGCGCCTCCTTCTCGAGATCATCATGGAAATGACCACCGGCGCGCCGAAAATGCTCGTCACCGTGCCGATATTGAGCTCGGTCGGCGAGAAGACCGTCCTTGCGATAAGGTCGCAGAACACGCAGAAAACGGCTCCGGCAAGGAACGCCGCGGGTATCACGAGCGCGGGCCTGGAGCTTTTCAGGAGCGTCCTCGTTATATGGGGCACGGCGATACCGACGAACGAGATAGGCCCAGCGAGCGCCGTGACGCAGGCGGAAAGAAGGCTCGAAAGCAGTATCAGCGCCAGACGGAAGGGCTTGACGGCGACGCCCATGCTCTTGGCATACCCCTCGCCCAGAGCGTAGGCGCCCATGGGCTTTGAAAGGAGCCATGAGGCGAGCACTGCGGGAATGCAGATGACGAGCGCGGTGACCACGTGCTCCCAGCCCTTGCCGGAAAACGTGCCCATCGACCAGTATTTGAGGTTGACTATATCCTGCTCGGAGGCGAAGGTCACGGCCATATCCGTGACGGCGGAGCAGATATAGCCCACCATGATGCCCACGACGAGCAGGAGCTCCATGTTTTTGACCTTTTGGGAGAAGAGCAGCACCAGAGCGGTTATGAGCAGCGACCCGGCAAAAGCCGCGATCACCATCGCCCCTGGGTTCATTTGGATGCTGCCCGCAAGGAATATCATGGTGACGCCGACTATCATTTTTGCTCCGGAGGAGATGCCGAGCACGAAGGGCCCGGCGATGGGGTTGCGGAAAAAGCTCTGGAGCAGGAAGCCGGAGACGGCGAGCGCTCCGCCCAGTACCGCCGCCAGGAGCATCCTCGGCATACGCACGTTAAAGAGTATTATGCTCTCGGTCGAAGCGTCCCTGCCACGCTTTAGCAGCTCCCATATCCCGGCGAGGCTCAGGCGGACCGAGCCCACTGCAAGATTGAGCACCAGAGCGAATAGGAGCAGCACGAAAAGGAGCGTCATCACGACCGCGAATCTGCCCGGAGCTCTGCGTTTTTTTTCATTTATTTCCATAGCGCCTCAAACAATAAAAGACCGCACGGACAGAATCTGCCCGCGCGGCCGTTTTTCCGCAGCAAAACCGATCCCCGCGTTCTTTCCTTCGGCGGGCTTGCGGCTTCAAGCAGGTCTTCCGGCTCACGCATCACAGGCCCGCGCAAAAGCCTTCTCGGTCGCCCAATGGCTCGCTTTCGCATATGCGCGTCCTCCGCGTTCACGGCGGCGGTTCCGCCCGGGGATCGCACCCGGTTGTCTTTTCACCGGCGGAGGCAGCCGAGCCCCCGCAGGCACTTGAAGCGGTTTTCGTTTTGCTTATTGTATTATCAAAAAACGGGTTTGTCAAGCATCGCGCAAAAGAATAGAATACAACAAAATATATCGGTTTTTGATGTTGACAAAGCGCGGATACGGGGGTATGCTTTTAGTAACTGAATAAGCGTTTGAGTGCGCTGCAACGCCTTCGGGCTTGCAGCGAGAATAGGGAATCCGGTGAAAAACCGGAACGGTACCGCCACTGTATGCGCTGAGAAGCCCGCCGTTTTGACGAAAGTCGGTCATTGAGGGGAACCTTGAGAAGGCTCGTGCGGGTTTTGCCGGAGGCGCGAGTCAGGAGACCTGCTTGGATGTGTGTTTCGATGCGCCCTCGGAATAAAGGGCGGCGTCGAACTGCGGTTTTTGAGCATCCGGCCCGGGCGGTACGACCCGGGCTTTTTGTTGCTCCCGCGCCTGAAGCCGCTTGCTCTTCCGCCGCTTTCACGCCCCCCGGGGCTGAAATAAAGAATCAATATTCAGGAGGAATACACAATGAAAACCATCGTTAAAGTCATCAGCATCGCGCTTGCGCTCTGCATGATCGCCGGGCTCGCCGCCTGTGCGAAGAAGACCGACGAGCAGCTTGCCGCCGAGGTCGCCAAGCTCATCGACGCCATCTACGTTCAGGAGCGCACCGACAAGACTGACGCCCAGTGCGCCGCCGCCAAGGCCGCATGGGATAAGCTGACCGACGCTCAGAAGGAGCTCGTCGAAGGCGAAGAGGCCGATTCCGATTACTTCGGCCGCGACACCGGCGACGCCAAGGCCGACGATCCCCGCAACGCGGACGAGATCGGCGAGAAGGAGCTCCTCGTAGTCTCCTTCGGCACCTCCTTCAACGACAGCCGCGCGAAGGACATAAAGGGCATCGAGGACGCCATTGCCGCCACTTTCCCCGAGTGGAGCGTGCGCCGCGCCTTCACCGCGCAGATCATCATCAATCACGTCCAGGCCCGTGACGGCGAGAAGATAGACAACATGGATCAGGCTCTCGAGCGCGCAGTCGCCAACGGCGTCAAGACCCTCGTTATCCAGCCCACCCACCTCATGCACGGCGCCGAGTATGACGAGCTCAAGGCCGCTGCCGATAAGTATGCCGATAAGATCGAAAAGATCGTCATCGCCGAGCCTCTGCTTGGCGAAGTAGGCGCGGACGCTTCCGCCGTCAATGCCGATAAGGAAGCCGTTGCCAAGGCCGTCACCGCCGCCGCCGTTGCCGACGCGGGCTTTGCCTCCCTTGAGGAAGCCGAAGCCGCCGGCACCGCCTTCGTGTTCATGGGCCACGGCACCTCTCACAACGCCAAGGTCACCTATTCCCAGATGCAGACCCAGATGGAAACCCTCGGCTATAAGAACGTCTTCATCGGCACCGTTGAGGGCAAGCCCGAGGAGACCGCCTGCGAAGCCGTTATCGAGGCCGTTTCCGCCGCCGGTTATAAGAACGTCGTTCTCCGTCCTCTGATGGTCGTCGCCGGCGATCACGCCAATAACGATATGGCCGATCCCGAGGATCCCGAGTCCTGGCTTTCCATGTTCACCGCTTCCAAGAAGTTTGAAAAGATCGACACCCAGATCGCCGGTCTCGGCCGTCTTGCCGAGGTCCAGAGCCTCTACGTCGCTCATACTCAGGCCGTGATGGATTCCCTCAACTGATAAATTATGAACGCTAAAAAAGCTTTTTCATTAATCCTCTGTGCCGCCTTCATCTGTCTTCTGTTCGCAGCCTGCGGGCAGAAGACGGACGGCGGGAACACCAAGGCGCCCATAGCCGACGGCGTTTATTCCGCCGATTTCAAGACCGACAGCTCGATGTTCCACGTGAACGAGGTTTATGAAGGCAAGGGCACCCTCACCGTCAAGGACGGCAAAATGGTGATCCATATCACCATGCCCTCCAAGAACACCGTCAATCTGTTCCCCGGCACCGCCGAGGACGCGCAGAAGGACGGCGCGAAGCTCATCGAGCCCACCACCGATACCGTGACCTACAGCGACGGCATGACCGAGGAGGTATACGGCTTCGATCTGCCCGTTCCCTATCTCGATAAGGAATTCGACTGCGCGCTCATCGGCACCAAGGGAAAGTGGTACGACCATAAGGTCTCCGTATCGAATCCCGTGCTGAAGGACGGCGCCTCCGAAGCCGCGGAGGACGGCGAGTACACCTGCGAAGTCACCCTGACCGGCGGCTCCGGCAAGGCGAGCGTGGAGTCCCCCGCAAGGATAGTCGTTAAGGACGGCAGTATGACCGCGACCGTTATTTGGTCGAGCAGTCATTACGAGTACATGACGATAGGCGAGACCAAGTACGAGCCCGTCAATACCGAGGGGAATTCCACCTTCGAGATACCCGTCGAGCTCGACAAGGATATAGCGGTATCCGCTCTCACCACCGCCATGAGCGAGCCCCACCTTATCGACTACACGCTGCATTTTGACGGCGCGAGCCTCAAAAAAGCAGAATAACCGAGTCTCCGTGTGTCTTCTGCGTACGTTCGGATATTTTCCTGCGTACGCAGAAGTTTTTTTGAAAGGATCCACATGAAGCGTTTCTTCGCACTGCTTATCTGCATCGCAATTCTCGCGGCGCTTTTCGGCTGCGGCAAAAAGCCCGATCCGGAGGGCCTCGGCAACGGCTGGGAGCCCGTTAAAAAAACCGAGCTCTCGTTCGCGCACGAGTTCTCGATAGAAGAGTATGAGGGCGGGCTCAAGCTTATCTCGATACATGACGGCGGCAGGTTCCTCGTCGTCCCGGAGGGCGGGCGCGCGCCGAAGGGAGTCGCGGGGGATATAGTCATACTCAAGCAGCCCGTCGGGAATATCTATATCGCGGCGACGGCGGTCATGTGCCTCTTCGACGGCCTCGGCCGGCTCGACGCGATACGCCTCTCCGGCACCAAGGCCGAGGGCTGGTACATAGAAAACGCCCGCTCCGCGATGGAATCGGGCTCAATACTCTATGCGGGCAAATACTCCCAGCCCGATTACGAGCTGATACTCTCCGAGGGATGCCCGCTGGCGATCGAATCCGGCATGATAGGGCACGCGTCCGACGTAAAGGCCCAGCTCGAGAAGCTCGGCGTCCCCGTGCTCATAGACCGTTCGAGCTATGAGACCCATCCCCTGGGGCGCACCGAGTGGGTGAAGCTCTACGGCGCGCTGCTCGGCGAGGAGGAAAAGGCCGAGGAGCTCTTTGCGGAGCAGGTCGAGCTCATGAACGGCGTTTCCGGCGGAGCCACAGGCAAGACCGTCGCCTTCTTCCGCATAAGCGGCTCGGGGTACGCGGTCGCCCGCAAATCCGGCGATTACGTCAGCAAAATGATATCGCTCGCAGGCGGCGAATATGCCTTCGGGGACCTCGGCGACGACAGCGCCATGGCGACCGTAAACGTCGAGATGGAGACCTTCTTCAAGACCGCAAGGGACGCTGACGTCGTCATTTACAACAGCACCATAGGCGGCGAGGTGGCGAATATGGACGAATTCCTCGCCCTCAATCCGCTCATGAAGGAGCTCAGGGCCGCGCAGAACGGCGCCGTCTGGTGCACTCGCGAGAGCATGTATCAGCAGACGTTGAACATAGGCCGCATGATAAGCGAGATAAATGCGATACTCAAAGCCGCCCCCGGCGAGGAGCCGGAGCTCACGTATTTCTTCAGGCTGAAATGATATCGGGCGGGGAAGCCCGCTTGCCGTATACGGAGCTCTGATATGCAATGAAATACCGCACCCCTTTTGCCGCAGATTTGGCAGAGGGGGTGCGGTTTGTTTCGCAAATGGAGCGCGCGGCTATTCCTCGTCCTTCTCGAAAAGCCGGCGGTGACGGTCGAAGAAATCGAAATAGATCCTGCTGTTTTCAAGCTCCCACCAGTTCTTCACGGCGACGGGCTTTGAATCGAGGTCGTATACCTTTGCGCCGGAGAGCGAGAGGAGGAAGGGGGAGTGGGTGGCGATTATGAACTGACAGCCGCAGTACCGCGCAAGCTCCTCCAGCCGCTCCGCAAGCTCGAGCTGCATTTTGGGAGCCATGCTGTTTTCCGGCTCGTCGAGCAGATAGAGCGTGTCGTATTTCAGCTTTTCCTCGAAAAACCTCAGCGCCGTTTCGCCGTTCGAGAAGAGCTTGGCCTCGGCGCCGACGTGCCTCCGCAGGAATTTCCGCCGCGAGAGCGTCTTCGATCTGGCCTGCACCTGCAGCCTCAGCGCCTCGTAATCGTCCATGCCGTTAAGCTGCACGGTGCCGCCGAATTTCAGCTCGGCGTAGGCCTTTTTGCCGCGCTCGAGCGCCTTGCCTATCTCGTCGTTGTTGGCTCTGACGGCAAGCATATAGTCGAAAACGTCGTCGCTCGTGATGATGCGGCTCCCCATCGGTATCTCATAGGGCTCGCCCTCGTCGTCGTCCCCGACGGTGAACTCGCAGTTCAATACGTAGAGCTCGAAAAGCTCGCTTGAATTGAAGGGAGAGACGCGCGCGAGCTTCAGCTTTTCGGCAATGAGATTCAAAAGGGTGCTTTTGCCGGAGCCGTTGCCGCCGTAGAATACGGTCATCCGCGCAAAACGCAGATCGTAAAGCCCCTTTTCGCCGAATATGCAGCAGGGGTAGACGTTGTCGATATAGCCGAAATCCCCGCCGTTCTCGCGCATGCGGACCTCTATCATTTTCTCCTCGCGGTCGACGGGCAGCGAGAAGGAATCAAGATATACCGGCATTTCGGAGCCCCTCCCTTCAGCGGCGTTTATCAGCTTGCCGCAATTATGGCGTAGATCGCGGCGATATCGCGGATATCCACCGTGCCGTCCGCGTTCGCGTCGGCGTTCGCCATCCCCTCAGCGGTTATCTGGGGATTCTCGCCGTTCAAGTACATCGAAAGCAGAGTGACGTCCGCCATCGTGACGACTCCGTCGCCGTCCACGTCGCCGGGAAGAATATCTGGCTCCTCACCGGCTATCCAGAACTCCACCTGATCGATGAGCAGCGCGGAATGGCCGCCGGACATATTATGGTTGATGCCGAATACTATTTCCTGCCCGGCAAATCTATAGAGATCAACGGTATACTTAGTCCACTCACCCGA
>CAMZFO010000042.1 GCA_947306125.1 uncultured Clostridia bacterium | reverse complement strand
GAATGCCGAGCCTTTTTGTACCGGCGGATACGTTCTGTGTGCAGGCCCTTTGGGGCGGCAGCGTATAGGCGCTCTCTTCCTTCACCGGAGCTCCCGCGAGCTTTATCGCCGCAAGTCCCGCTAATACAAGGAGTATCGCGGCCGCCGCGAAGCCCGCCGCCTTCAGCGCGCGGCTCGTCCTTTTCTTTCTTTCGGGCATTTTTACCTTATTCTCTTCCATTCCACGCTCCCGTTCCAATTCGGAAATAACAGATCCCTTGACATCGGGGGCGGCGGAATCAAACGCCTCTTTTATCCTTAACTCGATACTTTTGTTATTCATACTGCACCTGAACCTTTCCCGTCTTCCGTTATGTGTTTGCGGAGCTTTTTCAACGCTCTCGCGTATTTTGACAGGACTGTCGAGAGCGGCAAGCCGGTAATGCCCGCTATCTCGCGGTGCCTGAAACCGGCTATCGCGTGGAGCAGGATTATCTGCCTCTCATCGTCATTCAGCAGGCTCATCCACTCCGCTGCCTCAATGTTTGCCGGAATTTCGTCGGCTCGCAGGAGCCTCTCCCAGTCCTCCTCGCCAAGAGCGACGCTCCTTTTCGAATCGTTTATCCTGTTGATGCAGAGATTGCGCACTATGGTGAGCAGATAAGCCATAGGCTTACCCTTCGGAACATAGGAGCCGGCCGACGCATTCAGCCTCATATAGCTGTCGTGTATCACGTCTTCCGCGTCGAAGGAGTTTTTAAGGAGCGAAAGAGCGTATGCGTAAACGGAGGAGCGGGTCATGTCGTAAATGGGCCCCATAGCCCCGACCTCGCCGAGAGCAAGTCTTAAGATCAACGCTTCCAAACGGGCGTTCTCGCTCTCATCGAGCCTCATTGCCGACGTCAGGCAAACCATCACAGCTCATCACTCCTTTCATAACGTTAACCTTTCGGGGGCGGGTTTTATTGCATCGGGCACAAATATATCTTCAACAGCTGTAATTTACCGCAATATCGCCGACAAGTCAAGGAAAAGCCGCCGCCCGCAAAGCTTTTGCTGAAAAAACTCCGCGGGGCGTTTGACAAACGCGCCCGAATCGTGTACGATAAAGCTGCATCAAAAACGGAAAGGAAGCGATTTACGCATGAACGAAGTCTATGATTTTCTCAAAAAAGCGGGGGTCTATTACCTCGCCACCTGCGAGGGCGGTCAGCCCCGCGTGCGCCCCTTCGGCACCGTCGAGATATTCGAGGGCGCGCTTTACATCCAGACGGGCAAGGTAAAGCCCGTCGCGCACCAGATGAAGGAGGATCCCCGCATAGAGCTTTGCGCGATGCTCGAGGGCAGGTGGATCCGCCTCTCTGCCGAGGCCGAGCTTGACGAGCGCATAGAGGCGCAGGAGCATATGCTCGCCGCCTATCCCCAGCTTCGCGGGATGTACGCTCCCGGCGACGGGAATAACGAGGTCTACCGTCTGAAGAACGTCACCGCCCGCATCTATTCCTTCGGCAAGGAGCCGGAGGTACACACCTTCTGACATTCAGTACGCAAAAACAGCCCGGTCCTTCTGACGTGAACCGGGCTGTTTTGCTTTGCTCAATCCAAAAGTCCCATGACTATGCGCAGTATTGTCAGCGCGTCGTCGGTGGTGATGCTGCCGTCGCCGTTCATATCGCCGTTCATTATGTCGGGATAGAGCCCGGCGTCCTCAAGCCCCATTATGCAGCGGAGCAGTATGAGCGCGTCGTTCGTTTCGACCAAGCCGTTCCCGTTCACGTCGCCCTGCACGGGCTCGGGAGTCGGGTCGGGCGTGGGCGTCACATCCGGCGTGGGAGAAGGCGTTACCTCGGGTGTGGGGGAAGGCGTTACCTCGGGCGTAGGTGAAGGCGTCACCTCCGGCGTGGGCGTGGGCGTTACCTCCGGCGTAGGCGTAGGCGTCACATCCGGCGTGGGAGAGGGCGTCACCTCAGGCGTGGGAGAGGGCGTCACCTCAGGCGTGGGAGAAGGCGTCACCTCAGGCGTGGGAGAAGGCGTCACCTCAGGCGTGGGCGAAGGCGTCACCTCGGGCGTGGGAGAGGGCGTCGGAGTGGGAGTAGGCGTAGGCGTCGGAGTCGGAGTCGGAGTGGGTTCTGCGAGCGCCTCGAGCGCGGCGATTATCGCGGCGCGGGTGAGCGGGCCGCAGATGCCGTCGGGATCGAGCCCGTGATCCTCCTGGAACTGAGTCACCGCGGCGGCGGTGAGCGAGCCGTAATTGCCGTCGATATCCAGCGGGTAGCCCAGCCTCGTCAGCGCGGCCTGCAGCCACTTGACGTCATCGCCCGTGCAGCCCTTTTTCAGAGTGCGCGTGGGCACCGGGTAATTTGCGGGATCGGTGGGGTCGTCGGGATCGGACGGCGTCGGGGTGGGAGTCGGAGTCGGCGTGGGATCGCCGGAGGGCGTGGGCGTCGGGTCGCCGGAGGGCGTTGGAGTCGCGCTCGGAGTGGGAGTGACGGAGGGATCCGTCGGGACCTCCGGGATGATATCGGAGGTGTAGGTCACGCTCCTCAGCTCCGCAAAGGGGTACTCCGTACCGGAGTCGATCTTCCATACGTTCGTGAAATCGAAGCCCGCGTAGGAATCCTGCGAGGCGAAAGCCGCGAGGGGCAGATAGGCGCCGCTGCTGTTGCCGCCGGAGCAGCAGCCCTCGCGCATATAGACGTTCGTTATCGTGGTGGAGCCGGACTTTTTGCCGATCGCTCCTCCCCTGCTGCGCCTGGCGCTGACGGAGCCGATATTGTAGCTCTTCTCCAGCGCCGCCCCGTCGCCGTGGCCCACTATGCCGCCCGCGATCTCAACGCAGGTGACGGAGCCGGTATTGAAGCAGTTCACAACGGAGCCGCCCTCGACGAGGCCCGCTATTCCTCCCGTCCTGAAGCCGGTGCTGATATTATGCCCGCTGTAGCAGCGGCGGACGGCGGAATCGTTCACAGCGCCCGCGACGCCGCCGATATAGTAGGCGCCCCGGACGTCGCCGTTATTGCGGCATTTTTCCACCACGGAGGAGCTCCTTGCCGTGCCTATTATGCCGCCCGCCATCTGATAGGCCTTAACGAAGGACGCGGAGTTCGTGCAGCCTGTCACGGTGCAGTTCTCATGCGCGAGGCCCACTATGCCGCCCGTATCGGTGGCGCCTCTGACGGTGCCGGTATTGATGCAGTTCTTGACCGTGGTGGTACCGGAGGTGTTCGTCACGAAGCCGACTATGCCGCCCGCCCAGTGATCGGCGCGCACCTTGCCGGCGTTGCGGCAGTTTTCTATGCTGCCGTAATTCTTCGCGTAGCCGACTATCGCGCCCACATTATCGACGCCCTCCATGAAGGACTTGGCTATCCGCACGTTTTTTATGCAGCCGCTCGTATTGGGGCCGACGTAACCGAAGAGGCCGAAAAAGCTCTTGCGGTTTTCCGAGAAGAACATACCGTATATGGTGTGATCCTGTCCGTCGAAGCTGCCGCGGAAGGGGTAGTTTTCGGAATTGGTAACGTAGCAGCCTATGGGTATCCACTCGTTGGCGGGGCGGTTATTGAAATCCCAATCCCCCCAGCCGTCGGTGTTGTTGAGAGTTATATCGGTGGTGAGTACGAAATATTTGCCCGAATAGGTCGTGCCGTTGCGCACCTTATAGGAAAGATACGCAAGCTGGGAGGCCTTTTTGATCTGGTAGGGGTCGTCCTGCGTACCGGAGCCGCCGCCGAAGCTCGAGGCTATGCTGCCGTCCCACGTGTCGCAGGGGGCGACGGCGCGCTCGTCCTCGACGATCTCGTCGAACTCATCGGGCTCCTCGTAAGGGGCTGTAAAGGCGGACTTCATGGACGCGTCATAGTTGAACTGCACAGTCATGAGGCCCCTATGGGTCCATGAGCGGTCCTTGAGCCTCGTCACGACCACGCCGAAATTGAGGCCGCGCGCCTCCAGGATGAGGGGCTCGCCGTCCTCGTCGAAGCCGCACACCCAGCCTATATGCCCCATCTTTTTGAGCTTCTGCGAATAGACGAACACCGCCTCGCCTATCACCCAGCTTCGGCTGATAGAGGATATCTCGCCCTTGCCCGTGCACCAGCTGTCGTAATTCATCTGCACGTTTATGTCGGTCGTTTCGCCCTCGACGTAGGTCATCCATGCGTCGAGCAGGCCCTGACAGTCCGTTGCATAGGTGGAGCGGCTCCAATCGGCCACGACCTCGTCATACTGGTCGCGGAACATATACTTGGTATAGTTGCTGTTATAGAAGCTGTTTATGGAGGTCTGGCTCGTGGTCACGCGGACGCTGCCGTAGAGATATTCCCAAGGCTCCGTGCCGCAGCTCGAAGCCGCAAGATAGAGCTGCGCGTTGGTCGGGATGGACTCGGGATCGATATGCTTCAAGCCCCATTTGATGAATTTGGAAACGCTGTGCTTGGTCGCCCTTTCGGGAGCGGGCGCCGTTTCCTTCACGGTCCCCCTCCCCTCGGACTCGAAGCAAACGCCAAGCCCCGCGACGGCGCCAACGTGCGTCCTGCCCGATGCGGAGCCGGAGCCAATGCACCTGTATGCGTCGCCCGTGCCTATAACGGAGCCCACCTCCGTCTCGCCCGAGACCTCGGCGGAGCTTTTGCAGTCATATACGGAGCCCTCGCCGATAACGCCGCCGACGTGCGAGCGGCCGCGGATAACGCCCTCGACCTCGCAGTATTCGGCCGAGCCCTCCGCAGCTACGCCCGCGGAATAGTCGCCGCCCGAAACGAGCGCGCCGCGCAGCACGACGGACTTTATCCCGCCCACGGAAAGGCCGAAGAGCGCCGCGTGGTCCCCGCCGCCCGTTATGGTGAGGCCCGAGATCGCGTGCCCCATGCCGTCGAAGCTGCCCGCGAAGGGCCTGCCGGGGCCGCCGATGGGCTCCCACTCGGAGCCGGAAAGGTCGATATCCTCCGTCAGCACGAAGCAGAGCCCCGCGCAGTCGTTCCCGCCGTTCACCCGGCGCGAGAGGAGCCTGAGCTCATACGCGCTGGCTATCTCGTAGGGCTCCGACGGCTCGCCTCTGCCGCGAAGCGGGAGCGTCCCCGCCGAAACGGCGGAATACCCTCCCTGCCTGAGCGCCGCGGCGGGCACGATATTAACGGCGGTCATAAGCATTATGACGGCCATTATAAATGCTGCTTTTTTCTTCATTTCCGGTTTTTCCTTTCGATATTCGGTCGTTGGGGAAAACTGCGCCTTATGCGGCGCCCGATGCGCGCCGCTCCGTCTTCGCTTATCCGAAGTAGCTCTCCATCTGGGCGTCCGAGAGCCCGAAGTAATTCTTGATGCCCCTTAATACGGTCTTATTGCGCTTGCCGTCGCGGACGTAGCTTTTAAGCTGCTCCACGTAGAATTCCCATTCCCTCATGGTTATTCCGTACTTCGCGCGGTCGGCCTCTATCTCGGGCTGCATGAGCTCGACGAATTCATCTATCCTATTGAGTATCGTGCGCTCGTTGAGCACGGTCTTCATCAGCTTCGCGTAGCGCTTGAGGAACATATCCTTAAACTCGGAGTTTTTAAGCAGCGCACGGAATATCACGTGGTTCCCGTCCGCGCGCGCCGTATTGCCTATGGGATCCTCGGTGTCCTTCCAAAGCGCCCAATCGAGGTCGAAGAAGCACCAGTGCCACTTGCCGTCGGCCTCGGAGGAGGAATAGAAGCGCTGATTGGCAAGGTCGCTGTCGCCCATGTAGGAGCGGCAGACGTACCAGTCTATCATGCTCATATAGTCTATCTGAGAGAGCACGTGCTCGTAATCGCTCTTGTTGCTGAGATCGTGAGTCTTGCAGTATTCTATGAGATCGTAGAAGGTCTTGCCGGAGCCCTTGACGAGCGCGCCGCCGTAATCCTTGAGCAGATTTACGGATCCGTCGGAAACGCCGAGTCTCTGCGCGCAGTATTCCGCGTCGAAGCGCTCCCTGAGCCAGTAGATGCCCCAATATTCGCCGTTGAGATAGAGGATGACCGGGCGGTAGGCCTGGGTGCTGAGCTCCGTCGTGCCGTCCACGAGCCCTGTGCAGAGCTCGTCGCGGAAGCAGCAGAAGGCGTAATCCTCGCTGCCGCCCTTCAGCACGAGCGAATTGAAGACCTCTATATCCCTGTTGTCGAACAGCTTGTATTCAAGCTTGCTCATTCCGTATTGCTCGCGGAAACGGAGCTGGAAATTCTGCTTCGCGCCCTTCTTGCTGTCGTTGCCGTGGAGCTTGAATCCGCAGGGGGCGGAGAAGCATTCCTCGCCCTGATCCATCATGGTGACGTATGCCTCGTGCTCGTATTCGGGCTCGACGTGGTTCAGCACGCCCTCGCTGCCTGTCAGGTGATCCTGACTTATAGCCACGTTCAGCACGGGATACGCGTGCTCGATATTGACAAGATAGAAGAACGAAACCGGCTCGCTCTCGCGCCCGTCGATAACGCTGACCGCGCGTATGGAGGCCAGATGCTTAACCGTGATCGGCCCGGTGTAGAGCTTTGAATTCGCGGTCGGCCTCGTGCCGTCGAGTGTGTAATGGATCTCGCCGTTTGCTTCGAGCTCGACCGTTATCTGCTCGCCGAAATAGGCGCCGGAGGGGACGCTTGCCGTGGGAGCTCCGGGAGAGCTCTCATGCCCCGTGCCGTTCGGCGCTCCGGGGGTAACTTCGGTGAAATAGACGAACCTCTTCCCCTGCCTGCCGTAGCTTTCGTCCCTGTTGAGATCCGCGGGCACGCGCACGCAGTCCGCAAAGCCCTCCCCGTCGCTCAAATACAGCGTCTCGCCGGAGGAGCTGATCTTGAAGGGGGCGTGGTTCCCGCCCGTCAGGCCGGAGCAGTAGACGACGAAGAATCCGCCGGGCTCAAGGCTGACCTGCGGGAAGCGGTACCTCTGCGGCTCCTTCTTCTTGTCCGAGAGGTAATACCCGGAAAGATCCACGGCGCGATCGGTGCCGTTGAAGATCTCGACGAAGTCATAGTATTCGCCGTCGACAGGCGCCCAGCGGGTGTTGGAGGAGACGACCTCGTTTATCCTGACGCCGGGGAGCTCGAGCGCTTCGAGATACGCGCCGTATCCCTCCTCCGTATTGGGGAAGCCGGGAGTCGCAAAAGCGCAGACTCCGTCGTGCGAATACGAGGCGCTGCCGAGCGTGCCGTCGAATTCGAGCTCGTCCGCCTGTACGCCGTTACGGCTGAGCACGAGCGCGTCGCCGTCCTTGGAGAGCCTGAAGGGAGCGTCCTCGGTGAACCTGACCACAAGGTACCCCTTCGCGGGTATCGAGAGCCCTTCAAGGCTGTAAACGCCGCTGCCCGCTTCCTTTTTGGCAAGCGTATAACCGTCGAGCCTTACTTCGCTGTCCGACGGGTTATAGAGCTCGGCCCAATCATCCATGCAGCCCATGACAAAATCGGCGTTATCCGCCATCAGCTCGCTGATGAGGACGCCGCTTTCCGCGGACGCCTCCTGCGTGGGATCGCCGGAAGAGGGCGCTTCGGAAGCCTCCGTTTCGCCCGGGCCGGGGATATCTATCGCGTCAGCGGAAGTCGGTTCATGCGGATCGCACGCGGAAAAGCCGCAGGCAAGCATGCATACGGCAAGCAGCAGGGTCACGAGCCTTTTGATCATTTCGTCAAGCTCCTTTGAAAATCGGCATATATCTCTAATGATAACATGATACCACTTTTCGGGTCGGATTTCAACGAAAAAAACTCCGGTTCGTTACGAACCGGAGCCGGTAATCATTGGATTTACTGGTTATTGTCCTCGGTCGCTATGCTGCCGTACCTGCGCTGATCGGACGCGCCGAACGCGCTTCCGTCGTTCTTGACGCCGACTGCGTTGAAGGCGCCGAAGTATTCGCGGGTGCTGAAGCCCATCTTGGATAAGCCCTCGCGCTCGAGCTTGCGCTCGGGGTCGATTATGGAGGTATCCTCCATCCAGTAGAGATAGCCGTTCATGACCAGCCTGGGCTTGTCGCAGGCCTCCTGGAGGGATTCGCCGTTGAAATAGCGGAGTATGATCTGGCAGACGACCTGCGGGATCCTGTTGCCGCCGGAAGAGCCGAGGGCGATCTGGGAGCCGTCCTCGCCGAATATGAAGGTGGGCATCGCGAAGGAGCGGGGACGCTGACCGCGCTGGCAGTAGTTCCTCGCGCTGGGATCCTCGGCGGAGGTGGAGATGGTGTTATTGAGGAAGAAGCCGTCGACGTAAACGCCCAGACCGAAGAAATCGGAAAGGGTATTGGTGACGGAGACCATCATGCCGTTGGAATCGATTACGGAGATGTGAGTGGTGCTCTCATGCTCGTCGTCGGGCTCCATGTACTCGGGATTGCCGGACTTGACCTTCTCGACCAGACTGGCGATATGGGTGTCGGTGAGCAGATTGGTGCGGATCTCGTGATAAGCGGGATCGACTATGCCCCTCATGCGGTCCTTGAGAGTCAGGGAGGAGATGGAGGCCATCAGCTTCGCATAGCGGACGACGTCCTCATCATAGCTGACGAGATCGACCTGCTCGGCGATCTTGAGCATCTCTATAAGCGTGGTGCCGGAGAAGGGCGCGGGAGCGGAAACGACGGTGCTGCCCTTGAAGGTGCCCTCGACGGGAACGCGCTCGCAGACCTGATACATATCGAAATCTTCCTGGGTGAGCCTGTTGTTGAGAGCGGAGATGATATGCTCGGCGATGGCGCCGTTATAGAAGATCTTGCTGCCGTAGCGCTGGATCAGGCGGTAGGTATTCGCAAGCTCAGTCTGATAGACCGTCTCGCCCTCCTTGAGGAGCACGGAGCCGTTATAGAACTGGGGCGCCTGCTTGCTGGAGAGCTTGTTATGGGAGATCTGGAGATGCCTTGCAAAGCTCGCGGAAATGGCAAAGCCGTTCTCCGCATATTCTATGGCGGGCTGGATGAGGGAGCCCCAATCCATGGAATGGAATTCCTGATACGCAGCGTCCATGCCCTTTACAAAGCCGGGAACGCCCGTCTTGCCCAGAACGCCGCTCATATTCGCGCCGGCCGCGTCGCGGTAATCGAAGAAGGTCTTGGTGTTGGTAGCCGGATCGTAGACCAGCATACCGCCGCCTCCGCCGATGCCGGAAGCATAGGGCTCGAGCACGCCGAGAGCGAAGCAGACCGCGATGGCCGCATCGACCGCGTTGCCGCCGTTCTCAAGCACCTGCATGCCGATAGCCGTGGCAAGAGGGTTGGAGCAGCTGACAGCGTAATTGTATTTTACGGCAACGGTGCCGGGATCCTCCGTCTGTTCGGGATCCTGGGACGGCGCGACGGTGACGATCGTGATGGGATCGCCGTTTTCATCGGTGGCCACGGGAGCCTCGGTGTTATCCACGGAGTAGGGATCGTCCTGACCCTTCCTCAGTATCTTGGGCAGATAAACGACCGCGCCGAGCCCCATGGCGAGCACGAGGGCGATGCAGATAAAGATGACGAGACCTTTGTTGTTCTGCTTTTTCTGGGGTTTTCTTTCCATTTGAGTACCAACCTTAATTATTTGAGTATGAGCGTTCCGTTCTGGATGGAATACTCAGCGTCTTTTCCGAGATCGGAAACAAGGGTATGCAGCACCAGCCTGGAGCCGGAGAGCTTGGGGCGCCCGTTCTTGACGGAGAGGGGAACGAGCTCGTAACTGACGGCGCCGTTATCGTCGAAAACGCAGTTTAAGACCGCGCCGCGCTGGGTCATCGTGTAAGCCTCGTCCGCGACGAGATTGCCGAGACCGTAGAAGATATAACTGCCGTTGTACTTCTCCGCGGAGAGCACCATCTGGATACCGGAGCCGACGACGACGTCCGCGCCGCAGTCGATGAGGGTATGGCAGAGGTTCTTCATGTAGGTGGAGGGCTTGAGCAGATAATGCTCCGCCCAGCTTACCGTGGCGACTATGAAGGCGTCGGGATTCTGCTGCCTTAAATTGGTGATATCGCGGATGATATTATCATCCTGATCGTTATACGTCCTGATATCGTAGTCGCTGTAATCCCTCGCCCTGTCGTCGGAGGCCTCGATGTCAACGTGCATTATAGTCCTTGTACCGTCAAAATACTCGGACCTGACGGCCGCATCGATGTTATTTGAGGTGCGAAGGCCGGCGACGTTGATATCCTCGAACTCAAGGGCTCTGGAGGTCTCCAAGGCGCCCTTGGAGCCGTAACGGAATATCGTCTTGTTGCAGAGCGCGGCGTCCTTGACGCCCAGCTCATAGAGCACGGGGGCGAAATCCGTGTTGAAATATTTATCCGTGAACTTGATCGACATGCCGCTTTCGTATGTCTCGACGTGGTCGTCAAGTATGGGATCGTTGATGGCGACGCTCAGGTAATCGGTCTTCGAGAAGAGCTCGCGCACGCCGTCGAAATACTCGGCGTAGCCCTTGGCGTCGATGGTCGCGCCGTCTCCGACGCAGTTGATATTGCCGGTGAACGTGGCGGTGAAGGCTCCCGTGCCCGCTATGCCGTCGTAAGCGACGGCCTTCGCGTCAAGGGGGAAGAGCTTCAAGAGCACGCACACCCCGATCAAAAGCACGGCGGCGATAAGATACCAGAAGAAAGCCTTTGGCTTGCGCCTTCTGATACTGCGCTGCACGCGCCTTTTTAAGCTCAGCTTTCCGTTAGGATCCATTTTCCACCTCAGATCTGGGCAATGAGCTCGACGGCGCCGTAAACGATGAGGGTAACTACGCCGGTGCCCAACAGGGTATAGCCGACGCCCTGCTTGGAGATGGTGCTCGCGATAAGAGCGGCGGTGACGACGCCGACGGAGGTGAGGGCGTCGAGTGAATCGAATATGCCGCCGAGCGCCAGGTTAAGGGCGATACGAAGAATGAGCGCCACGAATACGAAGGCGGCGAACTTGCGCTTGCCGTAGAGCATTACGAGGCGGGAAAGCCCGAACTCGACGACGACGTAGGCAATGAGGCCGATCGCCAGGGTGCTGATAAGCACGCTGGGCTGATTGACGGTCAGCGCGAGGTAGGCGGGAACGACAATGCCGCCGGCGGAGATACCGGTGATCTCAGTGAAGATAAGGCTTACGGCAATGCCCAGAATAATAGTTGTGTAAACGTATGACAGTTCCATATCGATCAGGCGTTGCCGCCATCCTCCTTTTCGGTTTTACCAATGTTCATGATGCCCTCGATAAGCTCCTCGCCGATGCCGTGGATATTACCGATGCCGAATATGACCGCCTTGCCGAGGCGCTTCTCGATCTCCGCAACTATCCTTGCGGGCTTTACGGAATCGAGATTCAGGTATTCCGCCTTGAATTTGCCCCTGTGATAGGCGTCCGTGATGGGCTTCGTGTTCTTGCCGACGGCGATGACCGTCCTGCAGGGGAGATACGGGATGACGTCGTCCGCCATCTGGCGGGTGCGGTCGCCCCTGTCGCCGCGGCAGTTGGCAAGCACTATGAGATTCTCATCCGAGCAGCCCCTGTGCTTGACGTAATCCCAGATCTCCAGAGTGGAAACGGGGTCGTTCGCCGCGAAGCCGTTGACGAAATAATCCTCGTTTTCGGGGTCGCCGACGGGATTGACGGTCGCGATGCCGGGATCGGGCGGAGCGGTGAGTATGCCCGCGAGCGCTTCCTCGTAGTCTATGCCCAGCGCCTCCGCAAGGGCGAGAGGCACGGCTACGTTATTGGGGAACACGGCGTAATTGAACTTGTCAAGATAGCCCTCGGGGATCTTGGACTCGTCCGCGACGTATACCTTGGTGCCCCTTTCGGCCGCGATCTTGGAGAAATACTCGGTATAATCGCTGGAGCCCAATACCAGTATGCCGTTATACGGGATAGTGACCGTGAAGGCAAGGGCGATCTCGTCAAGGGTCGGGCCCATCTCGTCGATATGATCGGGAAGCACGTTGACGATGACGCCTATCTGCGCCTTTATCATCTCCTCCTGATATATCTTCTGAAGCTTGGGATTGACCGCCATGCACTCGCAGACGAGCGCCTCCGCACCCATATCCGCCGCGCGCGAAATAACGCCGATCTGCTCCTTGATGTTGGCGCCCTCCGGCTTGCGGTCGATGGGCTCCTCATCGGCGTTCCAATAAAGCATCCTCGCCGCGCTGCCGGTAGTCTTGCCGACCACCTTGACGCCGTGATACCTGAGCATTGCCGTGATCATTCGGGTTATGGTCGATTTGCCGCGGATACCGTTGACGTTGATACGCATGGGTATCCTCACGACCTGCTTATCGTGCTTGCGCTTCTCGAGTATGCCGAGAACGATAAGCGCCGCGCAGCAAACGGCAAAGATGATGAAAACCGCTGTGAAATTCAATATGATTCCTCCGTGGTAGCGTCTCTTTTGTGGCGCCCGGAAACGGGTTTGAGACCCGCGGGCACATAATACCAAATTCTATGATAGCACAGTTATCCGTCAAATGCAATAAGAAGTTGAGTTTTTCACGCCCTCGGTAACAGAATAGACAAATTTCACTGGCATGGAAGCGGCGTTATTATTCTTTGTTTTAGACTTTTTGGCGCATTTTCCGCAGGTTTGTTCGCTTTTTCGCGCCGCCCTCCCCGCAAAGGCCGCGGAATATGCCGCGCGATGAGCGGATCCTTGCTTGCCATACCGCCGAAAAAGGTATATAATAAGGGGACGCAGAAAAAATCGGAGGTTTTAAGCATGCGGACTTACCAGATCCTTTACGATCCCGAATACAACGGCGGCCGGGGCGAGGCTTACGCGCATCAGCTCGACGCCGTGTTTCCGGAGGACGAGCTCGTATACCGCGATTATTCGCTGATGGCGAATGCGCTCGATATGTTCTCCTTCCTTTCCGGCGACGACTGCCTCATAGTCTGCGGCGGATCGGATACTCTCCTGCGCTTCCGTTCGGAGACCGAGGGCGTGACCTTCGATAACGAGGTCAAATTCCTCTCCCCCGAAAACGCGGGCAGGGACGGCGTGCGCTCCGGCAGCGTATCCGATCAGCTCCGCTCCGTAAGCGAGCTCCTGTTCGTAAAAGCCGGCGGAGCAAGCCGCATACTCGGGAAGCGCCTGACGTTGGGCGCTGACGCCGCCGGGCCAGTCTCCGACTTTCGCCGGGTGATGGGCTATAAGCCCATCGACGCCTTCGTGGGCGCGGACGGCTCCGGCAACAATTTCGGCAGGATATGGCTCCTCAGCGTCTCTCCCTGCGAGGGCGGAGCGGAGCTCGAGTGCTGGCACGGCTTCGGCAGGCTGCGCGCGCTCAAGATAGTGCCCGCCATAATGAAGGGCAGGGCGGAAAAATACTGCGACAACAGATTCGGCGTGAAGGCGAAGCGCATCACCGTCGAGCTCGACCGTCCAGCGGATATCGTCGTCGACGGGGAGACCATCCGCGAGGTAGGCAGCTTCACCGTCACGGCGGGATAAACGGGCAATATCAAAGCGCGGTGCAGGGCATGCACCGCGCTTTTTTGCGTCTGCGCTGTTATTTATCGCCTATGAACCATACGTATACCACGGGCGCGCCCTCCTCGTTCCTGCCGAGGGGGTAGCCGTATATCCAATTATATTCGCGGCCGACCGTTAAGGTGTTGGCGGTGGGGTAATGGTTGTGATACTCGATGAGCAGAGTGCCGCCGGAGGTCTCCAGCGCGGCGATATAGTAATCGCCGTGCTGTATGATCTGGGTCACGGTGCCCTTCAGGTTATAGGTCTGCTTGCTCGGGCGGGTGAGCGCTTCGTAATTCATCGCCCACGCCTTCTGCACGTAGCTGCTGTATTCCGGCGCGCGCTGGACGTGCATCTCCCTCTCGCTCACGAGCCCGTCGGGATCGGTGCAGGTGAGTATGATCTTGTAATCGCCTATCTCGGGCAGGGTCGCAAAGAAGCTGAAATGCCCGTCATCCTCAAGCGTTATATCAGAGAGCCGCGGAACGGGAGCGGCCTCGGGATCGTCGGAGATCTCGGGCTCGGGATCGAGCCTTGCTTCGAGCACGGACCCCTCGGGTATCACGCCGTGCACCTCTACGGACTCGCCGGGATCGGTGACGCGCTGGCTGTAGCCATGCTCGTCAAGGTCCCAGGGCAGGCGGATCATGGGCGGCTCGGGCAGGTCGACCGTCACGCTGACGCTCTGCCTGTATACCGCGTACTTGGGCATCCTCGCCTCTATCGGTATCTCGTAAACGCCGTCCTGATCGTAGGAGACGCTGTATGAGAATTTGCCGTCCGTGGAAAGCTCCATGAGCTCCCCGTTGACCATCAGCATTGCGTCCTTCTGATCTATCTGGCCCGAAACGGTCGCTTCGCCCTCATCGGTGAATATCGATTCGCCGCAGTCGAGCCGCACCGTGAGCTGCGGCACGTCCACCATTATGTAGCCCATGCCCGATACCGGGGTCAGAGTGCCGTCGCTGCCGCGGACGTATATCTTGGGCTGCACGGAATACGCCGTGCTGTCAATGGGCTCGTTGGGAAGCAGGGTCTCGCCGCGGATATCGAACGTCATGCGGTTCTCCGCGGGAACGGCGTATTCGCGCCTCTTGCCGTCTATGCTCTCGTAAACCAGCGAGGTGCCGCTCTTCTCGTAAACGGTGACGTGGTAAAGATCCTTGTCGGCGGGATCCTGCACTATCTCCGGCGCCTTCGAGCGGATCTCGGGCTCGGAGGGGATCTCGTTGATCCTGTCTATCACCTTCTTGGCAAGCATGCCTATTACGCCGAGCAGCGCGAGCACAGTGATTATCGAAACGACTATCAGCGCCGCCCTCAGGCCCCTGCCGGAGCCGGGCTCTTCGTCCTCGTATTCGGGCTCGGTAAGCTCCTCCCGCGGGGCCCTTGCGGGCTTCTCCTCCTTTGCGGGCTTCTCCTTCTTTGCGGGCTTCTCCTTCTTTGCGGGCTTCTCCTTC
>CAMZFO010000041.1 GCA_947306125.1 uncultured Clostridia bacterium | reverse complement strand
GAAGAATAATGTTATCAGATTCTATTTTCATCATCTATCCTCCATCAAATCCCGAACTGTTTTGTCATTATACGATTGCTGACCGGAGTAGTCAATCCTCTTGCATTTGAAGCAGAAGGAAGCACTTCCTTACGAAGTGCCTCCCTCAGAAGGCTGCTTTTTTGCCGTTTACGGCTTTACGGCTGATCGAGCATATAGATATCATAATAGTCCTTCAGGTAGAATTCGGACTTGGAATCATAGAGCGCGGGATCTATGGTATGTATACCGCTGCGGTCATAGACATGCGAGGTGAAGGAAGAGGCGAACCTGAAGAGGTTATAGGTCGGCTTGCCGTCGTAATGCCCGTACTGAGGCCGCTCATAGAGCTCATCCAGCATTCCGGTGAAATCACCTAAAGTATTCATCATGCGTATGCCGGCCTCCCTTGCGAGACTGTCCTCGGCGAAGAAGCCCAACTCGATCTCAGGGCCATAGCTTTCGGGCGTCATGAACATATTCAGCACGAGCGGCATATAGAAATATCCGTCCTTCTCATAGCCCTTTATGCTGCCGTCGAGCGCGGCATATTCCCTGTCGCGCTCCCTGACGAGCTCCAGCGGTATGCGCTTATAGCGCACGCCCTCGGTATAGCTTTCGCCGTTTTCGCCCCAGACCCAGCCGTCGGTCTCAAGCTCGGCTATGGCCTTCTCAAGGCTCGGCTCATATTCGTTCTGCTTCCACATGGACGACGTGCCGACGGCGTCCTTATAGGCGAAATGATCGCGGCTGTAAGGAGCGGATATGACGCTGCCGTATCCGCCGGTAAAATCGCTTGCGAATTCCACACGGTCCATGCAGTAAGCGAGCGCGCGGCGCACGGAGCCGAACTGCGCCGGGCCGAGATCCGCGCGGAAGGAATACTTTCCGTAGCCCGCGCGGGAGTAATGGGTACAGGCGAATGCGCCGCCGGAACCTTCGACGATCCTCAACACCTCATCGGTTTCCGATTGGCCGCAGATACCGGTCAGCAGGTCGATCCTGCCTTCGATGAGATCCATGGTCTGCATCGTGGGAGTTGCCCTGGTGTAGTTCACGGTCTCTATCGAGGGTATGCTTCCGTTATACGCGCCGGCGTAATGGGGATTGCGCTTCAGTACGTATCCGCCGATATCGCCGTAGCTTTCGGGCAATACCCCGACAGGATAATACGGGCCGGACCAGGGATGCTTTCCAAACGCCTCGGCGGAATTATCCGTGCAGAGTTCAAGCAGCTCACGCGCATGCTTAAAGCCCGCCCCGTCCATCTCATAGAAATCGGGAGTGAGGTAAACGCCCTCGCCGTCGTCCTTAAGCTCAGCGCCGCAGAGCCACGCTTCGGCGGGCTGCGCGGTGAACATGGTGAAATACGCGGGGAAATAATAGTATTCCGCGAGCTCTGCGGGGAGTATCATGCTGAACGTCCTGTTATCCACAATGCGGAAGCAATGCAGCACGCCGTCGCCCGAATTCCCGTCATACAGGCGGAAGGGATCGTCCGCGGCGATGAATCCGGGGCCGGCGAGAGTCCTTGAGGGATTGGGATGATACGTTTCCGTCTCCGTCCCCACCGCCTCCTCGTATACCGGGGTCATGCAGACGACAGGCATGGCGAGATAATCCATGACGCCTACTTCTCTCGCGTCGGAGAATCTCAAGCCCTCGCGGATGCGGAGGGTGATGGTACAGGTCCCGTCCCCGTTCGGCTTGAGCTCGTGCGATTCGACGACGGTGGGATTCCAGATCACCTCGCCGTCTCCCGTGCGCGACGCGAGCTCGAGGCCGTTCGTCAGGTAATTCAGCTCCTTTACAACGGAGGTATAGTCGTAATTCAGGTTGAAGCCCGGATAGCGCAGACAGGTCTCGAGGCTCGAGCTGCCTATGGTGATGGAGTTATCCTCCTTTTCGCTCGTCCAGTCGATAAGCGCCTGCGCCTGATTGCGGTAGGGGTTTATCGGGGTCTCCTCCACGCCCTTTATCCCGGTATTATAGACGTTATAATACTCGTTCACGTAAAGCGGCGTCTCGGGGAGCAGATAGTTGAAGCGGTTCACGTACAACTTCCACCAGAAAACGAAAGCATCCCGCGCGGATCCGTATTCGCCCGTTTGGGCGGAAAGCGTCAGAGTGTTATTCACCATGGCCTTCGCAAGGAAATCCAGCCCGAGATAATACGTTTTTCCGTCCGCGACGATCATGCCAAGGCCGGTGCCGTCCTCTATTTGAACGTCATCACACGAAATATCCTTGCCGAACTTATCATATAGGGAGATATAATCCCTGCCGTATTCCAGCGAATCCAGCGCCATTACCGCAAGCTCCGGGCTTTTGACGTACCCCTCGGGCTGATCGGGCTCCCAGAGCGCGTTGAGATCGACCCGCTCATAGCGCGTCGTGCCGTCTGCATCGGTCAATATCAGATGATCCTCATCCTCGCCGAAGGCGACGGCGCTCTCCTTGTATTCGTTCCTGTCGGGATCATAGAGGGCGAGCGTTTCTCCCCCGATATAATAGTATCCGCTTGAGGCGTAAACGTATTTCCCGTCTTCGCCCTTGGTGTAGATATCATAGCTTCCGTTCTCCTTGAGGCAAAGCGACATATCCGTTCCCGCCCACGCGCCGATGAACTTCGCATTCTCCGGCGAGGGGGTCTCGAGCACGAACGTCGGGCTCGGAGTGGGCGCTTCTGTTTCGGTATGAGTGCCGGGTATCTCGTCCGGCACGGGGCTCCTGCGGCCAAGGCGGAGAGCGGCGGCAAGCGCTATGGCAAGCACCAGCACGGCGGCAAGCGCCGCGTAGGGCGCCCATCTCCTGCGGCGAACGGCAGCGCCTTTATCAGCCGTCACGGCCTTATCGGCCGCCTTGACGGCCTTGACAGCCAGACAGCGGTCTATGAGGTCTTCATCGATATACGCGATCGCGTCGAACATTTCGGTGCCTGTCATTTTGCCAATTCCTCCTTTAAGAATTTCCCGAGCCTTCTGGTGCTCTTCGACAGAAGGCTGCGTACGTGGTTTTCGCCGATGCCGTAAAATGCGGCTATCTCCGAGGTAGAGTTGAGCAGATAGTATTTGCGGATGAATACGTCCGCCTCCTTTTCAGGCCGCTCGCGCAGGAAGCGGCTTATGAGCGCTGAAAGCCGCTCGCGCGGGACGGGCTCGCCATGCGGCAAAAGCCGCTGCAGCTCGGTAAATACGCATTCCTCGCGGGTGATGATGGTCTCCACCGGCACGGAAAGCGCCCCGGCTATCCTTTCGACGGCGCCGAGATCCGGGCGGCGCAGACCGGACTCCCACTTGGAGACGAGCTCGCGCGAAACGAAGAGCATTTCCGCCAGCTCCTGCTGCGTGACGCCGGCCAAAATGCGGGCGTCCGCGATCCTTTTGCCTATGTCCATAACGGGGTACCTCCGTATGTTCATTGTTTCAATTATTTATATCGCACTCTTCGGAAAAAAGCAAGGTACAAAACGCACCCGCTTATTAAGGCGGATATGCCGCTGAAAAAGCCGCCCATCAAGGCGGCTTTAACTGCTTGGAACGCCGTTAATAGGCGTTATGCTCTATATGCTCCGTGACGAGCTTCGCCATTCTGACGGTCAGATCGCGGTCTTCGAGTATAAGGTCGTAAACGGTATCCTCCGAGAGCACGCCGCGCTTCAGGTCCTTCGGGAGCTTTCCCGCCTCGTCCGCCTCGTAATCGCGCATCCACTGAACGCTGCCGTAATAATCGAACAGCCTGTTCTTTTCGCGCAGAGCGGTCTCGTAAGCTTCGAGCGCCTCCGAAAGCTTTTTCACGGCCTCGGCGGAGACTTCGAGGCATTCTTCCATTTTGGTAATGCGTTCTATCCTGTTCATTTTCTTTCCCCCTTCTTATGATCTACTGATAAAGCCTGTTGCCGCTGCGGTTCGGCTCGTTGGTGCAGTTGAGGCCCAGCTTGCGGTAGACGGACTGATCCGCCCGGGTCAGCATCACCGAGGAATGCGCCTCGCACCCGCGGAGCTTGGGAAGCTGCTCCATTGCGAGCGCGGCGGTGGGATTGGTCGCGGCGCAGATGGAGAGAGCGTAAAGGAGCTCGTCCGAGTGGAGCAGCGGATTTTCGCTGCCGAAATGCTGTATTTTAAGATCGCAAATGGGCTGGAGCACCGCCGGCGCGATAAGGTCGATATTCTTATTGATGCCGGCGAGCGCCTTGAGGGCGTTCACTATTGCGCCTGCGGCGGGGCCGACTAATTCGCCCGTCTTGCCGGTTATCATCGTGCCGTCGGGAAGCTCAATTGCCATTGCGGGAGCGCCCGTTTCCTCCGCGCGCTTCAGGGCCGCCGCCACGACCGGGCGGTCGTCCGTGCTGAGACCGGCGCGGCTCATTATGAACTCCGCCTTATACACCTGCTCCTTGTCTATCCTGCCGCGCTTGAAGGCGCAGGCGGCGTGATAATAGCGGCGGATTATCTCCTGCCTTGCGGCGGCGCTGACGGCGTCGTCGTCGGTTATGCAGAAGCCGATCATGTTGACGCCCATATCGGTCGGGGATTTATAGGGTGATTCGCCGTAGATATGGGTGAACATGGTGTTGAGCACCGGGAAGGATTCGACGTCGCGGTTATAATTGACCGTGGATACTCCGTAGGCCTCCAGATGGAAGGGGTCGATCATGTTCATATCGTCCAGATCGATGGTCGCGGCTTCGTAAGCGAGATTGACGGGATGGGAAAGGGGCAGGTTCCAGACGGGGAAGGTCTCGAACTTGGCGTAGCCTGCGCGCACGCCGCGCCTGTACTCCTGATATACCTGGGAGAGGCAGACGGCGAGCTTGCCCGAGCCGGGGCCGGGAGCCGTTACGACGACGAGGGGCCGGGTGGTCTCGATATAGTCGTTCCTGCCGAAGCCCTGCTCGCTGACTATGAACTTGGGGTTCTTGGGATAGCCCTCTATGGGGTAATGGCGATAGACCCTTACGCCGAGGCGCTCGAGCCTCTGCGCGAACGAATCGACGGCGGGCTGACCCTCGCGGTATCTCGTTATGACCACGCCGGAAACGAGCAGGCCCCTCTCGCGGAAGGCGTCAATGAGGCGCAGGACCTCGCGGTCGTAGGCGATGTCGATATCGCTCCTTATCTTGTTCCTTTCGATATCGCCCGAATGGATGGCGAGTATTATCTCCGCGCTGTCCTTGAGCTCGGAGAGCATATTGATCTTGGTGTCGGGCAGGAAGCCGGGGACCACGCGCGAGGCGTGATAATCGTCGAACAGCTTGCCGCCGAATTCAAGATAGAGCTTGTCCCCGAACTGCGCTATGCGCTCGAGGATCTTCTGGGACTGCATGCGAATGTACTTCTCGTTGTCGAATCCTATCTTCATTGGGTCCGCCTTTCCCGGTTCCGTTTTATTTATGTATTACCAGATTATTATACGCTTGTCCTCGGGCAGATACATCCCGTCCGTATCCTTCACGCCGAACGCCTCGTACCACTCCTTGAAATTGCGGGGCATCATATTGGCGCGAAGCTCGCAGGGCGAATGCACGTCCAGCGTGAGGAGGAGCTTCATATAGCTCTCCTTCGCCTTCATGCACCATATCCTGCCCCAGTTCAGGAAGTAGGCCTTGAAATCGGCGCCGGGGAGGTCGTGCATCATATCGAGCGTGACCGCCATGCCGCCGTTATCGGCGATGTTTTCGGATACTACGAGCCCGCCGTTCACCTTGCCGCCGTGGAAGGGAATGCCGTCGAACTGCTCCGTCATGGCCTTCGTCTTTTCCTCAAACGTCTTGAAATCCTCTTCCTTCCACCAGTCGGAAAGATTGCCGTTCTCATCGAAATGCGAGCCGTTGTTGTCGAAGGCGTGGGATATCTCGTGCCCGATCACCGCGCCTATGCCGCCGAGGTTTTCCTCCGGCTTCTGCTTCAGCGAATAGAAGGGTTTTTGCAGTATCGCCGCGGGGAAGGTGATATCGTTGCGGAAGGGATCGTAGCAGGCGTTGACCATGTGGGCGGGCATCAGCCACATGCCGCGGTCGGTGGGCTTATTGAGCTTTTCGAGCTCCCTGTCGCGGGTCAGGGCGAAAAGCCTTTCCGCGGCTTCGAAGAAGGACTCCTCCTCGCTCACCTTGAGCCTGTCGTAAAACTCGTCGTAATCATCGGGATAGCCCATCTTTATCCTGATCGCGGAGAGCTTCTTAATCGCCTTCCGCTTCGTCTCTTCGGCGAGGAATTCGTTCCCGGCGACCCTCTTTTCATACGTCGCGATTATCCTTTCGACCATTTCGGTCACGTCGGCCTTCGCCGCCTCGCCGAAATACCTGCGGCCGTAGTAAACGCCTATGGGCTGATCGAAAAGCTCGGAGGCGAGCCTGTACGCCTGCTTTTCCACGGACGGGTTCTTTTTGACTCCCGTGAGCTTGTTCTCATACTGCTTTGAAAGCTCGGATATCTCTACCGAAAGCGCGGGCGCGTGATGCTTTACGGTGAATATATAGCACCAGTGCACGTAGAGCGGGAACGTCTTCTCGTTGAATATCTCCTTAAAGCCCTCTATAAAGCGCGGGTTGGCGGCGACGATGGTTTCGGGAGCGCCCTCGCCGTAGAGCTTTTTGAGTATCGCGGCAAGGTCGAAGGGCGCGAGGCACTCGTACACCTTTGCGGCGTCCATGGGATTATAGAGCTTGTAGTAATCCGCCATCTCGCGGCTGCTCAGGGCCTTCCTGCGGATCAGGTCGTCGAATGCGAATGCGTCCTTCAAATACTGCCTCCGCTCCTTTTTGGTGAGCGGGGTGAATTCCAAAAGCTTCGACATCATCTTCCCGAAGAGCGTCTTCATATAGAGCTTCATTACGGGCTTTTCATAATATGAGGTGTCGGGCAGGAAGAGGACCGGATCCATCAGCGCGAAGCAGTGCCGCGAGGTGTCCTTCCAATCCTCCATGACCCCCATCTGCAGGGGCATCACGGCGCTTTCCTTAAACAGCCCGAACGCCTTTTCATTAAAGTCCGCTATAGACTTCAGGCCCCTTATCTTCTCGAGCAGGGGGTAGATCGGCTTCATCGCGGACTCCGCGCGGGCGCTTGTATCGAGCGCCTTGCGGTAGAGGCGTACGGCGTCCTCCATTATGGGGAGCCCGGGCTCCTCCTCGCCCTTTGCGAATTTATCGAAATCGGACATCAGAAGCTCTTCGACCTCATCACGCAGCGAGGAAAAGCCGCCGGTGGTGGGCTTATCGTCGGGGATGACGGCGGTCTTCAGCCATTCGCCGTTGACGTGCTTATAAAGATCGTCCTGTACGCGTACGGTGCTTTCGCTGCTCATGGGAACCTCCTCGGGATCAAGTGAAATTATGGGAAACGGGATCTTGCGGCCTGCGGAGCGGGGGTATTGAAAAAAACGGGTTTCTCGCGTGACCGGGGCGGACTGCTGTTCCTGCGGAACAGACGGCTGCCCGTTCTCCGCCTTCCCGACCATTCACAGGATGGTCGGGATCGCATATCGCGACCGGCGTTGAACCCTTTGACAAAACCCGGCTCTATGCCGTCTGTTCCGTCCACAGGACGGACGGCATAGAGCTTCGAGTCCCATAAAAATGGACCAAGCCTTATGGGGCCGAGGGCATTCTGCGTGCCGGGGTGGGACTCGTTTTGCAAAAGATGCGTCTTCGGCTTGTGCCGCGAGTTTTAAGCTTGTTTAAAACTCGATCAGCAAGGCAGACTTGCGGCGTGGTGGGACTCGTTTTTCGCGCATCGGGTCTCAAAGACGGCTCGACCGCCGTCTTTTCGCCCTGCGACGAAAAACCCGGGGCGGCAAAAGCGCAACACCGTTGCCCTTTTGTTCGCCCTTCGAGTCCCATAAAAATGGACCAAGCCTTATGGGGCCGAGGGCATTCTGCGTGCCGGGGTGGGACTCGTTTTGCAAAAGATGCGTCTTCGGCTTGTGCTCCGCACTGCGCCTCCGCGCCTTTTGACAAAACCCGGCTCTATGCCGTCTGTTCCGTCCACAGGACGGACGGCATAGAGCTTCGAGTCCCTTACAAAAGACCAAGCCTTACGGGACGGATGTCCCGTAAGGCTTGGTGCCGGTGGTGGGACTCGAACCCACACGGTATTGCTACCAACGGATTTTGAGTCCGTCACGTCTGCCAATTCCATCACACCGGCAACTGCCGAATAATTATATCACACGGGAGTCTTCAAATCAAACCCCAAGGGCTCGAAAAATCATATATAATGCCAAGCCGCCGGTCTCCTTCATATTATGAATAAGGGATCGTCCCCAAATAAAACGCAAGGAGGCTATCATGGCTGCATTCACCAATCAAGCAATGCTTTCATACAACGGTCTGACCGCTGTTTCGAACACGGTGACGGGCGAGATACTGGGAGCCGTCTCCATCTCCAAGACCGCCGTTTCGGACAGCTACTCCGCCGGTGAAAGCTTGACCTATATCATCAGCATTATCAATCAGGGGGAAACGGCCCTCGATCCGCTCACGCTGACCGACGATCTTGGCGCGTTTGAAGCGGAGGCGGGCAAGCTCACTCCCCTGACCTACGTTTCCGGCTCCGCCGAGCTCTTTATCAACGGCGTCCGTCAGGAGGAGCCCGTGCCGCAGGAGGAGTCGCCCCTGACCTTCACCGGCATATCCATTCCCGCGGGCGGCAGCGCCGTGCTCGCTTACAGCGCGCTCGTAAACCGCTTCGCTCCCCTTGCCGCGGGCAGCAGCATCACCAACACCGTCACAGCCGGGAGCGCTTCGGCTTCCGCCGCCGTGCGCGCCTCGGAAGCGCCCGCTTTGAGCATCAGCAAGGCGATAAGTCCCGCCTCCGTCACTGAAAACGGCGAGGTCTGCTACACCTTCGTTATAGAAAACACGGGCTGCGCCGAGGCGGGCGAGGACGACGAGCTCATTTTCAGCGACCTGTTCTCCCCCGCCCTCACGGGGCTTGAGGCGAGCCTTGACGGAACGGCGCTTTCCGCCGGCACGGACTACACCTACGAAGAGGGAACGGGCGAATTCAAGACCGTGCCCGGCGCTCTGACCGTGCCCGCCGCGGAATTCATCCTGAATCCCGACGGCTCGGTGGGCGTCGAGCCCGGGAGAGTGACGCTCACTATCACCGGAGCATTGCAGTAAACGCCCAATACTGTCGGCCGGGGCGGTTTGTGCCATCAAATCGCCCCGATTTTTTTATTTGGGAGCCCTTGTGAAAAAGTGAAAAGAGTGCTATAATTCTACCGGATATTTTTTAAGGAGGTCCTTTCATGAAAAGGTTCGTTTCCCTTATTCTCTCACTGATGCTCATGCTCGCTCCTCTCGCCGTGCTCGCGGCGGATAACGTGACCGTCGGGCTCTCCCACGAGTGGGCGAATTTCCAGATGGGCGACACCCATTCCGTCGCCATACAGCCCGTAGGTCAGGGTTATGCCTGGGGCTACAACTACGACGGCCCCATCGGCAACGGCGTGACCGCCTCCTCCAACACCACCGTTCCCTATAACTGGGGCAGCGGCGTGAAGGAAGTGAAGGCCAACAGCAAGACCACCCTTTTCATCGACGATAACGACGTGCTCTACGTGCTCGGTGAATTCTGGTTCGGCATCGGCGGCGACAGCTCCATGCCCTCCGGCGGGTACGTTGCCACAACTCCCCGTCAGATCGCGACCAACGTCAAGCACGTTGCGATGGGCATGAACCACTTCGTATTCGTCAAGAACGACAACACCCTCTGGGCTTACGGCGAGAACGCGCACGGTCAGATCGGCGACAACACCACCAATTCGACCTACACTCCCAAGCAGATAATGACCGGCGTCGAATACTGTGACGCGGGCGACTGCCTCTCCGCCGCAGTCAAGACGGACGGCACGCTCTATATGTGGGGCTTCAACAGCTCCGGCCAGGTCGGCAACGGCTCCACCACCGACCGCAAGCAGCCCGTGCAGGTCCTGACCAACGTCTATACCGTCAGTATTATGGGCGACCACGCCGCCGCCATCAAGAACGACAAGACCCTCTGGACCTGGGGCGACAACTCCCTGGGCCAGCTCGGCAACGGCAATACCACCAATAAGACCTCTCCCGCGCAGGTCCTGACCAACGTGGCGCAGGTCTCCGCCGGCGCTTATCACACCGGCGTCATCAAGACCGACGGCACGCTCTGGTTCTGCGGCAGCAACTACAGGGGCGCCTTCGGCAGCGGCACGAACGGCGGCTATTTTGAGGCCAACTCCACCTTCCGCCAGACCGCGGGCACTTACCTTGCGGTAAGCTGCGGCACTTACACCAGCGCCGCGGTCGCTCCCACCGGTCAGCTCTACGTCACCGGCTGGAACAACAAGGGTCAGCTCGGCACCGGCAGCGAGACCTCTCTGAACACCCTTACCCCCATCAACGTATGGCTGTTCAGCACCGCGACCACCCACACCGTCACCTTCGTCGACTGGAACGGGACCGTTCTCAAGACCGAGGAGGTACAGCACGGCGCATCCGCCTCCGCTCCCGCCGTTCCCGGCAGGACGGGCTACACCTTCACCGGATGGGACAAGGATTTCTCCAACGTGACCGCGGATCTCACTGTCACCGCGCAGTACAGCATCAACAGCTATACTCTGACCATCAATTATCTTGACGAGAACGGCAGGGCGATAGCTCCCGCCTATACCGGCGTTTATAACTACGGCGCTTCCTATTCCGTCACGAGCCCCGAGGTCGAGGGCTATACCGCCGGTACGCTCGTTGTCAGCGGCGTCATGGGCGCCGGCGACGTCACCCGCACCGTCACCTACACCAAGAACGCGGCGGGCCCGCTCCTCGGCGACGTCGACTGCAACGGCGTGGTCACCATGGCGGACGTTTCGCTGCTTGCCATGTACCTGAACGGCGAGAACCCCACCATTTCCGAGCAGGGCATGATCAACGCGAACGCGAATCTTGACGGCAGCGTCGACATCCGCGACGTCACCGCCATCTACAACATCATCGCCAACAGCTAAGCAAAACGCATAAAACCATCGCCGGCGGGTCTGCTCCGCCGGCGATTTTATAAACGCGAGGTATCATTATGAAGCCCGAAAAGCAGGTGCATCCCTTCCCGCCCGTGTTCGACGAAAACTCACGGGTGCTTATACTCGGCTCATTCCCCTCCGTCGCCTCACGCAGGGCGATGTTCTATTACGGGCACCCGCGCAACCGCTTCTGGCACGTGCTCTCGCTGCTCTATAACGAGGAGGTCCCGGAGGACGTCGACGGCAGGCGCGAATTCCTTCTGCGCCACGGGATAGCTCTCTGGGACTCCATCGCTTCCTGCACCATCGCGGGCTCCTCGGACGCCTCCATACGCGGAGCCGTGCCCAACAAAATACCGGAGCTCCTTGAAAAAGCTCCGGTCAAAAAAATATTCTGCAACGGGAAGACCTCCCATGCCTGCTATGAAAAATACGTGTACCCCCTGACGGGGATACACGCGGCGCCGCTTCCCTCCACAAGCCCGGCGAACGCGGCGAAAAGCCTTGAAGCTCTGGCCGCGGAGTGGAAAGCGATAATGGATTAAAGCTTCTCGAACCCTATCATTTCCTTCAGCGAGCAGGGCATTTTGAGCGAGCTCCAGCGGACCGACAATATCTCCATACTGTAACCCACCATTGAGGCGGCGATCTCCTCCGCGGTCGAGCGGAACGAGGCGTCGCCGTTATAATCTGTGAACGTGAGACGCGAGCCGCAGACGTAGGACGGAATGCTGAGCCTGCCCTCGGCCTCCGCCTCGAACGCGGGCTGATCGGAAAGATTCAGCAATATCGGCCTGCCCTGCTCGTCCCCGCCGCAGGAGCAGGTGAAATAGAACTCCGCGTTCTGCCTGTCGCCGAATTTGAAATTCAGGAAGGTCTCGTAGAACATCGTGACGTCCTTATCGTAAACGTCGCAGCAGTAGGCCAGCTCGTCGCCGTTCCCGGAGCAGATAAGCTCCGTGTAGCGGCAGACGGTATAGCCGTTCTCCTCCGTCTCCTCGTAGCTGAGCGGATAATAATACCAGCCGTAATCCTCGTCGAAGGAGCCCTCGCGCAGTACCTTGTTCGCAAGCAGCTCTATCTCATACTCGTAAACGAACACCTCCGCCTGCCCGACGACCTCGCCGACGCCGGCGCTGACGGTCGCCCTGCCGGGGGCGACGGCGCTGACCCTGCCCTCCTGATCCACTTCGGCAACGCCCGGATCGGAACTCGACCACTCCATGCCGTCGCAGTTCGCGCCGGAGGGGCTGACAATGGGCCTCAATTCAAAGCTGCCGCCGACGGGGAGCTCGACGTCCCCGCTCCTGAAGCTTATGCGGGCGGGCTGCGAGTGATCGGCGTGCTTCGCATGGTGAGAGCTCGGACGCAGGAAGCGGTCCTTCAACAGCATTCCGGCGGAAAAAAGCAGAAGCAGCAGGCAAACCGCAGTCAAAATGCCCGCAAACAGAGCGCTGCCCCTGCTCCTTCTGATCGTTTTTTTGCTTTTCAAGCTCTCGCCGCATTGGGGACAGAAAACGGCGTCGTCATCCGCCGTTTTCCCGCAGTTCGGGCAAAGCATATCTTCTCTTCCTCCAAATGATTATTCGGCAATGCTCACGATGAGATCCACGCACTTATCTATTCCGAGCTTGTCGCTGTTGATGCAGACGTCGTAATTGTTCGCATCGCCCCAGGTGCGCCCGGTGAAATGCTTGTAGTTGATAGCGCGCTTGGAGTCCTTGTCCTTAAGGCGGTCCTCAGGCTTCTTCTCATTCTCGCCGTAAAGCCGGACTATGCGCTCCGCCCTCGCCTCGGTGGGAGCGTGCACGAACACGTTGAGCACGTCGTCCCTGTCGCGCAGTATGTAATCCGCGCATCTGCCGACGATCACGCAGGGCTCGGTATCGGCGATCTCGATGATCGTGTTGCGCTGGACTACCCAGAGGTAATCATAGGCGCTCATGCCGCCCATTACGCGCGGCGCGCCGATATAGCTCGAAGCCAGCGCAAATATGCTCCTGCTGGGCGCGTACTCGCCGTTTTCCTCGATATACTCGGAGGAAAATCCCGTCTTCTCCGCGACCTTCTGGATCAGCTCCTTATCGTAATAGGCTACCCCGAGCCGCTCTGCGACTGCCTTTGCAATGGTCCTGCCGCCGCTGCCGAACTGACGGCTGACGGTGATTATGCGTTTGCTCATGGTGACTGCCTCCTTGCTTTACGCTCTTACTTATCCTTTATTATATACTTTTCAAAGCGTTATGTCAACATAAAGAGCGCAAATATCGTTTTTACCGCGGACGAATGACGAACAGCACCGCGCTCTCCGATATCCCGTACTCCCCCGGGGCGAGCCTGACGAAGGCGCCGGCGGGGATAACGCGGCAGGCGCCGGGCTTCCAGCGGGCGGGACGGAGCCTTGCGCCGCGCTCCGAATAGAGGAACGCCATGGGAGCGTCGGCCTTAAACGCGCCGCGAACTATCCGCATCTCTCCCCCGCAGCCCTTGAGCATCAGATTAAGATCGCGCCCGCTGCCGCGGCAGGTCACATCGTCGCCGCCGGAGAATTCAAGCACCTGCCCGTGCGGGAGCTTAACGCTTTCGCCGTTCACGGTCAGCGAAAAGCCCGCGCAGAGAGGCGTTAAGAAGCGCTTCACGCCGGGAAGGGGAGTGAATGAGGATTCCTCAAGCTCCACGAGCGCCGTGCTGATGCGGGCCGAAAAGCGGCGCTCGGGATAAGAGCTGCCCTCAGGCCAGATAAAGAGCTCGGTGGTCGTGCCGCCGGACCAGGAGGTCGTGCGGAAGGCCGTTTCGGGGATGATCTCGACTGTTTTCATATGCACCTCGAAGGTTCGTTTTTTCTTATGATACACCTTTTGGGGCGAAAAGTACAGAAGCAAGGAGCGCGGCAGATAAGCTGCAGGATCGCCCGCGGCCGGGGGGAGCCGCGAAGGCATTTGCAAAAATATACTTGTTTTTCGGCTTTTTTGCTGTTGCACTGACGCTTGGAGCGTGCTATAATATTTCGTCAACACCATACTTACTCCTTCCGCAAGGGGGAGTCAATAGACCACAAGGAGGTGAAAAGTGTGAATAAGTATGAGAATCTGTACGTCATCAACGCTGAGCTGACCGAGGAGGAGATCAAGTCCGTGATCGAGAAGTTCGCGAAGGTCATCACCGATAACGGCGGTGAGATCGAGAAGATAGACGAGTGGGGCAAGCGCCGTCTTGCGTACCCCATCAACTATCAGACCGAGGGTTACTACGTACTGGTGCTCTTCGACGCCGAAGGCCGCGTCCCCGCCGAGCTCCAGCGTAACCTGAAGAACGACGAGCGCATCATGCGTTACGTCGTCGAGCGCAGGGAAGCATGATTTTCCTGTTAGAAAGGAAACGTAATGAATAAACTAACTATAATCGGAAATCTGACCGCAGACCCCGAGCTCCGCACGATCCCTTCGGGCGTCTCCGTCTGCACCTTCACCGTCGCCGTGAACCGCCGCTATACGTCCAATAAGGACGACCGCCAGACCGATTTCTTCCGCGTTGCCGCATGGAGGCAGCTCGGCGAGAACTGCAGCCGCTATCTTGCCAAGGGCAAGAAGGTCTGCGTCATCGGCGAGGTATCCGCAAGGGCTTTCGAGGGCAAGGACGGCACTCTCCGCGCCTCTCTCGAAGTGACTGCCGACGAGGTAGAGTTCCTGAGCCCGCGCGAATCCGCCGGCTCCGGCCAGGGCGGCTATCCCCAGCAGAATCAGCAGGGAGCTCCCGCTTACGGCGAAAGGCGTCAGCAGAGCCAGGGTCAGGGCTGGAACATGGAAAACGCCGGCCCCTCCGATAATCTCAACGGGACCGCTTTCGGCGACGTCGCCGGCGGTTTCACCGAGATAACCGATTCCGATTTGCCATTCTGATCATTTGAAAGGAGAAACTTGTCATGGAAGACCGTAAGATGAAGCCCCGTCCCAAGAAGTCCAGGCGCAAAGTCTGCCAGTTCTGCGTGGATCACGTTGAGCATATCGATTATAAGGATACCGCCCGTCTGAGGAAGTTCATCACCGAGCGCGGCAAGATCATGCCCCGTCGTATGAGCGGCGTTTGCGCCGAGCATCAGAGG
>CAMZFO010000040.1 GCA_947306125.1 uncultured Clostridia bacterium | reverse complement strand
TCCAGCACCATGGGCCCCGGCGTCCGCTTCAACGGCACCAGGTTCGGCAACTGATCGGACCGGAACTAGATTCATAAAGAAAGAGGTACAATTCTATGAAGATGACATACCAGCCTAAGGTAAGGCAGAGGAAGAAGGTTCACGGTTTCCGTCAGCGCATGGCCACCAAGAACGGCAGGAACGTATTAGCCAGAAGGCGTGCAAAGGGCAGGAAGAAGATATCTGCCTAATTGAATGAGAAAGTCAAACCACGGTCCTGATCTTATGATCTGCCGTGGTTTGAATACTTTTTCGGGGAAAATGCGGCACTTTTTATTCGTGTGCCGGGCGGAGTAAGGCGCCGCCTTCAAATAAGCCTTAACGAAAGGGATCCTTTACAAAAGGAAGCGGGGAAGCTTGAAAATGCGGCGAAATTCCCCGTATGAAAAGAAAAAAGCCGCGTACTTTCTTTTGATGAAGCGTTGCTATTCTCTTAAACGGAACAAGGAGTTCCGCCGTGTGTACCGCAAGGGAAAGTCCTGCGGGAGCCGCACGCTGGTATTGATCTATACGTCCGGCAGCCGAGATGAAAAGAAGATCGGCTTTGCAGTGGGAAAAAAGATTGGCAACGCAGTCGTCCGCAATCGTGTGAAACGCAGACTAAGGGAGGCCATAACTCCTCTCTTGCCGGAGATAGCTCCCGGCTGCCGCCTCATATTTATCGCGCGTACACCGATAGCGGATGCGAGCTTTAAAGAGCTTGAGTCCACTGTGCGCTATTTGCTTCACAAATCGGGCTTGCTTGGCTGAATGCCGCAATAAATGATCGGAAACGCAATCAAACGCTTTCTCATATATCTGATCCGCTGCTACAGGCAGATGCGACCTGACAGGGCCCCCTGCTGCAGGTACACGCCTTCATGCTCGGAGTATGCCATACAAGCCATAGAAAAGCACGGCGCAGCCAAGGGATTCCTCTTGGCATTTTGGCGTGTCCTGCGCTGCAATCCTTTTTCAAAGGGCGGGCTCGATCCCGTGCCGGAAAAGGGAAGGTGGTCGAACAGGGCAAAAGAAGAAAAACTCCGTAACGAAAGGGAATCACAATGACATTTTTTCTCACGCGCGCATTCTACGCGCTGATGCAGTTCCTTTACGCTCTGTTCAATAACAGCTATCTTTTAACGATACTCGTTGCGACCCTGGTGCTGCGTCTTATCCAGATCTTTCCCGACATTTCCAACCGCAAAACTCAGATAAAGATGGCCGTAGTGCAGCCCGAGCTCAACGAGCTGCAGAAGAAGTATGCCAACGATCCTCAGAAGTTCCGCGTCGAGCAGAACAAGCTGATGAAGAAATATGGCATCAACACTCTCTCGAGCTGTCTTCCCCTGCTCATCACTCTCCCCCTCTTCTTCTGCTTCCTTAACGCATTCCGCTGCTGGGGCAATGAGGAGACCATAACGCTGATGTATGAGACCGCCGTCGCCGAAAGCTATGAGGAGGGTACGCCCGAGCGCGCCGCCGCCGAGGAGCAGGCGATGGACACCTTCAAGAGCTTCAAATTCCTCTGGGTGCAGAACATATGGCAGCCCGACTGCTTCCTGGACGCTTCGTTCCTTATCTTCCGCTTTGACGGCGAGGTCATCACGAAGCCCACGAGCCTCGGCATGCTGAGCTCCGTTTCCCTTGCGAATATGCCCTTGCTTCAGAAGGGTTATACCGACGGTTCGGGCAAATTCGTTTCCGGCGAGCAGATATGGAAGACTCTGGTCGATTCCGGGCTTGCGAAGGGCGAATACGGCAACGCGGGCAACACCGCCGGCTGCAACAGCTGCTCGAGCTGCTCCACCGACAGGTCGGGCATGAGCCTGCTTCCCGCGGAGATCTCGCCCGAGACCGCAAAAAAGATGATCGGCGTTGATACCAGCGTCAACGTGACCGATGAGAACGGCGTTTCCACGGGCGTCAAGTCCACCGCGACCGGCTCGGACGTCTATTCCGCCATTATGAAGAGGTATCCGGATTCCCTATCGAAGGACGGCAAGGCTCCCGCGAACGGACTTATGATACTCCCCTTCCTCGCGGCGGGCATGCAGCTCATATCCTCCATAGTGATGATGAAGCGCCAGAAGAAGGACGGTCAGACCGGCGAGCAGGCGAAGCAGATGAACACCATGATGTATTTCATGCCTCTGCTCAGTATCCTGATCTGTATGAGCGCAACGACCGCGTTCTCGTTCTATTGGACGGTCAGCGGCGCATTCCAGCTCGTATCTTCCATCATAATCAACGCCATATTCGATAAGAAAAAGAAAGAAATGGAGACAGCATAAATATGGAAAACCCCGAATTCAACAGCATTCAGGCCACGGGCAAGTCTGTGGACGAGGCTATATTCAAGGGCCTGCAGCAGATGGGCACGTCCATCGACGAGGTCACTATCGAGATAATTCAGACCGAGACCAAGGGCATACTCGGCATCGGCGCCAAGCCCGCTATCGTAAGGCTCACTCAGAGGAGCATGGAGGAGTTCGACGTTCCCGACTATATGAGAAGGAGCGAAAGGAACGACCGCAGGGATGACCGCCGCCGCGAAAAGGAAGGCCGCAGGCCCGAAAAGGACGACCGCCGCAGGGAAAAGCCCGCGGAGAAGGAGCCCGTGAAGGCCGAAAAGCCCGCGAAGCCCGTGAAGGCCGAAAAGCCCGAAAAGGCCGAGAAGGCCGAGAAGCCCGTAAGGCCCGAGAAGCCCGCAAAGGTCAGGCCCGAAAAGCCCGTCAGGGAGGAAAAGCCCGCTAAGGAAGCGAAGCCCGCGGAGAAGGAGCCCGTAAAGGCCGAAAAGCCCGTCAGGGAGGAAGAAGCCGCGCCCGAGAAGCGCGAGAGAGCTCCCAGGAGCGAGCGTCCCGCCGGAGTCGAGCTCTACGGCAAGATAGAGGATCTTTCCCAGATACCCGGCATCAGCGCCGAGCAGGCCGAGGCCGACTTTGAGAAGGAGATCCGCGAGAGGCGCGAAAGGAGCGAGCGCCGTCCCCGCAGGGACCGCCGCGGAGAGCGCGGTCAGCGCAGGGAGCGTCCCGCGTTCAGGCCCGAGGAGATCGAGGATGAGCTGCCCGAGGAGCCCGCTTTCGAGCCGGAAGCCGCCGAGCCCGGCAAGGTGATCAATTACACCCTTGAGGCCGCGCAGGGCTGTCCCGCAGCGGAGTTCGTGCAGGGACTTATCGAGCACATGGGCGCCAAGGGCCAGGTGCTTGCCGCGCAGGATGAGGATTGCCTGAGGCTCCGCATAGATTCCGACGAGATGGGAATGCTGATAGGCCACAGGGGCGAGACCCTTGACGCCATGCAGTATTTGACCGGCCTCGTTGTGAACAAGAACCGCAAGACCGACGGCTATACACGCGTTACCCTCAACACCGAGGAATACCGCGAGAAGCGCGAGGAGACCCTGAAGCGCCTTGCCCGCAAGGTGGCGGGTCAGGTCAGGGCGACCGGCAGGGCGAGGGCGCTCGAGCCGATGAACCCCTATGAGAGGCGCGTGCTCCATTCCGCGCTGCAGAACCATCCGGACGTTACCACCCATTCCGAGGGCGAAGAGCCCAACCGCCGCGTTGTGGTGACCCCCCGCCGCAAGAGCGGATTCAGCCGCAGCAGGAATTATCGCAGGGCAAACAGGAAGGGAAACGCTTCCTATAACGCCGCCTCTGCGGAAAACAATGTGGAAAACATTGCGGAAAACAACGAAAACCGGGTCGATGAGGCCGCGGTGAGCGCCGAATAAGGCAAATTTCAAGCTGTGGGGGTCTCCTCACAGCTTTTTTTATCCGATATCGGAGGAAGCATGGACGATACCGTATTTGCGCTTTCCACGCCGGTCGGCGGCGCCATAGCGCTGATGAGGATAAGCGGAGCAGGCTCGCGCGCGCTGCTTGAAAGGATCTTCACGGGGAGGATCGAGCACAGGCGCGTTTCATACGGAAGGATCGTCGACGGAGCGGGCGAGACGCTTGACGTTTGCAGCGCCGTCTGGTTTGAAGCGCCCAATTCCTACACCGGCGAGGATATGGCGGAAATATCCATACACGGCTCCTATGCCGTGGCGGCGCGCCTCGCGGAGCTTATAGCTTCAACGGGCGCCGCTCGGCCCGCGGATCCCGGAGAATTCACCAAAAGAGCTTATCTGAACGGCAAAATGGATCTTGCGCAGGCGGAAGCGGTGATGGATCTCATCGCGTCGACCGCGGAAAGGTCCCGCAGGGCGGCCGCGCGCCAGCTCGAGGGAGGGCTTTCCTCGATCGTTTCCTCCTATTACGGCAGGCTGAAGCGCGTCTGCGCCCGCCTTGCCGCCGCCATGGACGACGACACGGACGAGATAGAGGCGGGAGACGCCTCGGAGGAGCTGTCAGCGCTTGAAAGGGAGCTTGAAGCGCTCGCCGAGGGCGGGCTCAGGTCCCGCGTGCTGCGCGAGGGCGCGAGGATAGCTATTATAGGCAGTCCCAACGTGGGCAAAAGCTCGCTTCTTAATGCGCTCATAATGCGCGACCGCGCGATAGTCACGCCCATACCCGGCACCACGCGCGACACCGTGGAGGAGGCCGCCTCGATAGACGGCGTGCCCGTGGTATTCATAGACACGGCGGGCATTAGGGACACCCGCGACGAGGTGGAGCTTATCGGCATAGAGCGCTCCAAACGGGCGAGCGGAGAGGCGGATCTCATACTCTGGCTGATAGAGGGCTCGAGGGAGATAGGCCGCGGAGACGAGGATATAAGGGCGAGCGTCGACGCCGGAAAAACCCTTGCCGTTATTACAAAATCGGATCTTGAGCAGGTGGTTTTCCCCGACGCCGGAGGGCGTATAGGCGGCATACCCGCGGTCACGGTCAGCTCTATCACGGGCGAGGGCCTCGACGAGCTCCGCCGTGCGATAGTCAAAAGGCTCGCGCCCTCCGACAGCGAGGCGGTCGTCACCAACACGCGCCATATAACCGCCCTGCGCGGCGCGGCCGAGCGTATATCCGCCGCCGCTGCGCTTCAGCAGGACGGACTCGGGGACGCCGCGTTCTTCGAGCTGCGCGAGGCGATGGAGAGCCTTGCCTCGATAACGGGCAGGTCCGACGCGGCGGAGGACCTCGTTGACGAGATATTCGGCAGCTTTTGCGTCGGAAAGTGAAAACATTTGATATGAAGGCGTTTGCAAACAGCGAAGAATACGATATTGCCGTCATCGGAGCCGGTCACGCGGGCTGTGAAGCCGCGCTTGCCGCAGCGAGGATGGGTCTAAAGGCGCTCGTGCTCTGCATAGACCTCGATTCCGTAGCGCTCATGGCGTGCAATCCCTCGATAGGAGGGACTTCGAAGGGGCATCTCGTGCGCGAAGTCGACGCGCTGGGCGGCGAGATGGGCCTTGCCGCCGACGGATGCTTTATCCAGATGCGCATGCTGAACACGGGCAAGGGGCCCGCGGTGCACTCGCTGCGCGCGCAGATGGACAAGCGCAGGTATCACGAGCGCATGAAGGCCGCGCTGGAGAATGAGCCCAATATCACGCTGCGTCAGGACGAGTGCGCGCGGATACTGACGGAAAACGGGCGGGTCTCCGGAGTCGTCACCACTCTCGGCGCCGTATACGCCTGCCGCGCCTGCGTCGTTTGCTCCGGCGTTTATCTGAACAGCCGCGTGCACACCGGCGAATACCACCGCGACAGGGGCCCTTCCGGGCTGGCCTCGGCCACTCTGCTTTCGGATTCGCTCAGGGAGCTGGGCTTTGAGCTGCGCCGCTTCAAGACCGGCACCCCGCCGCGCGTAAAGGGCAGCTCGCTCGATTTGGATAAAATGCAGCCCCAGTTCGGGGACGAGCCGATACCGCATTTTTCGTTCATGACGGATCGGCTCGAAAGGGAACAGCGCCCCTGCTTCCTGACCTATACGAACCGAAAAACCCACGATATAATAAGGGAAAATCTTGACCGCTCCCCCATGTTCACCGGCGCCATACACGCCACGGGCACGAGATACTGTCCTTCCATCGAGGATAAGATCGTCCGCTTTGCCGATAAGGATCGCCACCAGCTCTTCATTGAGCCCGAGGGCGAAACGACGGACGAGATGTACGTGCAGGGAATGTCCACCAGCCTCCCGCGGGACGTGCAGGAGGCGATGATACGCACGGTGGAGGGCATGGAGAACTGCGTGATAACGCGATACGGGTATGCTATCGAGTACGACTGCATAGACCCGACCGAGCTCACGGCAGCTCTTATGAGCCGCCGGGCGCCGGGGCTCTTCTTCGCCGGGCAGATAAACGGCAGCTCGGGCTACGAGGAGGCCGCCGCGCAGGGCGTTTACGCCGGCATAAACGCCGCGCTTTACGTGAAGGGCGAGGAGCCGCTCGTGATCGGGCGGAGCGACGCGTATCTCGGCGTGCTCTGCGACGATCTGACCTTGAAGGGGACGAACGAGCCCTACCGCATGATGACCTGCCGCGCCGAGTATCGCATGATGCTGCGGCAGGACAACGCCGACCTGAGGCTGACGGAGCGCGCTTACCGCACGGGGCTTATCTCGAGCGCGAGATATGACAGGCTCATGCGCAAAAAAGACAGCATCGCGCTGGGAAAATCGGCGCTTGAGCGCACCGTTCCCGCGTCGGAGGCGCTGAACAAACTGCTTGCCGAAAGGGGCCTCAGCGAGGTGCGCGGAGGGACGGAGCTCGTGACGCTGCTCAAGCGGAAGGGCATCTCCTACCTCGATCTGATGGAGCTTTACGACCTGCCCGATATAGGCGGCGAGGCGCGCGAGGAGGTCGAGATCGACGCGCTCTACGGCGGCTACATAAAGCGGCAGGAGGATGAGATAGAAAAGCTGAAAAGGCTCGACGGGCAGCTCATTCCGGAGGGGATAGACTATTTCGGCATAACCAATCTCCGCACGGAGGCGAGGCAGAAGCTTTCGGCGATCCGCCCGCAGAGCCTCGGGCAGGCCTCGCGCATATCGGGCGTGAGCCCGGCGGATATAGCCGTACTTTCGGTTTTCCTGCGCAGGGAGACCGACAGGCAGGAGTAAGAAATGGCAAATAAGGAAGACAAGACAATTACTGCGAATATTATTGCCGACGGCCCCGGTGAGCTGACCCCGGAGGAGCTGGAAAGCGTTATCCGCGCCAGCGTGGGCGGGCTTGAGCTCACGCCTGAGCAGATAAGGAAATACATAAAATATTACAATATGCTCGTAGAGAGAAACCGTTACGTCAACCTCACCCGCATCACGAGCCCGACGGACGCCGCGCAGAAGCATTTCGCGGACAGCCTGCTCGGCGCTTCGCTGATAAAGGAGAATGCGCGTATCGTCGACGTCGGCACGGGAGCGGGCTTCCCCGGCATACCGCTTGCGATAGCGCGTCCGGATATCAAGCTCGTGCTCGTTGATTCGCTTGCGAAGAGGGTGAATTTTTTGAGGGAGGTCTGCGAGGCGCTCGGGATACCGGCTGAGGCCGTGCACGCCCGGGCGGAGGATGCGGCAAGGTCGGATCGCCTTCGCGGGCATTTCGATCACGCCGTCTCTCGCGCGGTTGCTCCCATGAACGTGCTGCTGGAGCTCACTGTGCCTTTCGTGAAGGTGGGCGGAAGCTCGCTGATGTATAAGGGCTCGGCGGCAAGGGACGAGCTCGCCGTTTGCGGGCGGGCGCTCGCGGAGCTCAAGTGCAAGGCGAGGCTCGTGGACTGCGAAGCGCCGTGGGGCGCAAGGACGATAGTCGCCGCCGAAAAGCTCGCGCCGACTCCGCAGAGGTTCCCGCGCAAGGCCGGAAGCATTGAAAAGAACCCGCTTTAAGTAAAAGCATTGTCGCAAAAGCGCTTGTTTTGCGCGTGACGCAGGGATATTTTCGCCCGTATAGAAAGAGAACGGCAGGATAACTGTTCTTTACGGAGGCGAAAATGTCCCTGTTTTTTGCAAGGAAGGAAAGCGCCGCGGAGGCGAACGAGGAAGGCGCCGGGATCTATCTTTCCGAACTGCCGGTAGATAGGATCTCGCCGAATCCCGACCAGCCGCGGAGAGCGTTTTCGGAGGAAAGCATAAGCGAGCTTGCGGCGTCCATTTCGCAGGTCGGGCTGATACAGCCCATCGTCGTGCGCCCGCGCGGCGAGGGCTACGAGCTTATCTCGGGCGAAAGGAGGCTTCGGGCGGTTAGATCGCTTGGCGAACCGACCATACGCTGTCTTGTGGAGCTTGAGGGCACGGACGAACGATCGGCGCTCAGGGCGATAACCGAAAACCTGCAGAGGGAGGATCTGCATTTCTTCGAGGAGGCGGAGTGCTGTGCGCGCCTTCTGAACCGGCTCTCGATAACGCAGGAGGAGCTTGCGGCAAAGCTCGGCAAAAGCCAGAGCTATATCGCAAACAAGCTGAGGCTGCTGCGCCTTTCCCCGGAGCTGCGCCGCGCGGTAACGGAAGGCGGGCTTTCGGAGAGGCACGCGAGGGTGCTTTTGAAGCTCCCGGACGACGAGCTTCGCCGGGCGGCGGCGGAGAGGATGGTTTCGGGCTCGCTCTCGGTCAAGGAATCGGAGCGGCTGGCGGACAAGCTCGTTCGCGAGGCCGAGGAAAGCAGGCTTCAGGCGAGGTCGCGCCCGAGGATAATCCGCATATTCAGGGATTACCGCCTCTTCATAAATACCGTGAATTCTGCCTGCGAACAGCTCCGGGAAAGCGGGCTCTGTGTTTCGGTGGAACAGCACGACTTCGAAAACGGCGTGGATATCACCATAAAGGTCTCCCAATAAGCATTCTCCCATAATGTTTCACGTGAAACAATCGCTCATTCCGGGCGAAAATGTTTCACGTGAAACATTTAATTTGGTGCAAAAACGGGAGAAGCTGTTGCAACCTCGCGCGATTTCATTTATAATAAGAGCGACCGCAGACTAAAAGCGGAGAATAAAGCCTATGGAGTATGCAATGTGTAGAATAATTGCGATAGCGAATCAGAAGGGCGGCGTCGGAAAGACCACCACCGCCGTCAATCTTGCGGCCTGCACCGCGCAGGAGGGCAAGAAGGTGCTCCTCGTGGACGTGGACCCGCAGGGTAACGCGACGAGCGGCGCGGGGGTGGACAAAAACGCCGGAGAATACAGCATTTACGACGTGCTCATAAACGACGTGGAGGCGGAAAAGGCGATACAGCACACGCGCATAGAAACGCTTGACGTGCTGCCCTCGAGGATAGAGCTTGCGGGCGCGGAGGTCGAGCTGGTTTCGATGATGGCGCGAGAGCGCAAGCTCCGCACGGCATTGAAGCCGCTGAAGGAAAAGTACGAATACATTTTCATCGACTGCCCGCCCTCCCTCGGCCTGCTGACGCTCAATGCGCTTACCGCCGCCAAGACGCTGCTCGTGCCCATTCAGTGCGAATACTATGCGCTTGAGGGCCTCGCGCAGCTAATGAACACCGTTAAGCTCGTCCGTCAGCATCTTAACGAGGATCTGGAGGTCGAGGGGGTCGTTATGACCATGTACGACGCAAGGACGAATCTTTCGCCCATGGTGGTCGGAGAGGTAAAAAAATTCTTCAAGAACAAGGTGTATGAGACGGTCATACCCCGCTCGGTGCGCCTGGGAGAGGCGCCGAGCTTCGGACTGCCCATAACGCTCTACGACGCCAAAAGCGCGGGCGCGAAGGCGTACGTAAATCTTGCAAAGGAGCTGCTGGATAGAGATGGCAAACGATAAGAAGAACCGCAGGCTCGGAAAGGGCCTTGATTCCCTGTTCGGTTCCTATGAGCCGCAGGAAAACGACGTGGTCAGGATGATATCCGTGAACCTCATTGACAATAACCCGGAGCAGCCCCGCAAGCAATTCAACGAGGAAAAGCTCAACGAGCTGGCCGAATCCATCCGTCAGCACGGCATAGTGCAGCCGCTCATAGTCAAAAAGAACGGCGAGCGCTACGTCATAATCGCCGGCGAGCGCCGTTTCCGCGCCGCGAGGATAGCGGAGCTTGCCGAGGTTCCCGCCATCGTGCGCGACATGGACGGGCGCGAAGTGATGGAGGTCGCCCTCATCGAGAACATACAGAGGGAAAACCTCAACCCCATCGAGGAGGCGGCGGCGATAAGGTTCCTTATGAAGGAGCACGACCTCACGCAGGACGAGGTCGCAAAGCGCCTCTCGAAGAGCAGGCCCGCTATTGCAAACTCCGTGCGCCTGCTGCAGCTTCCGGAGACCGTGCAGGAATACCTGCGCGCGGGCAAGCTCATGCCCGGTCACGCGCGCGTGCTCGCCTCGATCGAGGACGAGGCGCTCCTGGAGAAGACGGCGGAAAAGTGCGCGGAGGGCGGCTGGTCCGTCCGCGAGACGGAGGAGCAGGTCAAAAAGGCCATCACCCTTGCAGAACTGCATAAGCGTCCCCGCAGGGCGAAGAGGCTTTCGAACGACCTTGCCGCGGCGAGAAACGATCTGCGCGAAAGGCTGGGCACCAAGGTAGACATACAGGGCGACGAAACGCGCGGCAAAATAATAATCGAGTATTTCTCCGACGCGGACCTGCAGGCCGTCTATGAGGCGATAATGGGCGAAGGAGAATGAACGAGGGAGAGCGCATAGAGGATCTGCAGTATAAGGGCCTCCGGATAATCGTGAACGAGCGGGGCTTCCGCTACGGGACGGATTCGGTGCTGCTTGCGGGCTTTGCGCGCGCGAACGCGAAGGAGCGCGTCGCGGATCTGGGCAGCGGCACGGGCGTGATAGCCATACTGCTCTCGGCACGCACCGGCGCGGAGCTTACCGCGATCGAGATACAGCCGGAGCAATGCGATATGGCGCGGCGCTCTGCGGCGATGAACGGGCAGGAAATAGCCGTTATAGAGGCGGATATGCGCAAAGCCGCGGGGCTCGGGCCTTTCGACGCGGCTGTCTGCAACCCACCCTACTACCCCGCCGCGCACGGGAGGACTTCGGAAAAGGGCGAGCCGGGCTTTGAAGGCGCGGCGACGCATGAGCTTTACTGCACTCTCGGCGAGGTGGCCGAGTCTGCGGCGAGGCTGATAAAATACGGCGGCAGGTTCTATATGTGCTGTCCCGCGGCGAGGCTTTCTGAGGCGCTCTGCGCGCTGACCGCTCAAAAGCTCGAGCCCAAGCGTATGCGGCTCGTGGCATCAAGGGCGGAAAAGGCCCCCTACCTTGCTTTGATCGAGGCCAAAAAGGGAGCGGCGCCGGGAATGATCGTCGAAAGGACGCTCGTCGTCTGCAATGAGGACGGGAGCTATACGGACGAGACGCGGAGCATCTATCATTTGGACGAAAATGAACAGTGAAACGGAAAACATGAGCGATACCGGGGCGGCGCGCGAGGCGCTCCCCGCAAAGCTTTACCTGTGCGCGACTCCCATTGGCAATATGGGCGACATCACGCAGAGGGTGCTTGACGTGCTTGCGCGGGCGGAGGTCATATTCTGCGAGGACACGCGCAACAGCGGCGCAATGCTGCAGCGGCTCGGCATAAAAAAGCGGCTCGAAAGCTGTCACGAGCACAACGAGGAAGCGGCGGCGAGGAGCGTGGCGGAGCTGATCCGCGCCGGGAAGCCCGTCGCATATGTTTCCGACGCGGGCATGCCCTGCATATCGGACCCCGGCGAAAGGCTCGTGCGCGTGTGCATCGAGGATGGCGTGCCGTTCGAGGTGCTGCCCGGAGCCTCCGCGAGCCTGACCGCGGCGATAATGAGCGGACTTTCGACCAAGAGGATATTCTTCTGCGGCTTCCTCCCCCGCGAAAGGGCGGAAAGGAACGAGCTAATAGCGGAAATAAAGCGGATAAAGGCCACGACGGTGATCTACGAGAGCCCGTACCGCGTCGGCGCGACGCTGAATGAGCTCTGTTCCCTGCTCGGGGACAGAAGGGCGGCTGTCGTGCGCGAGATAACCAAGCTTTTCGAGGAGACGGCGAGAGGAACGCTTTCGTCGCTCGCCGAAAAATACTCCGGGGCGGACCCCAAGGGCGAGTGCGTGATAGTCGTCTCCGGCGAGGCGGCAGAAGCCGAAGCCTCCGGAGAGGGCTTGGACGAGATACTCATAAGGCTCATGCGCGAGGGCGCGAGCGTGAAGGACGCGGCAAAGCAGGCGTCGCTGCTCACGGACGTGCCCCGGAACGAGGCCTACCGCCGCGCGATGGAGCTGAAGGAATAATTATGGATGAGCAGAGGGCGGAGCGGTGCTCCGCCTTTTTGAATATCGGAAGAACAGCGCGCATAGATTCCCGTATGATGGCATGGATATTCGGCATTATGACGGCCGCGGGCATAATACTGTTCGCGGTGAAGGGCGACGGCGCGGGGGCGCTCGCGGCGCTGGTTAAGGGCTGCGAGGGGGCTGTCAGCCTGACCCTCACCCTCGCGGGGGCGTATTTGTTCTGGTCGGGGCTTATGAGGATCGCGGACGAGGCAGGGCTCGTTAAAAAGCTCGCACGGCTTATGAGAAGGCCGCTCGGCTTGCTCATGCCCGACGCGCCGGAAGCGGCGGCTCCGGTGACGCTGAATCTGGCGGCAAACTTCTTCGGGCTCGGGAACGCGGCGACACCGTTCGGGCTCGAGGCGATGCGGAAGCTCGACCGGGGCGACGGAAGGGCGTCGGACTCCATGGCGATGTTCATAGCGCTCAACTCCTCCGCCGTGGAGCTCCTTCCCACATCGGTGATCGCCGTGAGGACGGCTTGCGGCTCCGCCGAGCCCTACAGCATAGCGGTCCCCACGTTTCTGGCCTCTATAGCGGCGGCGGCAGCGGCGGTGATCTCCTGCCGCGCGCTGGGCAGGGTGATAAAGTGAACGCGGGTGAGGCGGCGATCCCCCTTCTGATCGTGCTTTTGATAGGATACGCGCTCATAAAAAAGGTCAATATCTACAAGGCTTTTGCGGAGGGCGCGAAGGACGCCCTGCCTCAGCTTGTATCCGTGCTTCCCTATCTTGCGGCTATGCTCACGGCGCTCGAGGTCTTTCGCGGCTCGGGCGCGCTTTCGGCGCTCGTACGGATGCTCGCCCCCGTTGGAAGGCTCTGCGGCGTGCGCGAGGAGCTCATTCCCCTCATCGTACTGCGCCCGTTTTCGGGGAGCGCGTCGCTTGCGCTGCTTCGGGATACGCTGACGGAATACGGCGCGGACGGCTATATAGGCCGGGCGGCGTCGGTGCTCGTGGGCTCAACGGAGACCGTGTTCTATACTGTGGCGCTCTATTTCGGCTCCGTGGGAGTGACGAAAACGCGGCAGGCCATCCCCGCGGCGCTCATATCGGGAGCGGTGGGGGTGGCTGTAGGATTACTGCTCATAAAATAAACATAAGATATATTATATATAGACAGCATATTTATCGAATTCCTGCGTTTTTTTTGCTATAATTATATAAAAATCGTCCGTTCGTTTCGCCGCGGCGATACACTATTGATAAAGGGGCATACAAAGGATGCATACAAGGAGGAAGGGCCTGCTTATAGCGGGGGCAATACTGGCGGTATTCGCGCTGTTGATCGGGATATGCGCGATACTGCACTATTCGGGATGCACGGGGCCGGAATTCAAGATATTCGGCGAGCTTTCGGAGCTTAACTGCTTTGAGGACTATGATACCGAGGAGATCGGCGATATTGCGGAGCTCGTCGAGGGGCTTGATATTAAGGAGCGGAACTGCTTCGAGGTCGATTTTAAGGGAACGAAGTATAAGGTCTACGGGTACGTATTCGCCTCCGAAGAAGACGCTTTAAGCTTTGCGGAGCGATACGGGGATATCGACCGCTCCAACAGAGCGAGCTACATTATAAACAGCGGCGAGAAGGCGCTCATGTATACCGGGGGCGTAATGAAGGCGCGCCAATTCAGGCAGTTTCTCTTCGAGCATCTTTCAGAGACGGTGGACTACCTGAGCTGAAGAGACAGATTTGGAAATGACTGCTGATAGCCGTTGGTGGGTAAAACTACTTACCAAAATCATTGAAACTGCAGGAATTTATTGATGTAAGATAAGGGGAAAGAAATGAAAAAAATCATAGTTTTGCTGATAACCGCGGCTTTGATCGGATTATTTACGGTTTTTTTCTTGGGACCATTTTTTTGCGGTACCGATATTCTTCATGCAATGTCCAAAGCATCTGAGCTGACTCCATCAAGCCAATTTGTGACTGCAAATTATGCATCTCTTAAAAAAGCGGCTTATAATGCGATGAATACTTCTATATATGAACTTGAGAAAAAATCAGATCTTGAAGCTTTAAGGATCTTCGCTGTTAAGAACGGAAAGTGTTGGTTTGCAGCTACCGACGGGCCGTATTCCGATAACCATAGGTCGTTGTACCTTTATTCTATCCATACGGACGGGAAAAACAGCACGCTTATACGAGAATTTACCGTCAGCAGATTGCCGTGGATGGACGATTTTGTTCCCTACAGCAACAAGGACAGATGCCCATACTCTTGGCTGCTTGCGTACTATTATGACGAGAAAATAGTTGTCAATGAACCTGAGACCGTATATGAGTATGATTTGACGACTGAAAGCTTTACCGAGCATGACAGAAGCAGTTACGAATACCCGGAGAATAAGGCAAATTTGGAGTATTCATATGACAATGCCGAATTGACCGTTTATAAGGATGGTCAAAGCTATACTTTGAATTGGTATGATCTGATCCAAGGTTCGCCGGAGATGAAGTTTCTCTATGATATTACTGATGATAAAGAAAAAGCTTCATTTTTTGGCTATATCACATACTATGATGCCGAGCCGTACATAGTTTGTGTTCCGAGGAATAAATACGGTATTGCGTGCGGCGCCTTGTTCAGGTTTGACCCCGCGGCAAATTCAGTTGACTTTATAAACTGCATCTATACAAACGAGTACCCGGATTATACATATCCCGTAAGATTAGAATGAATAAAACCGTGCTCATGTATATTGTCGCGGGCAGCGGAAACACCGTTGTAGAATACACTCATCAAGCGGGGCTGCTCCCGCTTGATGGATGACAGCTTGGGGCAAGCCATTAATATTATTGGTGTACAGAAAGATGAGGTAAACAGAAATGGACAGGCACAATCCATGCTTTAAGCTTTCTCCATTAGCCAGATCACTCAAGTTTTTGATTCATTGGAGATCTATCGTTAACATCCACA
>CAMZFO010000039.1 GCA_947306125.1 uncultured Clostridia bacterium | reverse complement strand
TGGGCGCATTCACTTAAAGATACACAGCCTCAAAAGGTATCTTTTTGCGCCCCTCATCGCCCGCCATGCTCGAAAGACTCTCCGATGTATTTTGAAAAACTCTTCGAGTGTTTCTGCGCTTTTCGCCTCGATGGGCACAAAAATCTCCGCTTTTGAGACGCTTCGCGGTTTTCAGCCGTCAAAATGAAAACAGATCCAGGGATCGTTCCGTCCCCGGATCTGTTGTTTTTCTGTTGGTCTTATCGGCCGAAAACCTGCATCTCCTTAAGTGAATGCACCCTTGGCCGAGCCCCTGTTCTCAATGCGTCCGGGTGCGCTTATCAGAGCTCGGTCTGACCGAGCGCGGCGCGGAGGATCATCAATGCGTCCGCAGTGGTCACGCTGCCGCTGAAGTCGACGTCGCCTTTGAGAGTCTGCTCGTCGCCGAACTCGGCGAGGCCCAATGCGCAGCGCAGGGCGAGCAGAGCGTCCCCGCTTTCAATGCTGCCGGATCCGTCGATATCGCCGAGAAGGTACTGCGCATAGCAGGGGAAGGCGATGGACTGGACGTATACGCAGCCTTCAAAATACTGGTGCGGCATTACGAGATCGACGTAATCCGCGCGGCCGTTGATGTAGTAGACGCAGTCGTCGGCGAAATAATAGCCCTCGCCCGCGGAGAGCATACAGCCCTCGCTGTACTGGTGGCTGATTACGAACGGCACCTGTTCATCGAACATATCGTGACCCGCCGTGTTGTCGTGCCAGTAGGAATAGACGTGGGCGTAAACGTCGAAGACCTCTTCATCCGTGAATAGGGGATGGGCAAACTCCGGCGTGGAACCGGCGACGGCGGGACGGAAGCCCTTGATATACACTTCATGTATTGGTATGAGCTCATCCTTGGACTCGGGCTGAGTTTCGGCAAGGACCGCGGCAGGCAGCGCGGCGGTCATAATTACGCTGAGCAGCAGTGCGAGCAGCTTTTTCATGATCCTTCTCCTTTTCGGCAGGGTATTGCGGCAGGACGGCTGCCGTTGACCCAATTATAACACAGGAAAGGGAAAAACAAAATGGTTTATGCAAAATAGGAATGTTAGGGAGGTGCTGATCTGGCGGAGAAGCAGGGATCAAAACCCGGGGCGGGCAAACCGGGCGGAGAAGCAGGGATTTCTTTTGCAAAAGATACGTCTCAGGCTTGCACTCAGTGCGGCGCCTTCGCGCCTTTTGACAAAAGCTTGGTCTGTATGCACGGACGGGATTTGCTCTCGGCGGCACTAATGCCGCCTCGGTCAGGGCAGTACGGGCGGACTCAGCCGACCTTTGCTCGCTTTTCAAGCATCCACCGGATGCTTGAAACACCTTCGGTAACGCTCGCAACCACGCCCGTTCAAATCCCTGCTTCGCTTATCCATTCAGGAGAAGCAGGGATTTCTTTTGCAAAAGATGCGTCTCAGGCTTGCAATCAGTGCGGCGCCTTCGCGCCTTTTGACAAAAGCTTGGTCTGTATGCACGGACGGGATTTGCTCTCGGCGGCACTAATGCCGCCTCGGTCAGGGCAGTACGGGCGGACCTTGCCGCCCTCTGCTCTCTTTTCAAGCATCCACCGGATGCTTGAAATCGCTCATCGCGACCGATCGCAGACTGCCCGTTCAAATCCCTGCTTCGCTTATCCGATACAAAAAAGAGTTCAGCGAAAGCTGAACCCTTTTTTGTGGCGGAGAAGCAGGGATTTGAATTCTATCAAAGCCGTTAAAATAGTTTCTTTTTGTTACCAAAAAGCCTTGATTTTACTGACTTTTTGGCGTTAAGGTGTAAATGGCTGTAAATGGCGTACTTTTGAATAATAGGCGTACTAATAGGCGTACTGCTTGCACCATGTAGGCCGCGCCTTTCAGCCGTCAAGCCCTCTCACCGTTTCGCTTGCCTGCCCTTCAAGCGCCGTGATCAATTCGGTATTGTCAATTTCGGAATGCAGCGCCGCCCGCGCTCCCTTCATAAAGGCAAAGTAGACAAGGAAACACATCTTTTCAAGTTCGGTCCTTGGCGCGTCCGGCCCGGCCTGTTTTGCGTCTTCAATGGCTTCGTTGATGATCTGCATTTGCTTTTGCATATCGCTGCAATACAGCTCCGTGATAACAGCCGCTCCAATATCGAGCAGAGCGGCGCGGTCATTCTCGGCAGGGGTGTTTTTGATCTCCATATTCAAAGCTCCTTTCTGATGGTGCAGGGGCGGCAGCTTGTACCGCCCCGGGAGGCGCGGCCTTACGCAATCGTAAAGCGGCGGGATTCGGTCGTCTTGGTGAAACGGTCGTACAGCTCCGGCATGGCCTTTTTGAAGCCGGTACTGTCAAAGCGGGTGCTCTTTACGGCGCTCCACCTGATCTTGTAAACGTCGACGGTCAGCTCGTCAACGCCGCGCTCGGTCATAGTCGCCTTGATCGCGTCCTCAATGGCGGTGATCTCCGCGCTCAGCTCGTCGGCCATGGCCTTTAGTTCCTTGAGTTCCCTTACCTTTGCGGTCAATTCGTTTGCGCTCATTGTGTTTGATCTCCTTCTGTTTTTGTCAGCTCCGGAGGGGCGGGGCGTGAGTTCGTTCGGTGCCGGTCGGCCATCCATACTTGAGAATGCGTTTCCCGACCCTCTTGAAGTGTCTTTATTATACACTAAATCGTGTACGATGTCAACACTTTTTTGATGATTTTATAAAATATATCTTTATAACTTCAAATAATCAGTTGACAAAATAAACTGATTAGTGTATAGTATTATCATAGGAAAGGAGGCGGATAAATATGGCGCTAAGTGACAATATAAGGATACTGCTTATAAAGCGGGGGAACATTTCGGAGGCGGAGCTTGCGCGGCGTATGGGGATAAGCCCTCAGAACCTCAACAACAAAATGAAACGTGATAACTTCACTGAAAAGGATCTGCAGCAGATCGCCGCGGCGCTTGATTGCTCTTTGTCTATTGTTTTCAAGCTGAATGATACCGGCGAAACGGTTTGACTTTATCGCCGTTTTCGTGTATAATGATAGATGGATCTATCGTTTGCGCGTTCGATCCCGTTTGTTTTCGGGTGGTGCTTGTTGTCAGCGGGTGCCGCCCTTTTCTTATGCCTCTGCCGCGGTGCAGCTCAGGAGCTTCAAGGCTTTGTTATGCATGTTGGTTAAATGCCGCCGGCTGATAAAGCATTCATCCGCCGTATCATCCAATGTAAGGCCGTCAATGTAATGCAGCCGTATGATCTGCTGATACTTCGACGGCAGCCGGGAAAGCTCCCGCTCGATCCTCAGGAGCCTGTTTGTTATTATGGTGCGCTGCTCTATGTAGTGGAGCCGCAGCGCGTCCAAGGCTTCCGAATATTCTTCAACGGCCCGTTCAAGAGCGCTGCCGTTTCCCGATGAACGCGCCATTGGTATACCGGAGATCACGGCGCGGCGCGGATCGTATAGCAGGGCCTCAACCTCTTCAATCCGGCCTTTCAGATCCTCGGCGTTTCTCTTGTCGCTTATATAGGCTTTCAAATCTTCTTTCGTTATCATTCCCCTGAACCTCCGTTCTTTTGCTTAAATCCTCTTGTTTTCGGTTGAAGTCAGTAAAAAACGTTTGTTTTCAGGTGGTGGGGGTTTATATAAGCCCTGGGCGGTTCGAAAAGGGACTTAAACGCGGTTCATAAAAAAGGATCCCGCTATTTTGAGGTGGGGGGGAGCGCTGCAGCCTTGCCGCCCGTGCCGCGCCTCTTTTCGTGGTGCGCTTGGGATCCTTTCCGGAGATCTCCGGAGCCGCGCCGCTCTTTATCGTGGAGCGCTCCACCGTCTACCTGTGGAACGTCCTCCGCCCCTTATCATTTCAGGTGAAAGGCGGCAGGGGCGGCGATAGCCAAGCCGCCCCTTGCCCGCTCTTTTCATCCTGAATATGATTATCATATTCAAATGGAATAGGCTCCGCTATTCCATTCAAATGAAATCAATTCAGTTCCACTCCATTCCATTGTACCCTTGCAAAACGGCTTGCAAAACGGCTTGCAAATTAAGAACGATTTTATCAATAATTACTTGATAAAAACATCGTTTCCTCCGCTTGCAAATGGTGCGTTTTATTCTTGAAAAAAGCCTTGTTCATCCCTCTGCTTTTCGGCATAAGCTATTGCTTTTTCTTGCCAATTTTGAAGTCGTTTATCGCCCGAAGGTTGCGTTTCCCATGTTTCCGTTTCTTTAGCTTCACTCAAAAAATGATAGGCAATTGTGTTCGCCTGGCTTCTCCCCTCGGAATCTCGGCAACCGTCAAAAGCACCAAACAGGTATTCCGCAACGTCTCCTTCGCTCGGAACGTCCCAATCATCAACCGTGTCTCCAAATCTTTCATCAGCATAACCAACTAAAACTTCGCAGCAATCCTCTATAGAGCGGACAGCAGCCTTGTTCATTTTTCCTTTGTTCTTTTTGAGCTTTTTATAAAAATCGATTATAAACTCTTTATCAATAAACGAATCGTTGATCTTCATCCATTCGATTACTGCATTAACAAAGTCTTTTTGATTCGGAAGCTTGAATACAGGGGCGGGATCCTCGCTCCCGTCCCCGGTTTTATTTACTGTTTCGGTTTCCCGTTTCGCCTTGTTCTCTTTACGGGCTTCAACGCTTTTCTCTTGTGCGTCTTGCCGTACTTTCTTAATGTGCGCTTTCTTGAAAGCTCCAATGGCTTTATCCTTAATGACGTTATAATACGGCTTTGCATGTTCCGGAACATCCTGCACTTTTCCGGTTTTAGCTGTTGTCTGTATAGCCTGAAAGACGGCAAAGCCCGTTGCGGGATCATCCTTGAATCTATCGGCCAAGAGATCCGAATCGACGAAATCCCATGTAAAGAATCTCATTTCAATTTTCGCCATCGTCCGCGCCTCCTTCCACATTCGTTTTATTCTCCGAAAATGCCGCTGTAGTTATGGGGTTGACGGGTTCGCACGTTCCAGACGGGGAAATACCCTTCCGCGGCCTATGGCCCGTTCTGTAGGCGTGTAGAGCGCATTCAGAGCATTTACAGCGGTTCGCGTCTTGAGTACATCCGCCGACGCAATCGACGCAGCGGGCGCGGATCGCCTTAATAGGTGTGAGCTTATGCACAAATCCCTTTTTCTTTCCGAACCGGTAACTATGAAGCGGGCAATCGGTCTCCGGGCAAAGCTTCACCTCGTTTGAGCTTTCACAGCAGCACCATAAACAATAGGCGCGGATCGCTTTCACGGGTGCTCTCTGCTTGCTTTCGTTCTCGTTCATGCGCTCGATCTCGATATCGTTCATACTGCCGCGCCTCCTAAGGTCTGTTCGTCGATCCACCTTTCAAGGCCGCGGCGGGATATGAGGGAGCGCGTCCCGATCTTGAAAACGGGAAACGTGGGATCCTCCTTCATAAGCTTGTACACCGTCGGCCTTGAGAGCCGGAGCAGCCGCGCCGCCTCCGTGACGGTCAGCGCAAGAGATCTTTCATCGGTTCGTTCCATAGATCGATTCTCCTTTCAGATCTTCCGGCCTGACGTTCAGGGCCTCAGCTATGCGGGCAATGGTACTTTCCCTGCAGCTCTTTCCGCCCCTGAGCGCGGTTATGGAAGACCGGGAAACACCGGAACGCGCTGCAAGATCATCAATGCTTATTTCCTTCCTTGCCATTTCAGCTATAAGTTTCACTCGGTCAATACGCATTTTCAAATACTCCTTTCTTCTGCATATTCAGAACCATAGTTAGATTATAACTTCTGCATGTTAAGAAGTCAACAAGAAAATTCGCTAAAAGTTCGCTTTTTCTATTGATTTGCTATTCTGAATATGGTAATATTGTAAATGGAGGTGAAATAATGACAACGGGTGAACGCATTAAAGAAGCACGTAAAAAGCTCGGTCTCACACAAAAAGAGCTTGCGGCGCGGATGAATACGGCTGAAACGCTTATTTGTGAATATGAGCGCGGAACAAGAGTTCCGAAATACAGCACAATAACAAGGATCGCCGCGGCAATGGGTATAAGCCCATACGCTATTATTGGCTTTGACGATCAAGCGCCGGAGGGCATGGCAGACGTTCACGCCTCCAATCTCAATCAGTATGGACCGCATTTCTACAAACTCATGGATTCTTTTTCCAAGCTCAACGAAGCCGGGCAGCTTGAAGCCGTCAAGCGCGTTCAAGAGCTTTCAGAGCTGCAGCGCTACAAGAGAACGGAGGAAGGGGCGGCCCATGGCAAAGCGTGATAACGGAGCGGGTGCGGTCACTCAGCGCACACGGGAACGGTCGGACGGATCCGTTTACAAGTATTGGGAAGGTCGTGTTACCGTTGGAACGGACGCAAACGGCAATCAGAAGCGCCGAACCGTCACGGCCCATACAAAGACGGAGCTGCTTGCGAAAATGAAAGAGATCTCCATAGCCGTGGAGCGCGGCACCTATGCGGAAGTGAACAAGCTCACCGTGCTGCAATGGCTGAATGAGTGGTTCGACGTGTACGAAAAGCGAAAAGTGAAGCAGTACACCGCAAACAGCTATAAAACGATCATAGAAAAGCATATCGGGCCGGAGATCGGCAATATCAAGCTGCAGAAGCTCCGCAACTCAGATCTGCAGCGCTTCTATAATGCCCTGGCTGATAAGGGCCTGAGCGGGAAGACGATCAAGAATATTGACGCTGTGATCTCCAAGGCGCTGAACGACGCGCTCAAGCATGGAGTGATCGGCTCCAATCCCCGGAGCTTGAACGTGGAGCTTCCCAAGGTCAAGCAGCATGAAGTTTCACCGCTCACAGACGCGGAGATCCCGGCTTTCATAGCGGCCATTGATAACGAGCCTTTCCGGAATGTGTACGCGCTTGCGCTCTTCTGCGGGCTTCGAAAGGGTGAATGCCTCGGCCTCTCATGGGATAACGTGGATCTCAGGAACAAGCGCATAACCATATCTCAGCAGCTTCAAAGGAACATGGAGACAGGGCAATACTTTGTTGAGAAGAGCACCAAGAGCAACCGAACAAGGGTGATCCTCATGCCGCCCCTCACCGTTGATTATCTGAAAGCGGAGAAGAGGAAGCAGGATCTCAACAGAATGGCAGCGGGCGAAATGTGGAGCAATCCGGACAACCTCGTTTTTACTGATGAAGTCGGGCGGCGGATAAGCTTCCCGACGCTTAACGGACAGTTCAAGCGCATGGTAACGCGGATGGGCCGCCCGGATCTCCGGTTTCACGATCTCCGGCACTCAGCCGCAACCGTGGCGCTTGCTGCAGGGGCGGACATCAAAAGCGTTCAACAGCTCCTCGGCCATAGCTCAGCCTCAACGACGTTGAACATCTATTCTCATGTTACCGAAAAAATGAAAGAGGATACCGCCTCAAGGATCCAAAGCTATTATGACGGACTTGGACAAAAAGCGTGAACGTCGGCGCTCGGAAACGGGCGCTTTTTTCATGCGGAAAAGTGAGCATAATTTTTTTCAATAGGCGTACTATAGGAGTTTTTTGTATTTTCGGGCAAGCAAAAAGCCTCAAAAACTCAATGTTTTCAAGGCTTTTCGTTGGCGGAGAAGCAGGGATTTGAACCCTGGCGCCCCTTCGCAGAGCCTACTCCCTTAGCAGGGGAGCCCCTTCGACCTCTTGGGTACTTCTCCATAAATTATTCAGTTGGCGGAGAGAGAGGGATTTGAACCCCCGGTGCCTTGCGACATCACCGGTTTTCAAGACCGGCGCCTTAAACCACTCGGCCATCTCTCCAAATCGGCAACACACGAATTATAACAAACGCAAAGGGAAAAGTCAACACCGATTTTTCCCTTTGAGATTATATAATCTTGATCAGGCTTCGTCTATTTTGGCGAAAACCATCTTTCCTGCGGAGGTCTGGAGCACGCTCGTGACCACTGCGGCGACGCTCTCGCCGACGAGACCGCCCGCGCCGTCCACGACGACCATAGTGCCGTCGTCGAAATACGCAACGCCCTGCCCGGGCTCCTTGCCCTCCTTGACTATAGCAACGTCTATGGGCTCGCCCGCGACGACGTTGAGGCGCAGAGAGTTTGCAAGGTCGTTTATGTTGAAAACGGGCACGGACTGCACCGCGGCGACCCTGTTGAGGTTATAGTCGTTGGTCACGACTATCCCGCCCGTTTCGAGCGCCATGCGGAGCAGCTTCGTGTCGGCCTCCGACAGCTCCGGATAATCCGTATCGCTCACGAGCACGACCTCCGGATGCTCCTTCTGCAGAGCGTTGATCGCGTCGATGCCCCTTCTGCCCCTTGCGCGCTTCAATGCGTCGGGACTGTCGGCGATATGCCTCAGCTCGTCGAGTATGAAGCGGGGGACGATCACCTTGCCCTCGATAATGCCCGTTTTATAGGCGTCGAAGAACCGCCCGTCTATGATCGCGGAGGTATCCAGAAGCTTGGGCCTTGCCCTGCCGGCCTCCTGCTGCGCGCCCTCGCCCCTCTTGAACCAGTTGGGCAGATTGATCTCCTTCGCCCTCGTCGTGGGTATGCGCCAGCCGAGATACGCGAGCACGAAGAAGACTATCACGTTGAGCAGCAGGCGGAGAGCGGAGAACGGTATCTTCTGAATAAGAGTGCTGATGAGCGCAGCGATTATGAGCCCCAGCAGAAGCCCGATAACGCCGACGAAAATCTGCTTCATGGAAAGCTCGTGCGTTTCGCGCTCGACCCTTTTGGTCATCCTTACCACACCGCTGACTATCTTAGGCGCCGAGATATAAAAAATGATGCCGAAAACTACAGAAAAAAAGGCGAAGATAATGGTGCGGGCCAGGGAGGGGATGGAGTCGAGCAGATTTGCGATCCCGAGATCGGCGCGGTTTTTAAAAACGACCCATACGAGACCGAAGCCGACGAACAGGCCGAATACAGTTATAAGTATGCGGACAAACTTTTTTTCCAAAGACTACTCCTTTTCGATCAGCAGATTTTTTCTTCAATGGAGGATTGATCGACGCCGAGCACGGTCGCGAGCTCGCCTGCGATGATCAGCTTGGCGGTCGCGAGCATCTTGCGCTCGCCGGCGGAAAGACCCTTTTCCGTCTCGCGCAGGCGGAGGCACTTCACCACGTCGGCGACCCTGTATATGCTCCCGGAGCGCATCTTATCCATGTTCTCACGGTAGCGCTGGTTCCAATTATCGCTCCCGCGCTCGCCGGGAAGCTCCATATAGGAGAGCACCTTGGAGCACTCCTCCTTTTCGATGAGCTTGCGAAGCCCAACGCTTTCCGCAGTCGCGACGGGGATGAGCGCGGTCATCTTGCCGTTGACGAACCGCAGCGAATAGTAATCGGCAGTCACGCCCAATACGGTCTGACTGACGATCCCCTCGATCGTTCCCACCCCGTGCATGGGGTAGCATACAAGATCTCCGATAGAAAACAAAGCGTCCCTCCGATTTATTACGGCGCGAGTTCGCGGGCCCGTAACAAGTTGAAAATCAGTAAATAAAGGTACTGATTCCCCTTCAACTATTATACACAAAAAACAGCGTTTGTCAATAGAAAATATACGATATTGACCTAATTTTTTGATTTGGGTATAATGATCCCGCACGGATGTAAGAAATCTCTTTTTCGAGCGCATATAGAAACGGATCGATCCTGATATGGAGGATATGCTTATGACGGACGAAGGTTTGATGCGGCTTTTAGCCCGCGATCCCGAAAGGGGCATGGAGGAGCTCATCCGCGCCTATTCGGGGCTCGTGCGGTCCGTGGTCGCGGGAAGGCTCTCCGGAAGGGGCTTCTGCGCCGCCGACGTCGACGCCTGCGCGGCGGATACCTTCAGCGATTTCTATATGGGGCTTGAAAGGTATGACCCGAGCAGGGCTTCGGTCAAGACCTGGCTTTGCGTTATCGCAAGGAACAATGCCATGGACGCGTTGAGGAAGCGGAGCCGCGAATCAAAGGTCGTGCCGCTCGATGAAGCCGGCGATACGGCGGCGGACGGCTTTTCGCTTGAGGGCGGTTTTGAGGATAAACAGCAAAGAGAGGAGCTGCTTGCCGCCGTAAGGGCGCTCGGCTCGCCCGACAGGGAGATACTGATAATGAAATTCTTCCTCTGCCTGCCCTCGAAAAGCATAGCAAAGGAGCTGCATTTGAGCGTATCCAACGTCGATACGAGAACTCACAGAGCGATAGCGAAGCTTCGCGAAAGATTCGGAGGAGACCAAAATGAATAAGAGCTTTACTGAAATATTGGACGGGCTCGAGCCCGAGGAGCTCGAACCCCTGCTGGACGGAGTTGCCGTGCACAATACCGCGGATGAGAAGCGCCGCATAGCCGCCCTCGTCCGCAGACCGGAAAGGAATGGGGCGCAGGCCGCCCCGCGCCGCAGGTCCATCCCGCGCAGGGCGTGGATAGGCATTGCCGCCTGCATAGCGATACTTGCCGCGCTTGGCGCAGGCTCTATAGCCTACGCCGCGGAGGCGAAGGAGTATAAGGCCGCGGTCGAGTTCTTCAATGAATACGAGCTTTCCGCGGAGGGCTTGACAAGGGGAGAGATAAAAGCGGTGTATAAGGATATCAAGACCGAAAAGTTCACCTATGATAAGACCGGAGAGGTGCTGGCCCACAGCCTTTTTGAGAACAGCGTGCCCGGTTACGACCTGAGCACGGAGCTCGCTTCGCCCGAGGATATGAGGACGGCTTGGATGGAGCTTCGCAGCGCATGGATAAGCGGAAAGCAGGCAGAAGAAAACGAGGTCTATATTGCCCTTCCCGTGTTTAAGGAGGGAGGCTCGCTCGAGGTCGTCGCTTCGGAGATCGAAAAAAAGCGCGGCGGTGAACGCCTTTGGAGCGTCCGCATCGAAGGCGTTGATCTTGACAAGACCTTTGCCGTCGGCGGCGGCGTTATAGCTGCGGGCCGCATAGCTTCGGAGGGGAGTGGCGGCGACAGGCCTGTCATAGTCAAGGCGGATGAGGACGGCGAGCTCCTTTGGCGCAGGGACGCGTATCTCGATTCCGATTGGACCCATGTGAGCGCCGCGACGGAGCTGAAAAACGGCGAGCTTGCTTTCATCGGAAGCTATCTGGTAAAGGACGCCTCCGAGACGGGGGGTAACCCGATATGGGAGACCTGCTTTGTAAAATACTCTTCGGACGGCGAGCCGATAGCTTCGGGCGGCGGGTACGTCGTCGAGGGTTCTCCGAGGCTCATCGCGCCCTTCGGCGAAGGCTGCATAGCGGCGCTTGATAACGCCGCGGTGGTGTTCATATCAGAGGACGGCTCCTTCTCCGAAACCGCCGCATATTCGGAGGCCGGCAGAGAATACCGCATAACGGATATGCTGGAATACGAGGGCAGCCTGTTCCTTTCCTGCTATTCATACCCGGCGCCCGATCCGGACGACGATATGGGCGGCGAAATGAATTGCGTTCACACCGACGCCTCGCCGGAGGAGATAGAAGAGTGGTATAAGGAGCACGATAAATGGTACGAGACGCACGAGGGCTATTCCGACGAGACCTTTATGAGCACGCTTCTCGGAAATTATAAGGCGGTGCTTTTGAGGATCGATCCCGAAAGCTCCGAGCCGCAGGTGTTCTACTCGGTGGACGGCGCCTTCGGCGGTGCGCTCGAGCGCAGCGGGGAGGGCGAGATGGTCTGGCGAGTGCAGAATATCAGCTCCGCCGGTGTGTTCCCGATGCTGAACTCGCACGAGTTCGAGATACTTTGCGCGGTCAACCTCTGCCGCTTCGACAGCTCAGGGAGCCTCGTCGGCACGGAGGACACGGGCGAGATCGAGATGATATGGAAATAAAACGGGAATAAGGCTCGATAATAAAAGGAACGGCGCGCCCGTTCCTTTTGCATTACAGCCGAAAAATGTTATAATACCTCCGTAAGATTTCTTCCTCTCCGGCGAAGATATGAGTGACCGCGTGATTCAAGGAGGTGCAGTTTGAAGGACGATGCTCTGCAGAAGCTTCTGCTCAAGGATCCGGACAGGGGCATGAGCAAGCTTATCGAAAAATACGGGGGCTTGGTCGCCGCCGTTATTTCGGGCAGGCTTCGCTCGCAGGCGTTCACAAAGGAGGATATCGAGGACTGCGCCGCCGAGACGTTCTTCGAGTTCTGGCGGGGCTTTGAAAGCTCGCCCTGCAGCGGATGCGAGATCCGCGCAAGGCTCTGCATGACCGCGAAGCGAAACGCCTTAGACCGTCTGCGAAAGGCTTACAGGCAGCCCGAAACGGTCGCGCTCGATTCGGATGGAGCTCCCGAGCTAAGGGACGAAGCATCCGTCGAGGGCGGCTTTGAATCAAAGGAGAGCCGGCTTGCGCTGATAGGGGCGGTAAAAGCCCTCGGCAAGCCCGACAGCGATATAATCATCAGAAAGTATTATCTCGGGCAGTCCTCAAGGCAGATCGCGGAGGCAATGGGGCTTTCGGTATCCAACGTCGATACGAGAACTCACCGTGCGGTCAAAAAGCTCAGGGAGATATTGGGAGGAAGCATTGATGGATAATAAGCTTGAAGATATTTTCGATTCATTGACGGAGGAGGAAACGGCTGAGCTGCTTTCCGGATTCAAACCGGAAAGGATATGCCGGGGCTCCGCAAAACGCATACGCGAGCGCACTGTGGCGCTTGCGGGGAAGGAGCCCCAAAGCCGGACGTCCGGGCGTATACCGCGCAGGCGCGTGTGGCTCGCCGCCGCTGTGACAGCGCTGATAGCCGCCCTTGCCGCGGGCTCTGCCGCCTATGCGGCCGACGCGAAGGAGTATAAGGCGGCCATGGAATTCTTCAACGAATACGAGCTCGATCCCGAGGGGCTCACAAGGGGGGAGATAAAGGCCGTGTACAGGGATATTTCGACCGAGAGCTTTACGTATTCCAAATCAGCCGAGATACTGTCGCACAGCATCATAGCAAATCATCTGCCCGGCTATGAACTGACCGTAAGGAATAACGGAAGCTTCCCCGGAAACGCAAAGGATATCTGGCAGCTTTTAATAAGAGAGGAGGCGGAAGTCGGGGAAGGAAGAGGAACGTGGTTCAAGCACGAGCTCAACTACAGATTCCATGACGAAGGCGGCGGATGGTATGAGGAGATCGGCTCGTTCGTCGAAAAATATAATGGAACGGAGCTTCTGTGGCATACCGACCTTGACCCTCTGGAGGTATGGGATCAGATCGAGTATTCGGGCGGAGTCATATTGATCGCAGCCGTTTATGACGCCTCGCTGACCAGGACGAACTGGCTCGTGAGGCTCGATGAAAACGGGAAGGTGCTCTGGAAGAATACGTTTGGAGACAGTAATGAATACGTTTGCACGCTCCTTGCGAACGAAGACGGCAGCATTGCCGTTTTCAGCAGACTGGAACGCAGCTCCTTCTGCTTTACCAAGCTCGATGCGGACGGCCGCGTTATTCACAGGAGCACTCCCGATCAGTCCGTTTCCGCAGGGATAGGGAAGGCCGCTCATTATAAGGACGGTTATCTCGTTCAGCTTTGGAGCTATACCGATACTCAGCTCACGAGCTTCGCCAAGGTGGATAAGGACGGAAACATAATGGAGATCTGCAGCGTTCCTCCGACGGAGGACAGGATCTATTATCTGAAGGATCTGATCTGTTACGGAGGGCGCATATATCTCTCGGTATACTCCATCCCGAACGATCTGGGAGAGGCGGATCCCGATGATATCGTGTTCTACGGCTCCCATGATGAGATACGGCCCATACTTGAAACGTGTTTTGATTATGGGTCAAAAGGCATTACCGATATCCCCGGGCTCACCGAAATGGTCAAGGAAAGGTATGAAGCCGATCTGATGATCCTGGAGCCTGAGGAGGGCAAGCTCAGCGAATGCTATTACGTCAAAGGCGGTTTGGGCGGGGACCTTTCGGTAAGCAGCGACGGAAAGCTTGTATGGGGGGTTGAAAGCATTGCGGGTACGTTCTTCTCGCTGGCTACCAATTCGTTCACGATAGGCGGAGTATCGAGGATCAACGAATACAGATTCGCTCAGGACGGCTCTTTTATTGATATGCTCGAAACCAATGAATTCGTAAATTTCGCCAGATAAAAACGAGAGCGAAAAAATTGCCCCCCGAAAACCTCGGGAGGCAATTTTCGAATATGCTCAGCTTTGGGCTATGATGGAATAGACAGCGGCGATATCGCGGATATCGATGAAGCCGTCTAGATTCGCGTCGGCGGCGAGCATGCCGCGCTCGGCGATATAGGGGTCTTCGCCGTTCAGATACATGGCGAGCATCGTGACGTCCGCCATGGTGACGAAGCTGTCGCAGTCAACGTCCCCCGGAGCCAGGGGCGCGGTGGCGTCATAGACGTAAAGGCACACCTGCCCGCTTCCGCTGTCGGCCGTGTGCGATATGGGCGTGATCACCAGGTAGAAATACGAATCCTCATATGAGGTCATGGTGATCTCGCCGTAAGGATTCGCAGCCGTGCCGCTGTCGAAGTCCCAAACGTAGAAGTATCTATCGACCAAGGTAAGATATGCGCCGCCGGCATGAGCGCCTGAAGCCTGAGAAGGAGCCGTGCTGAAGGAGATCGTCTGCCCGTATGAAGCGTGCACGCGGAAGACCGTCGCATAGGTGCAGATCCAGCCCTCCTCGGGAATGTAGGCGTTGGGATCCACGGGGTCGTCGTTCGAACAGGACGGCGGACGCGAGAAGCGCTTGACGATTATGTGCTCGCCGCCGCCGAGCGGCCCGATGCCGACCTCCTCGGAATAATAGGGGAGGTCGATATCCGTATAGCTTACCTCGTTCATGGTGGGGAATTCGCTGTCCTCTACGACGGTAACGCTGCACTGCGCGGTGCGTCCGTCCGTATCGTATACGGTGACGAGCGCCGAGCCGGGAGCGACGGCGGTCAGGAAGCCGTTCGAGCTGACGGCGACGACCGAAGTGTCCGATGACGCCCATTCAAAGTATTCGCCAGGAGCAAGCTGCTCGTCGTCGAATACGCGGAGCCTTTCGCCCGAATATACGCTGAACATGGGTATCGTAAGCTCGGCGGGAGCAAGCTCGAGCCCATCGCCGCGCACTGCCGTCTCCGGGTACTCCTGAAGAGGCTCGGCCCAAATAGTCGCGCCTGAAAATACAAGCATGAAGGATAGTATTAGGGAGAGGATCTTTTTCATATTTTGCCTCGCTTTTTTCTTTATTATATCATCCCCGCCACGGCCATTGCAATAATCATCCACCGGCCAAGCCGGTGGTTTTTCATATGCGGGCAAAGCCCTCTG
>CAMZFO010000038.1 GCA_947306125.1 uncultured Clostridia bacterium | reverse complement strand
CGGCAGCCACGGCGTGCATAACGCCACCTTCCTCGTAAAGAAGAGGTGGGAAATGGAAAAAGAGGGTAAGATGTGATCTGACCCCGGAATACTTACGGGAGCCGCTGTTTTATGGCAGCGGTTCCCGTTTGCGAGAAAAGATAAAATGTTCGTTGATGTACTTGTTTACGAAATAGGATCGACCACCACTCTCGTCAATGCTTTTAACGGCATTGACGGCGATTCTCCGCGCTTTTTGGGTCAGGGACAAGCTCCGACCTCCGTGCTCGAGGGCGACGTCAGAGTGGGCCTCAAGTCCGCTGTAGACGACCTTGCAAAGAACCTGGGCGTGGACGGCGTCGAGTACGGCATCGCATTCGCTACCTCCAGCGCGGCGGGCGGCTTGAGGATGACTGTGCACGGTCTTGTTTACGATATGACCGTAAAAGCCGCGCGTGCTGCCGCTCTCGGCGCGGGAGCTATCATTAAGCACGCGACGGCGGGCGTCATGTCCGATTACGATATCGACGACGTAAAAGCCATAAATCCGAACCTCATACTGCTTGCGGGCGGCACCGATTACGGCGAGCGCGAGACCGCGCTTGAAAACGCAAGGAAGATAGTCGCTTCCGGCTTAAAAGCGCCCGTGATCTATGGCGGCAATATCCAGAATCATCATCAGATACGGGCTATATTCGAAGGATCGGGCGTCCCGCTCTATATTACCGAAAACGTTTATCCGAAGCTCGATCTTCTTAATATCGAGCCCGCAAGGAAGATAATTCACAAGGTCTTTGAGGAGCATATAATTAAAGCCGCCGGCATGGAGCACGTTCGCGATATGGTCGCCGGCAATATAATCCCCACTCCCGGAGCTGTTATGGAAGCCGCCCAGCTTCTCTATAACGAGATAGGCGATCTGGCGGTGATAGACATTGGCGGAGCGACTACGGACGTCCATTCCGTGACTCAGGGTTCCGACGAGATAGCGACTATACAGACTACTCCCGAGCCCTTCGCAAAGAGGACTGTCGAAGGAGATCTCGGTTTATACGTCAACGCCCGCAACGTAATAGACCTTATCGGGAAAGAAAAGCTCGAGCGCGAGCTTGGAATGGATATAGAAGCCGTTATGGCCGAATACAAGCCCATACCTGAATCCGAGGAGCAGTTCAGGCTGACTCAGCGGCTCTGCCTTGCCGCCGGTATCACCTCGGTCGAAAGGCACGCGGGCGCTCTGCGCTATATCTACACTCCGCGCGGCAGGCAGACCATCGCCGAGGGCAAGGATCTTACGAAGCTCAAGTATCTTGTCGCGACGGGCGGCGCATTGACGAGGCTTCCCGAAAGAGCGCGCATATTCCGCGCTATAGCCGACTGCAACGAAGGCGGCATGATGCTTTATCCAAAGCCCTCCGTGCTCAAGCTTTTGTACGACGATCATTATATCATGGCTTCGCTTGGTGTTCTGAGCAAAAAATACCCCGAGGCGGCGCTTCGCCTGATGAAGCAGAGCCTTGGCATAGAATAAGGAGAGATAATGTACCCCCGTATTTCCATCGATCTTAACAAGCTTAAAGAAAACCTCGATTTTCTCACGGAGCTGTGCCATTCCTCGGGTATCATGGCGGCCATCGTAACGAAGGTTTTCTGCGCCGATGAGCGCATCGTGGAGCTTATCAACGGCAGCTCTGCCGATATGCTTGCCGATTCCCGCACGCAAAACCTGCGCGGTATGAAGACCGATAAGCCGCGTCTGCTGCTGCGCATAGGGATGCAGAGCGAGGCGGATACAATCGTGTCCTGCGCCGATATTTCAATGCAGAGCGAGATCGAAACGATAAAGCTCCTTGCCGAAGCGGCGGAAAAAGCCGGCAAGTTGCACAAGATCATTCTTATGATCGATATGGGCGATCTTCGCGAAGGCATCTTCAACACCGAAAGGGAAAAGATACTTAAAACCGCTGAGTTCATACATAACAGCCCCTCTCTGGAGCTTTACGGGGTCGGCGTGAATCTCACCTGCTACGGCGGCATTCTTCCCGATGAAGTCAATCTCGGCGGGCTTGTCGGTATCGCGGAATATCTCCGCAAGGAGCTTGGCGAAGAGATCCCCGTCATATCCGGCGGCAACTCCTCCACCATGGGTCTACTCCTCGCGCACGAAGTGCCCAAGGGCATCGATCACCTGCGTCTCGGGGAATCCTTCGTTTTGGGCAACGATACCGCTGTGGGAAAGCCCGTTCCGGGGCTCAATACGGATTGCTTCGTGCTTGAAGCCGAGATAGTCGAGCTCCAGACAAAGCCCTCAAAGCCCATCGGCAAGAGCGGCCCCAACGCCTTCGGAGAATACCTTGAGTATCCCGACCGCGGCATGATGAAGCGAGCTATACTCGCCATAGGCCGTCAGGACGTTTCGGTGGACGGCTTGACTCCCGTCGATCCCGAGGTTGAGATAATCGGCGCGAGCTCGGATCATCTGATAGTCAATCTGACCGATTGCTCCCGCGTTTATAAGGTCGGGGACGTTATAAGCTTCATCCCCGATTACGGCGCTCTCCTCCACCTCTTTACAAGCAAATACGTCGATAGGCACTATATCGACCTTAAATAAGAAAGGCATTAAGCATGTTTGTTCATAACGTAACTTTCCAGAATAATCTTCGTTACCGCACCTGGGCCGAGATAGACCTCGCCGCCATGAAGTCCAATCTCGAATACGCCAAGAGAATGTCCGGCAAGCCCGTCATATGCGTCATAAAGGGCGACGCATACGGTCACGGCGCTGTCGAGTGCGGCAAGTATCTGCAGGATAACGGAGCCGATATGTTTGCCGTCGCATGTATAGAGGAAGCGCTCGAGCTTCGTGAAAACGGCATCACGATACCCATACTGATCCTTGGCTACACTCCCGCGCTTTTCGTCAAGGAGCTTTCGTATTACGATCTTGAGCAGACGGTCGTTGACGTTACACACGCCGACGAGCTCAATTTAGCCGCGGAAGAGGCGCACGTCCGTATAAAGGTCCATATCAAAATAGATACCGGTATGGGCAGGATCGGTCTTTACGCGCACGGGCATATCGGCGGCCGTCCCGTCATTCAGAAGGCTATCGACGACGCCGAGCATATCTATAATCTTCCTCACCTCAACGCGGTCGGGCTCTATTCGCATTTCGCGGTCGCTGATTTCCCGGAGGGCAACGAGTACACGGAAGCGCAGTATAAGAATTACTGCGACGTCCGCAACGGCCTTATCGCAAGGGGCATCAATATCGAGAAATGCCATATCTCCAATTCCGCGGCTATCATGGATCACCCCGAGGTGCATTTCGATTACGTCAGGGAAGGTATCATACTTTACGGCATGTATCCCAACAGCAAGCCGCAGGAGGGCGAACTGAAGCCCGTTATGACCCTCAAATCCCGCGTCGCTCTCGTCCGCGATATCCCCAAGGGCTCCACCATCAGTTATGGCAGGCTCTATAAGGCCGAGCATGATATGAAGGTCGCAGTCATCTCGATAGGTTATGCCGACGGCTTCCCCAGGAGGCTCACCAATCAGGCTATAATGACTATCAACGGTCAGCGTTTCCCGCAGATAGGCCGAGTCTGCATGGATATGTGCATGTGCGACGTTACCGGTTCCGACGTTAAGCGGGGCGACGAGGTCATAATATTCGGCAAGGGCGGCATCTCCGCAGAGGAAGTGGCCGTCATGGTCAATACCATCAATTACGAGGTCACCTGCGATATTTCGAGGCGCGCCCATACCTTCTATCTGAATCGTTGATATGGCGCTGCTTAAATTCTCATGGGAATCCCTTTATAATGAGCTGAACGGCTGCACAAAATGCCGCCTCTGCGAGCACCGCTCAAGCATCGTCGTGTCTGACGGCGATCCTCATGCCGATATTTTGTTCATAGGCGAGGGTCCCGGCAGAGAGGAGGACGAGCAGGGCGTGCCCTTCGTAGGTATGGCGGGAAGGCTTTTCAACGATCTTCTCGAGGAAGCCGGGCTTGACAGAAAAAGCGTCTATATCTGCAACATCGTCAAGTGCCGCCCGCCTCAGAACAGGGACCCCTTCCCCGACGAGGCGGAGGCCTGTCTCCCCTATCTTCGCGCGCAGATCGCTCTCGTGCGACCCAATGTCATCGTTTGCCTCGGAAGGATAGCGGCAAGATACGTTTACGACAGGGATATCCAGATCTCGCGTCAGCGCGGCACGATCAAAAAAGCCGGGATATTCTACGTTATCCCCACCTATCATCCGGCTGCGCTTTTAAGGCGGGAGGAGCTTACGAACGATTTCGTATTCGACCTCTGTACTGCAAAAAAGCTGAATGATAAAATCAAAAACGGAGAGGATATAATCCTCTGACACGCAAAAACAGCCGGGTATTCCGGCTGTTTTCATATCTGTCTTAAATTATTTGCGCTTGGGGATGGAATGGCAGCAAAGGCCTTCCCAATCGTGCGCGGCCTCCATGACCGATTCGCTTACCGTGGGATGGGGATGTATGGTGTCCGCTATATCCTTAACGGTACCTCCGAGCTTCATGACCGCCGCAAGCTCCGCTATCATATCGGTCGCCCTCGGGCACATGAGCTGTGCGCCGATAAGCTTGTCATCCATGTCGGATATGAGCTTGACTATACCGAGATTCTCGCCCATTACCATAGCTCTGCCGTTGCCCGCTACGTTGAAAGTGCCGACCTTGTATTCAATACCCATCGCCTTGGCCTTATCCTCGGATACGCCCACGAACGCGATCTCAGGGCTCGTATAGATGCAGGAGGGCACGACGCTGTAGTCCATAGTCTCATCATGCCCCGCGGCGTTTGCGGCGGCTACGAGGCCCTGTGCGGACGCGACGTGCGCAAGCTGTATCTTGCCGGTGATATCGCCGATGGCATATATGTTCTCGATATTGGTCCTGCAGTGATCGTCGATATTTACGAACGCCCTGTTCATCTCTATACCGAGCTCTTCAAGGCCTATTCCGCGTGTCTCCGCCCTGCGGCCCACGCTGACTACACAGCAGGCGCCGGAAGCGGTCTTCACGTTTCCATTGAGCTCATAGTTGACGGTGACGGTATCGCCGCCCTCAAGCTTGGTGACCTTTGCGTTATTCACAATAACGACCTTCTTTTTCTTCAATACGCGCAGGCAGGTGCGAACGACGTCCGCATCGGCGCCGGGCAGTATCGATGGCATCATTTCAATAACGGTCACGGGCTTGCCGAGGGTCGCAAACAAAGTGGCGAATTCAATGCCGATAACGCCGCCGCCGATTATGACGAAGCTTTCGGGCAGCTCGGTCATAGCGAGAATATCATCGGAGGTTACTATGTTTTTGCCGTCTATGCCCTCAATGGGAGGACGCGCGGGAGAAGAGCCAGTGGCGAGTATGAGCTTGTCAAAGGATACGCTCACATGCTCGTCGGACGGTTGTACGACGTCGATATTATGGTTATCGGTCAATCGTCCGAAGCCCTTTATGACCGTAACTCCGTGCGCCTTTTCAAGAGAACCTATGCCCGAAACAAGCTTCTCAACGGTCGCGTTCTTGTAAGCGGCCATACCGGAGTAATCGAAGGATACGTTCTCTGCGTTTATCCCGAAAGCGCCGGCGCCCACGGTCTGCTCGTATACCTCCGCTCCGTGCAGAAGCGCCTTTGTGGGTATGCAGCCGCGGTTTAAGCAAGTTCCGCCAAGCTCGCGGGCTTCGATAAGGGCGACCTTTTTACCGAGCTGGGCTCCCCTTATAGCGGCAACGTAACCGCCGGGGCCGCCGCCCAGAACAGCTATATCATAATCATACTGAGACACTGGTAATTACCTCCTTTACTGATGCTGTAAGGATATCATAATGCCGTCCTCTTTTCAAGCTTTTATCCGAATGATGCAAGATTATATTGAAACGCATTGACTTTTATCGCGTATGGTTTATAATCAAGATATCAAACAGAGAGGTAATGGCCATGAACGATATAGATAAATTGAAACAGATGATATCCGACAGCGGCAGGATCGTATTTTTAGGCGGCGCCGGCGTGTCAACGGAAAGCGGTATTCCGGATTTTCGCAGTGAGAACGGGATATTCAACGCGATAAGGGAATTCGGCTATCCCCCCGAGACGCTCCTTTCACGCTCTTTCTTCGACCGGGATCCGGAGGTCTTCTTCAAATACTACCGCAACCTTCTAATGAGCGGCGACGCAAAGCCGAACAGAGCGCATTACGCTCTTGCGAAGCTTGAGCAGGAGGGCAAGCTGACAGCTATAGCAACGCAGAACATTGACGGTCTGCACACTATGGCCGGCAGCAAGAACGTCTATGAGCTGCACGGCTCCATAAAGCGGAATCACTGCATGAAATGCCATAAGTTCTATGACGACGAATTTATCGCAAAGAGCGAAGGCGTCCCCCGATGCTCCTGCGGAGGTATCGTCAAGCCCGACGTGGTGCTTTACGAGGAGGGGCTCGATTACGACACCTTGAACGGCGCCGTGACGCATATCATGCGCGCGGATATGCTTATCGTTGGCGGAACGAGCCTGCAGGTCTACCCCGCCGCAGGGCTCATAGACTATTACCGAGGCGACAGGCTTGTTTTGATCAACAAATCAAAGACTTCGTATGATAAATACGCGGATCTTGTCATCAACGATTCTATAGGCAAGGTTTTGGGAGAAGCCGTCGGAATAGAATAAAGCACATTATTTAAGCAGCCCCCCGTTCCCGGAGGGCTGCTTTTGATTCTTTTGGCTTAAAAATCATCCCTATAAGGGAACCAGCCTTCGTGATAAGAATTGACTTCCTCTGCGATCTCAAGAAGTCTTTCAATATCGGCGTCTGAGAGGGAGATCGATGTTGTGCCCATCGTCCCGCGGATAAATTCGGAGTTGTCGTAGAAATAGCCTTTGACCGTGACCGTGTTCGCAGGATCGGCTTCGGTATCGGGTTTGCCCGAGGCAAGTATCCGAACGGCCTCTTCAAGCTTTTTCGTCATGCCAGAATTCTCTTCATCATAGTTGAATTCAAATGCATCAAAACTCGTTTGAACGGCTCCGCCTATATATATCCAATAATTGGGATACGAACCCTCGGAAGAACCGGCTTCGTCTATCTGCTTGCAGATATCTGAAAGAGCTTTCATGGTCTTCTCCGCGTTGGCTTCGTTCATGGCCTTTAAGTACGCCGCACGTGTTTTAGGCAGCTTATTGTTAAGCTCATATATGTTGACGTAGTTTTTGGCTCCGACACAGCCGAGCACTCTGACGTTATCGCCCTCATTGTACATATCCGATATCAGGAAAGCCTTGTCGCCGTCAGAGAGCGAGTTGTATTCCTCAAGGAATATCCTGCCAAGCTCTTTAGCCTGTGCCTTCGAAAGATCGCTGAATACGAAATACTTTTTGCCTTCGGGTATTTCAAGGGTGCTCCTTTGATATTCAGGGTCAGTGGTCCTTATCGTATCGATCTTGGAAAACTCGAATTGGGTAAGGTCCAGATCGATCATTATGGGAGCGCCGATCTTGCGGTTTATCTTAACCGGGAAGGAACCGGATTCACCAGTCCTCTTCCAACGGTTGAAGGCGTCGCTTACGGTCTTAATGCCTTCGGGATCGTTATACTTTATCTCTCCCTCCGCAATGCTCCGATAATCCTTGCTCGATATCAAGCCATCAACCATACCTAATATAGAGTCGCTTTCATCCACGATCTGATAACTCTTTATATTCTCGGGCCTCAATTCGACTGAACGCGCGGCCTTCGAGATGAGCTTGGGAACTACAAGGAACAGCACGCCGATACCCAAGCATACAAGGAACATTGGCATGGACTTCGCCATCTTCTTTGCGCTCTTCGTCGAGATCAGCTCGTAGAGGCAGTAGAATACGAATGCAAAGAGTATCAGGAGTACGCCGGGAACGAGCAGCGACCTGAGATCATAGTTCTCGGTCAGTATCAGCATATCGAGTACCAGTATGAGCGGGATACCGAACGCGATGCGAATGATGGTCTGAAACGCCTTGTTCGTGGTGGGGATGCCCGCCGCTTCGGATTTGCGCTTTTTGAACAGGCGCCAGCCGAAGAATACGAGCACGGCGGAGTAAACCAAGGTATAGATCATGGCGGGCACGTTAGCAAAGCTGTATTCTCCGCCCTTTATAAAAGTGTTGGTAATGAAACCGTAGGGGCATCCGAATATGTTATAGTTCGGATCGAAGAGCCAGCACATCTTCGCGGGATACAGCGCGTCTCCGCCGGGGGTGACGAGTATGAACCCCGAAAGCACGGTGAGCAGGAAGCGCGGTACGAACAATATAACGCATGCCGCAACGAAATTGACGAACTTCGTGCCGGATATAGCGCATGCTAGACTTACCGCTCCGACTACCTCAACAGCGCCTATCAGCATATTGATATAGACGCCCAAATAGAGCAGATAGTTGAAGGGAGAATCGGTCAGCAGGTACATGAGCACTTCAACCAGCGAGTAGGCGGTGATGCCTATAAACATCCAGAGCAGTATCGCCGCAACGGTGGAGAAATACATCTGAGTCCTTGTTACGGGTATGCTGTGGTAGAAGTCGCTGGTCGCACGCTTGTTCATCCAGCCGAAAGCAATGAAGGTGAGCACGAACCCCATGATATAAACGTATGCCATCATGGAAGATGCAAGCGACATTGCGCCGGGCATTACGGAAGGCGGTATGGACGATGTCAGAAGCGAGAGGAGCTTCGATACGTTGCCTATCATCAGTATTCCCGCGGAAACGAGGCCGGCGACCTTAAGCTGCCTGAAAACCTCCTTGAAAAATCCGGTGTGGATAAGCTTATTCATGTTATTCCACCTCCTGCTTCAAAACTTCGGAGAATTCATATCCCAAAGCGTCCATCTCGTAAACGAATACCTCCTCAAGCGAGAGCGGAAGTATCTCGAACAGGACGGGCTGCATTGCCTTTACCTTCGCGGCGGTCTCTTCCCTGTCGCCGCGAACGATGAGCGATGCAACGCTTCCGTGCTTTGTATAGGAGAGGATATCTATGCCCTGGAACTTGCTTCTGTCGTACTCTTCGGGGAAAGCTACTTGAATCTTGAAAAGCGAGGTCTTGAGGTTGTCCACGTCGCTCTCGAATATTATGCCGCCCTTGTGCAGCAGCGAGAGCTGATCGCAGGTATCCTCGAGCTCGCGGAGAGAATGGCTCGTTATGACCGCGGTGGCGTTGCGCTCCATGACATCGTTATAAAGAAGGTTCTTCACAAGATTCCTCATCACGGGATCGAGTCCGTCGAAGGTCTCGTCGAAGAGTATGTAATCCGCGTTGCAGGAGAGCGCGAGTATGGTCGCCGCCTGACGCTTCATGCCCTTGGAGAACGTCCCTATCATTGCGTTGGGGTTCAGCTTGAAGGTCTCCGTGAGCTGCTTGAATCGATCGTAGGAGAAGCGCTTATAGACTGAAGAATAGAGCTTCGCCATCCTGACGAGATTAGAGCGCTGCAGGAAATAAAGCTCATCGGGAACGAAAACGAGCCTTCCTTTTACGTCGGTATTATCATAGACTTCCTTCCCGTCTATCTCGATGCTTCCGCCGTCGGGCTTATATATGCCGCTGATAAGGCGAAGAAGCGTGGATTTTCCCGCTCCGTTCGAGCCTACCATGCCGTAAATACATCCCTCGGGGATCTTACAGTTCAAAGCGTTTAATGCGGTAAAGCTGTCAAACTTTTTTGTGAGGTCTTTAGCCGTTATCACTTTTCTTCCACCGTCCTTTCATTGATCTCATAGACCTTATTTGCTATCCCGACCACGGTATCGTAATCGACGCCGCGCTCTTTGAGCTCCCTGATGTATACCTCAAGCTCCTCCGTCTGCTTGAAAGCCGCGGCCTTAAGCCGCTCGAGCGCATCCTTGGCAAGATATCTGCCGTTCCCGGGCACCGTATAGCAAAGCCCGCGGCGCTCTATCTCGCCGTACGCCCTCTGGAGCGTATTCGGATTTACGTTCAGGCACTGGGAAAGATATCTCACCGAAGGGAGCTGCCCGTCGGAGCCGATATCTCCGCTTAAAATGCAGGATTCGAACTGGCTTATAAGCTGCTCGTAAATAGGAGTTCTTGACATCTTATCAATGATAAACATCCGGTCTCCTCCTTTCGTGTGTTTACTGTGCTATTAATATTAATACAGATGAAACGGTTTGTCAATACTTTTTATAAAAAAAGACCGGGTTTTTACACCCGGTCCCGTATCTGGTCTTATCAGCCAAGCTGCTGGAAGGACTTAAGAAGGTTCTTGTGGGTAACGATCTTGGTGTTTTCCTTCCACTCGTTGAACTTGGCGGTGAAAGCCTCGGACTGCATGGCGGTGAGCTTAGCTTCACGGCAAGCGTCGTAAATGCTCTTGAGGGTCACGATCTTGGGCTCTTCGGCCTCTTCATCGTCATCCTTCTTATCGTCGGCAGCGGTATCATCGGTATTTTCTTCGGTGTTGTCTTCCTCGACCTTAGCCTTATCGGAGACGTTGGTAAGGATCTCGTTGACTGCGTCAAGCTGCTCCTGGGTCATGTGACCGCCGTTAGCGGTGACGATGCCCTCGGCGTCGGTGACGAGCTGATCGCCATCATAGAGAGGAACCATCAGATAACCGTCATCGTCGTACATGCTGAAGCAATCATTGGGATTGATGATGATGTAGTGCACGCCGCTCGTGGTGAAGACCTTGGCGACCTTTGCACCGTCGGAGAGGGTGAAATACTGTACGTCGTACTTCTCGGGCTCTGCGGGAGTGCTCTCGGAGGATTCATCGGTCTTGGTCTCGGTATCTGCCTTGGGCTCCCACTCCTCACCGAACTTGAGCTTCATGGCGGCATAGCCGAAGCCCTTGAAATAGCTGTCGATAAGGGATTCCTGCATCATATAACCGAAATACTGGTTTGCGGGCCTGAGCATACCGGGATCGTCGCAGGTCTCGGAATTATGGCACTTCTCAAGGAACTGCTGAGTGGTCATGTTGGGAAGCTCAGCCTCGAGATCCTCCATCCTCTTAACGAGATCGGCGTCGTCCGCGGCATAAGCTGCAAGATCGGTAACGCCGTCGCCGGCTTCGGTCTTGAACTTCATGAGATCGTGCTGCACGGAGAAGAACTCGCCATAGGGATTGGCGGGCATTGTCTCAACAACGTCGGTGGTCTCGGGATCGTCCTCGACAGCCCTTTCGGGATGGGGCATATAAAGGGGAGCGGTCTCGGACTGCGCGGTCACGAAGTTGGAGAAGGCGGTGTTGAAGTTGGTGGGAGTGACGTCGGTCTTGGCGTTGTCCTTGAAGTAGGTCTTAACGTCGTCGTTGCTCACGGTAACGTCGGCAACGTTCACGTCATGCAGCTTGCTGATGAGCATGGTGTTGCGGATGCTGTCCTCAACGTTCTTGCGATAGTTCTCGAAGCTGTTGCCGTTATCGGTAAGATCCTTCTTCAGGAGCTCGAGCTCGGCATTATACTTCTCGGCGGCGTCGGTAATGGCAGAATCTATCTTGCTTGCATAGTTGGTATCAAGATAGCTCTTGATCTGATCGTCGACCTTGGACTTGAGCTCTTCTTCCTCGGCCTCGTCAAGAGTGATGTTCTGAACGCCGACCTGATTGAGCTGAACGCCGTAGTTCACGAGATCGTCGAGAATGTACTGCGCATACTGCGCACGGTCGATGATGCCGTACTGCAGATACGTATAATACATATTATTGCTGTCCGTGTTGTTGTAAAGCGTGAGGTACTGATTCAGGTCGAGCTTAACGTCGCCGACCTTGGCAACAACGGGATTGTTCCTGTACGAACTCATACAGCCGAAGAGAGAGGCGCACATGGCGACGGTCATAACGACTGCAAGTATGCGTACGATAGTCTTGTTGAGTTTCATTGTGTTTCTCCTTCTTTGGATAAAAATACCTGCTGATTATATAAACATTCCTCTTGTTTGTCAACAGTTTGAGGAAGGCAAGGTCATTATTTCTTGAGGGATTCGAGGAAGACCTTGGTGCGCCTCAGCGCTTCCCTGATATCCTCGATATCGGTGGCGTAGCAGCACCTTACGTAGCCTTCGCCGCTGGGACCGAAAGCGGTGCCGGGAACCATGCAGACGTCCTGCTCGGCAAGCAGACGGTCGCAGAACTCCTCGGACTTCAGGCCGCTCACGGCGATGGAGGGGAATACGTAGAAAGCGCCTTCGGGCTCGTTGCAGGTCATGCCCAGCTCGTTGAAGCCGTCGATGATGACGCGGCGGCGGCGATCGTATTCATGCATCATTGCCTTCATATCGCGCCAATCGGTCTCAAAGCCCTGACGCAGAGCGGCGATACCGGCATACTGCGCGGGAGTGGGAGCGGAGAGCATGGTGAGCTGATTGATCTTGGTCATAGCGGCGATTATGGGAGCGGGAGCCGCCGCATAGCCCAGACGCCAGCCGGTCATGGAGAACGCCTTGGAGAAGCCGTTCAGCACGACGGTGCGCTCGCGCATACCGGGGAGGCTGCAGATGGAAACGTGCTGCTTGCCGCCATAGGTAAGCTCGGAATAGATCTCGTCGGCGAGAACGAGGATGTCGGTGCCGCGAAGCACTTCGGCGATAGCCTCGAGGTCTTCCTTCTCCATTATGCCGCCGGTGGGGTTATTGGGGAACGGAAGCAGCAGAGCCTTTGTCTTGGGGGTGATAGCGGCCTTCAAAGCCTCGGCAGTGAGCTTGAACTTGTTATCGGCGGTAGTAACGACGTTTACGGGAACGCCGCCCGCGAAAATGACGCCGGGATTATAAGCAACGTAAGTGGGCTCGGGGATGATGACCTCGTCGCCGGTGGTGATGAGAGCGCGGATAGCAAGGTCTATGGCCTGGCTGGCGCCGACGGTCACGAGGATCTCGCCGTTCGCCTCATAATGAACGCCGTACCTTGCGTCGAGATACTTGCTGATGAGCTGACGAAGCTCGGGCATACCGCTGTTGGAGGAATACGGGATGCGTCCGTGGGACAGACGCTCAAGAGCTTCCTGCCTGATCGCCTCGGGAGTGGGGAAATCGGGTTCGCCGACGCCGAGACTGATGGTCTTATCGGTGAGAATGTCGAAGTACTTGCGGATGCCGGAAGGCGGTACATCCTGAACTGCCTTAACAATGAGTTTCGTGTAATCCATTTTTTGAATTTACATCCCTTTCATATTATTGCATATCCAAACGGGAGTTCCCGTATTGTTCATCAGTTGTTCTTGGTGGGCTTGGGAAGGTAGGAAGGCCCTGTGCCCCTTGTTATCTCGCCCTTGACGGGAGAATACCTGTCGGTATAGAGATACTTCCTTTCTATCAGCTCGCCGTTTTTATCGAGATGATCGAGATAAGCCTTGGCTTCGTAGCCGACCCTCGCAGTGATCGTCTCCTTCTCGTAACCCGTAGGCCAAAGGGGCTGATTGACTATCGTGGGCTCGGGCGGCTCTATCTCCTCCGTCACCTCCGCGTAGGTCTTGTAATATGAACCGTCGGCTTCGGGAGTGCCGTAAACGTAAACGTACATCTTCCCCTTTTTGACGTCGGCGTAGGTGAATATGTAGAGCGTGCTGTCGGATACGTTGCGCCACTTAAGATCGGGGCCGTTGGTATCGACGGTGGCGTCAAGACCTATGGGTACGTAGCTGCTCGGCCAGCTGTGATGCTGACGCTGAGTGACCTTCATCCTCGGGCCGCACTGCAGAAGCGCGTTATAGAGGGTGCCGGAGACCTGGCAGATGCCGCCGCCGGGACTGTCTTCGTATTCGCGGCCGTTTACGATGCCGTGAGCGCGCAGCCAGCCGCCCGCTTCGGTCCTGGGGCCGACGTATTTGTTGAAACTGATCTCCTGCCCGGGCTTTACGGTGCATCCGTTGAGGATACCCGCCGCCTTCTGAATGTTGCGGCAGCGGTTCATATCCTTCTCGTCGTGGTCGAACTCAGAGGTGTAGCTCGTTATCTGCACTATGCTGCCCTTGATGTCGCTGGGAGTCACTTCGGGCTCGGTATACTCGAGCTCAGCAGTCATACTGCAGTCGTAATCGCCGGAATCGAAGGCCTGTATTATACGCTCGACCATGGCTTTCTCGTTGAGGACGTAACCGCTCCTGCCGGGATTATAATAGATATAGGCGATAGCCTTGCCGTTATCCGCGTGCACGGTCTCGACTATGGTATCGGTATCCTTTATGATGGGGGTATCGTCCTGCATGTTGATGGCGTCGGTATTTGCCGAAGGCTTTTGGCTGACGGTGATATAGGCGTTCTTGGGCTTCGTGTTAACGAAATCGGCTATGCTGGCGACCCTTTCCTCGATGCGCTGCTTATCGCAGTTATAGACGAGGTTATAATGGACGGGCTCCTCAAGAAGCTTCTTCTGCTTGAGATAGTTTGCGCCGTAATCGTTAATGCTCTCGCGTCCGAGCTGATAAGCGTCCTTTAATACCTGATTCGCATTGACGCTGATATTGAAATCCCTCGCGCCCAAAGTCAGGCTCGCGTCGCCGACGTTGATGACCATGCTTATGGTGTTGAGCTTATTCTCGATGGATTTGAGCAGCGCCTGGCGGGCTTCTTCATAGGTCATGCCCTCAAGGCAGACGTCGTCGACGTAAATGCCGCCGAAATAACGGCCGTCGTCGTTATAGGCGAACTCTTCCCCGTCCACCTTGCCATGGATCTTCTTGCCGTTCGGAATGTTGACGACTTCGATCCAGTTATTATCGTTATAATCGCGGACAGCTTTCTTATGGTCGCCCTTTATGCCAAGATGGAGAGCAAGCAAAGCAAGCCCGAGGACAATCACCGAAAGACCGCAGGCGGTAAACAGATTACGCATCCTGTCTGAACGGCGCTCCTCACGCTTCTTCCTCACGTCCATTATCCGGTTGTATTCCGAACTATGCTCCAAGCTTGTTTCCTCCGTGCATTAAAATCCAACCAACATTATACATCTAATCATCATCCATGGCAACCAGTTGTCTACAATATAATTTTTGATCCAAAAGATTTTTGCTGTCGCTTTACATATTCGCAGAGGCGTGATAAAATAGGTATACGGTGTTAACCTAAACGCCTGAAAGGATGGTAAATTATGAGAGCAGACGGTAAAAGGGTCAAGAACATACCTCCCATGTATGCCGTAGCGGCGCATATCATGGCAAAGCGTTCCGACGCCTGTAATTCGATAGAGCTTTTCATTCCGCTCGAGCCCATGCAGAAGTATCTGCGTGACGTCCGTGCAAGGGGGCATAATATCAGCCATCTTGCGCTCGTTATAAGCGCGTTTTTAAGGACTACAGCGGAATACCCCTTCCTCAACAGGTTCGTTGCGAAG
>CAMZFO010000037.1 GCA_947306125.1 uncultured Clostridia bacterium | reverse complement strand
AATACGGCGACTGCCGCATGGAGATACTCGCCGCCCACGCGGGCGCGGCGGGCGCTGACGCGGAGCTCACGGCAAAAATACTCGACTGCGCCGCCTGCGACGAGGCGGTCCGGCTCATGCGCGAGGCTGATCCCGGGCTTGAAAGGGCGGCGCTGCGGAGCGTGACCGCAAGGGCGAAGGCAAATCTCGACCACCGCGCGGGCGAAAGCATGTACGCGGAGATCATCATGTTTTCAAAGGAATACGGCATATTGGGCGAGAGCGAAAACGCCCGCGAATACTTGACTTTTTTCAAGGAGGAATGACCATGGTACACTTTGTCGGAGCGGGATCGGGAGCCGCCGATCTCATCACCCTGCGCGGCGCAAGGCTCTTATCCGAGGCGGACGTCGTCATATGGGCGGGCTCGCTCGTGAACCCCGAGCTGCTCGATCACTGCAGGGCGGATTGCGAGATACATGACAGCGCAAAGCTGACCTTGGAGGAGGTCGTTGAGATCATAAAGCGCGCCGAGGCCGAGGGCAAAACGACGGTGCGCCTGCATACGGGCGATTCCTCCATTTACGGCGCGGTCAGGGAGCAGTTCGACGAGCTTCAAAAGCTCGGCGTCGATTACGACGTGACGCCGGGCGTATCCTCCTTCTGCGGCGCGGCGGCTTCATTGAAGGCGGAATACACTCTCCCCGGCGTCAGCCAAACGGTGATAATCACGAGGGCCGCGGGCAAAACGCCCGTGCCCGAAAAGGAGAGCATAGTCTCCCTCGCCGCTCACGGTGCGACGATGGTGCTGTTCCTTTCGACCTCTCTCACGGAGAAGCTGCAGAGGGAGCTTCTGGAGGGCGGCTATGACGAAAGCACTCCCGCCGCCGTCGTTTACAAGGCGACGTGGCCCGACGAGCGCATACTCCGCTGCACGGTAGGCACTCTGCATAAGACCGTTACCGAAAACGGCCTGAAAAAGACGAGCCTCATAATCGTCGGCGGGTGCATGGGAGACGAGTATCTGAGGTCGCTTTTGTACGATCCCAAATTCACGACGGAGTTCAGGGACGCGAAATGATAACGCTTTTTGCATACAGCAGGAAAGGCATTGAAACGGCGCGCAGGATAGGCGGGCTGCTTTCCGGCGAGCTCCGCTTCTATACCGCGGAAAGGCTTGCGGGAGACGGCTTTCTGCCCATACCCAAGCCCTCCGCCCCCCTCTACGGGGAGGCCTTCGCGGCCTCCGAGGCGCTAGTTTTCGTCTCCTCGTGCGGGATAGCGGTGCGCTCCGTAGCGCCCTATTTGAAGAGCAAGACGACCGATCCCGCGGTGGTCGCCGTCGACGAGACGGGCAGGTTCGCGGTATCCCTGCTCTCCGGGCATCTGGGGGGCGCGAACGCGCTCGCCGAACGCATTGCGGAGGGCATCGGCGCGACCCCCGTCGTCACCACCGCGACCGATTCGAACGGCAGGTTTTCCGTGGATTCCTGGGCAAAAGCGCAGGGGCTCGTCATAAGCGACATGGGCATGGCAAAGCGGGTCTCGGCGGCGATACTGGAAAGCGACGTGCCCGTTAAGAGCGAGCTTCCGATCTCCGGCGAGCTGCCCGCGGGGCTCAGGACGGGCGGCAGTGAGATCGGCGTCTGCATTACTTATAAAACGGAGGAGCCCTTCGCCCGCACGCTCCGCCTCATCCCCAAATGCGTGCATATCGGTATAGGCTGCCGCAGAGGGACCACCTGCGAGGCGATCGAAAACGCCGTGAAAACCGCGCTTTTCGAAAACGGCGTCGACCCGCGCGCCGTGAAGTCCGCCGCCTCTATAGACATTAAAAAGGATGAAGCGGGGCTTTTGGAATACTGCCGCAAAAACGAGCTTCCCGTCAGCTTCCATTCCGCCGACGAGCTGAACGCCGTGAAGGGCGAATTCACCCCGTCCGAATTCGTGAAAAGCGTGACCGGAGTCGACAGCGTCTGCGAGCGGGCGGCCCTGCTCGGCGCGGACGAGCTCATTATAAAAAAGACCGCGAGGGACGGCGTTACTGTCGCCGCCGCGCTTGAAAAAACGGAGGTGCGCTTTGGGTAAGCTTTACGTTGTGGGCATAGGCCCCGGAAACTATGAAAACATGACCGTCCGTGCGGACGAGGCTTTGAAGGCTTCGGACGCGATAATCGGCTACCACGTTTACGTCGATCTCGTGCGGAGCCGCTATCCCGAAAAGGAGTACCTCACAACCCCCATGACCCGCGAGGCCGAGCGCTGCAAAACGGCGCTGGACGAGGCGAAGCGGGGCAAGACCGTCGCGCTCGTCTGCTCCGGCGACAGCGGCATTTACGGCATGGCCGGGCTCTGCTACGAGCTGCGCGGGGAGGAGAGCGAGCCCGATATCGAGATAATACCCGGGCTTACCGCCGCCTGTTCCGGCGCGGCGCTTTTGGGAGCGCCCCTGACGCACGATTTCGCCGTCATATCGCTTTCGGACAGGCTGACCGAATGGGCGCTCATTGAAAGGCGGCTCAATAAAGCGGCGGAGGGGGATCTTTCCGTCGTCCTCTACAACCCCGCGAGCCACGGCCGCCCCGATCACCTGAAAAAAGCCTGTGAAATACTGATGAAAACTCTGCCAGGCGACCGCGTATGCGGCGTCGCCCGCAGCATCGGACGCGAGGGCGAGGAGCGCTTCTTTATGAGCCTTTCGGAGCTTGCCGATTTTCCCGCGGATATGTTCTGCACGGTATTCATAGGCAATTCCTCGACCAAAATGATAAACGGGAGCATGGTCACTCCCAGAGGATACAGGGAGGTGTGATATGATAAGGATATGCGTTTTCGCCGGCACCACCGAGGGACGCCGCCTCGTGGGGTTTCTGAAGGAACAGGACGCCGAGATAACCGCCTGCACCGCGACGGAATACGGCGGCGAGCTCATAGAGCCCGCCGGAAGGCTTTCCGTGCTCACAGGCCGCATGGACGAGCCGCACATGGAGGAGCTTTTCGCACGCGAGCGCTTCGATCTCGTGATCGACGCCACCCATCCCTACGCCTCCGCCGTCACCGAGAACCTGATGACCGCCTGCCTCAGCACCGGCACGGAGTATCTCCGCCTTGAGCGCGGCCGCAACAGCGCGCCGGAAAGCGCGGTCTGCTTTGCGGATATCCCCTCCGCAGTCGAGTATTTGAGCGCTTCCGTCGGGAACATACTGCTCACGACAGGCTCCAAGGAGCTTGCCGCGTTCTCCGGCATCTCCGATTTTGAGGAGCGCGCGTTTGCCCGCGTGCTCCCGGTCGAAAGCTCGCTTACGGCGTGCCGCGAGGCGGGCTTGAAGCCCTCGCACATACTCGCCATGCAGGGGCCTTTTTCGGTGGGCATGAACGCCGCGATGATAAGGTCGGTCAACGCCGCCTACGTAGTCACCAAGGAATCCGGCAAGGCCGGGGGCTTTGAGGAAAAGGCGCTCGCCGCAATGAAAGCGGGAGCGAAGCTCATAGTCATAGGCAGGCCCGAGAGCGGCGCGCTGGGTGTTTCGTTCGCCGATACGCTCGCTCTGCTCGAAAAGCGCTACGGCTTCACCGCCCGCCCGAAGACTTCGGTAGTCGGAATAGGCCCGGGCAAGCGCGAGTGGATGACTTTTGCCGCGCAGGAGGCCATATCCTCCGCCGACTGTCTAATAGGCGCCAAGCGCATGCTTGAGGCCGCGCGCCCGGACCAGACGGTATTCGAGGCCGTCTCGCCCGACGCTATTGTCGAAACGATCAAGGAGCATAAAGAGTTTTCCCGCTTCGCGGTTTTGATGAGCGGCGACGTCGGCTTTTACAGCGGCGCAAAAAAGCTCCTGCCGAAGCTCGATTTCTGCGAGGTCAGCGTCATACCCGGCGTGAGCTCCATGGCCTATCTCTGCGCAAAAGCGGGCGTCTCGTACGAGGATACCGCCGCCGTCAGCCTGCACGGGCGCGACGCGGGGATAGTGCCCGCCGTCCGCCGAAACAGGAGCGTTTTCGCACTCGTCGGCGGTGAGAACGGCGCAGGCAAGCTGGTGCGGGAGCTCAATGCCGCCGGGCTCGGCGAGGTCCGCGTCATCGTCGGCGAAAGGCTGGGCTATGACGACGAGAGCATCACGCGGGGCTCCGCGGGCGAGCTTGCGGAGAAGGAGTTCGATCCGCTCTCCGCTCTGCTCATAGAGAACCCCGCGCCGGAAAGCGCAGCGGCGGGGCTGCCCGACGCCGCCTTCCTGCGGAACGCGGAGGATAAGCCCGTGGTCCCCATGACCAAATCCGAGGTGCGCGCTGTCGTTATGAGCAAGCTTCGCCTGAAAGCCGATTCCGTTTGCTGGGATATCGGCGCGGGCACGGGCTCCGTGACGGTCGAAGCGGCGCTTGCCGCATATAACGGCAGGGTGTTCGCCGTCGAAAAAAAGCCGGAGGCCGCGGAGCTTCTTAAGGAGAATGCCGCAAAATTCGGGCTTAAAAACGTCGAAATAACGGAGGGCTCCGCTCCCGAAGCCTGCCGCACTCTCCCCTCCCCCACTCACGCGTTTATCGGCGGCAGCTCGGGGAATATGCGCGATATCATCGCGCTCCTGCTCGAGAAAAACCCGCATTGCCGCATAGTCGCCGCGGCCGTCTCGCTGGAGACCGTTTCTCAGCTCGGCGATATCATGAAGGAGGGCTCCTTCCGGGAGGCCGAGGCAGTCTGCATAAGCGTCTCGAAGAACCGCGTCGTCGGAGGGTACAACCTCATGACGGCTCAAAACCCCGTTTACATTTTCACTCTGCAAGCCTGATGTTCGGTATTTGGTCGCTTTACGCGCTCCTCGCCGGGGCGCTCATAGATGTTTTGGTCGGCGATCCGCATGGCGTCCCGCATCCCGTGGTGCTTATGGGGAAGCTCATTTCAGCTCTTGAAAAGCTCCTGCGGCGCGTATTTCCCCGCACCGTGCGCGGCGAGAATATCGCGGGCGGCGTGCTCTGGCTTATAGTCGCGGCGGTTTCCTTCGCCGTCCCGGCGGCGCTGCTAATGCTCTGCTATCATATCTCGAAATGGCTCGGCTTCGGCGTCGAGAGCATTATGTGCTGGCAGTGCCTTGCCGCAAGGTCGCTTTGTTCCGAGAGCATGAAGGTCAAAAAAGCCCTTGATACGGGCGATATCGCGGCCTCGCGCAGGGCAGTTTCAATGATAGTCGGGCGCGATACGGATGCTCTTGACGCGAACTCCGTCGCCCGTGCGGCGGTCGAGACGGTGGCGGAGAACACCTCCGACGGCGTCGTCGCTCCGCTCATTTATCTTGCCATAGGCGGAGGCACGCTCGGGCTTTTCTACAAGGCCGTGAACACCATGGATTCCATGCTCGGCTACACCGAGCCGCCCTATAAAAACTTCGGCCTCGTACCGGCCAAGCTCGACGACTTTTTCAATTACATCCCCGCGCGGATCTCCGCCGTTATTATGCTTTTGGGCGGAGGCATACTGGGCTTCAGCCTCAAAAACGGCCTGCGCATATTCAAGCGCGACCGCCGTAAGCACGCAAGCCCCAACTCGGCGCAGACCGAATCCGTCATGGCGGGGCTTTTGGGCCTCAGGCTGGCGGGCGACGCATACTATCACGGCGTGCTTCACAGGAAGGAATACATAGGAGACTCCCTGCGCGAGATAGAGCCGGAGGACGTTTCCCGCTCCAACCGGATAATGTTCATGACGGCCTTCATCGCACTGCTTGTTTTCTGCGGGCTCAGGCTCGCGGCACTGTTTTTGTTCCATGCTTTATAATACCGAAAATCCCCACGGCGGGGACGTTTACGAACGCGATATCGAGCTTGATTTTTCCGCCAACATCAATCCCTTCGGCACTCCGGAGGGCGTGAAGGCGGCGGTCTCGGCGAGCCTCGGCGCCCTCTACGCATACCCGGATCCCTACTGCCGCAGGCTCGTATCCGCCATAGCCGCGCATGAAGGCGTGCCGAAGGAATACGTGCTCTGCGGCGCGGGCGCGGCGGAGCTGATCTATTCGTTCGCGTTCGCGGAAAGGCCGAAAAGGATCGCGGAGCTCGCCCCGACCTTCGCCGAATACAGCCTGCCCCTCGCGGATGCGGAGATCGCAAGGCTCTGTCTTAATGAGGAAAACGGCTTCCGTTTAGGCCGCGAGCTGATAGCTTTCATTGAAGAAACGAAGCCCGAAGCCCTCTTCGTCTGCAACCCGAACAACCCGACGGGGCTCCGGGCCGATCCCGCGCTTATTGAAGCCGCCGCCGAAAAATGCCGCGCCGTGGACTGCCGCCTGTTCCTCGACGAGTGCTTTATGGATCTTGCGGACGAGCCGGAAAGCTTCGTGCCGAAGCTTTCCGAATACCCCAACGCGATAGTGCTCAAGGCGTTCACCAAGAGCTATGGCATGGCGGGACTGCGCCTCGGATACTGCATCTGTTCGGACGCCGCGCTGCTTGCGAAAATGTCCCGAGCCGCGCAGCCGTGGAACGTATCGACTCCGGCGCAGGAGGCGGGCGCCGCCGCTTTGGGCGAAGCCTCGTTCCTTGAAAAAACGCGCCGGCTCATAAAAAAAGAGCGCCCGAGGCTGGCCTCGGCGCTGAAGGGGCTCGGGCTCACCGTGTTCGATTCGAACGCGAATTTCCTGCTGATAAAGGCCGCGCCGGAGCTCGGCGAAGAGCTGCTGAAAAAAGGGATTAAGATAAGGAGCTGCTCGAATTTCCACGGCCTTGCCGAGGGCTTTTTCCGGATCGCGGTCAGGCTGCCCGAGGAAAACGACCGGCTCATCGAAGCTGTGAAGGAGATCTTATGAAAGCCAAAAACATAATGATACAGGGCACTATGTCGAATGCGGGCAAGAGCCTCCTCTGCGCGGGTCTGTGCCGCATATTCAGGCAGGACGGCTATCGGGCCGCGCCTTTCAAGAGCCAGAATATGGCTTTGAATTCCTTTATCACCAAGGACGGCTTCGAGATGGGGCGCGCGCAGGTCGTGCAGGCCGAAGCCGCAGGGATAGAGCCCGACGTGCGCATGAACCCGATCCTCCTCAAGCCCACCACCGACGTGGGCTCCCAGATAATAGTGCACGGCAGACCCGTCGGCAATATGCGGGCCATGGAGTATTACCGGCGCAAGCGCGAGTTCGTCCCCGCCGTTATGGAGGCCTACGATTCGCTCGCGGCGGAAAACGACATCATAGTGATCGAGGGCGCCGGAAGCCCCGCCGAAATAAACCTCAAGGCCGAGGACATAGTCAATATGGGCTTGGCCAAAATGGTCGACGCGCCCGTACTGCTCGTGGGCGACATCGACAGGGGCGGCGTTTTTGCCCAGCTCTACGGCACGGTCGCGCTTTTGGAGCCCGACGAGCGCGCGAGGATAAAGGGCACGGTCGTCAACAAATTCCGCGGGGACAGGAAGATACTGGAGCCCGGGCTCGAGATGCTCGAGCGCCTCTGCGGAGTCCCGGTCGCGGGCGTGATACCTTACGTTCACGTGGATATCGACGACGAGGACAGCCTCTCGGAGCGGTTCATAAGGAACACGGCCGCGAAGCTCGTCGATATTGCCGCGGTAAAGCTCCCGCGCATATCGAATTTCACGGATCTCGCGCCCTTCGAGCGCTTCGGGAACGTCTCCGTCCGTTATATCACGAAGCCCTCCGAGCTCGGCGACCCGGATCTTATCGTCATTCCCGGCACAAAGAGCACCATCACCGATCTCGTGTGGCTCAGAGAATCCGGTCTTGAGGCGAAGATCAAGCAGGCCGCCTCGCGGAACACCCCCGTTTTCGGCATTTGCGGCGGGTATCAGATGCTCGGAAGAAGCGTTGCGGATCCCGAGGGCGTCGAGGCTTCCGGCATAAACGAGATCGCCGGAATGGGGCTCCTGCCCATCGACACCGTATTCGAGGGAGAGAAGATACAGCGCCAGACTCATGGCGTTTTCGCCGATATCCCGGGCATTTTTGCCCCGCTCAACGGCATTGCCTACGAGGGCTACGAGATCCACATGGGCCGAAGCGGGAAGCTGCCGCCGGTGATATGCTCCGGCTGCGTTTACGGCAGCTACCTGCACGGCATATTCGATTCGGCCGGTATCGCCGAGGCCGTGCTCCGCGCGCTATGCGAAAAAAAGGGCGCCTCCTTCGAGACCCTCGGCTCATTCGATCCCAAGGCTTATAAGGAGGCCCAGTACGACAAGCTCGCCTCCGCCGTCCGCGAAGGGCTCGATATGGAGCTGGTCTACGATATACTTGACCGAAAAAGATAAGACGCGGCATATAAAAACGGCTTTACCGGACGTAAAGCCGTTTTTTTGTTTATTGACCCCGGAATCGGTATTCCATGCGGCAGCCGACACCGGTCCTGATCCATTTATCCACCGCTGTCGGACGGCCGAAGCCCCAGTCCTCCGGAACGCCGTGCATGGCGCGCCTGAAGCCGTTCTTTTTGATCACTTTTGCGGCGGCCTTGTTCTCGACCATAGTGCTCGCGGTGACTATCTCAACGTCGGTTTCGTTGAGCAGATACCCGACAAGCAGACCTATCATCTCGGTCGCATAACCCTTGCCCCAGCATCGGGGCAGGAGCCTGCCTCCGACGCTCGCCTTCAGGAGGGGCGGCTTATAGCCGTATATCTCCGCAAGTCCGCAGAAGCCCTCTTCATCGAACGCGCCCAATATCAGCGACTCCTTGATACATTCGGTATAGAGCTTCCCGATCACTTCCTCCGCGCTCTCATACTTCTGCTCAAAGAGGAACGCAGGAACGCGCTTATAAACGTCCGGATCGTTCTTGAACCGGGCAAGCGCCGCTGCGTCCGACATATCGAGAGGCCTCAGCGTGAGCAGCCTGCCGGCGATCTCCGGCAGCTCGGAAAACAGTTTTTTCATCTCACTTCTTGGAGAGCCTGCCGATGCTGAATATCGCAAGCGCTATCGAGATCACGATCCCGCCGACGGCAAGTATGGGCATTCCGTTGGCTGTCTTGGGCTCTATATCCACCCTTGCAAGTATGCAGGAGCCGAGGAAGAGCACGCAGGCGACCACCGTCATCATAACGTATTTGAAGTAAGCGCCTATCTTCTCCAGCGGCTCGTCAAAGCCCACGACCTCCATATTGACCTTCGTTTTGCCCTTTGCGAGGCCGTTTAACGTATCCGCGATGAGACCGGGGATCTTCGCCGTCTTTTTGCCGACTCCGACGAGCTCCTTGCCGGCGTCCGTAAGCGTTTTCTTGAGGTCGAAATTCTTTTTCGTGCGCTCGATCATCTTGCCGGAAAGCAGGGTGAAAAGATCGAGCTCCGGGCAGAGGCGCTCGATAACGCCCTCTATCGCAAGCACCGCGCGGCCGAGCATCGTGAACTGGCCGGGCATCTTGATGTGATGCTTATCGGCAAGGGTCAGGACCTCGTCGAAGAGATCGGACATATCTATGCTGGCGATATCCTTCGTGCCCATGTATCTGCCGAGCAGCAGCTCTGCGTCCTCAATGAGCTTGTCGCGATTGGTGCTGCCGGAGACCGCGCCCATGGAGGTTATTCCGTTCACCACGCCCTCCGCGTCGCTGCCGAGCAGCGATATCACGATGCTCTGGATGCCGTCGATATCCCTTTCGGTGACGTGCCCGATCATGCCGAAGTCGATCCAATAGGGGACCCCGCCGCTGACCATTATATTGCCCTGATGGGGATCGGCGTGGAAGGTGCCGACGTCAAGCACCTGATGAACGAAATTCTCGGTGATGGCCTTGCCTATCGCATTGGGATCGTAACCGTCCTCGGCGATCCTTTCCGTATGGGAAAGCGTGTAGCCGTCGACGTAGGTCATCGTGAATATGCGCTCCGTCGTAAGCTCGTCTATGACGGTCGGGCAGTTGATCACGTTCTCATCCTCTATGCAGTTTTCCTTGAAGAATTTGGTGTTGCCCGCCTCCACGAGGAAATTGAGCTCCTCCTCGGTGACCTTTTCGAGCTCTCCTATCACCGAAACGAGGTCTACCGCCTGCTCGCCCTCGTTATCGGAAACGACGTTGACGAGCCCGGCAAGCTTTTTAAGAAGCACGAAGTCCCTGCGCATCATATCGGCTATGAGGGGGCGCTGGACCTTTGTGACGACCTTCGTCCCGTCCTTGAGCACCGCGTAATGCGCCTGGCCGATGGAAGCGGAGCCCAGGGGCTCGTCGCGGAACTCGGCGTAGATATCCTCTATCTTTCTGCCCGTTTCCTCCTCTATCACCGCGCGGGCGACCTCCGCGGAAAGAGGCTTCACGTTCTGCCTGAGCTTTTCAAGCTCCCTGCAGTAAGCCTCCGGAAGGAGGTCGACGCGGCTGGACATTATCTGACCGATCTTGACGTAGGTCGGGCCGAGATCCTCAAGCGTCGTGCGCAGCTCGACCGGGGTGAAGCCGTTGGCATAGAAATTATGCGCGGAGAAAATGCTTATCATCTCCGCTGCGCGGGTCTTCTCGCGCATCTTATAATCCTCTATCTCCTTCTTGAGCAGCTCCGTAAGGCGGTGTCCCACCTCCTTCGGCTTGCTTTTGATATCCTGACCGGCGGCTGAAAGCTCCTGCTTGAGCGCCTCAGTATCTATCTTCTTCAACTTTTTCTCCTTATTTATCGCCATCGTCGTTACCTCCCTTAGCATTCCTGAGCGGCCAAGTCCACAGGAGACGGAAACCGCTTACGACCGCGGAAAACAGCACAGCGCAGCCTATTACCTTCATCAACATATTCGGAGTATCCCACCAGGGATTGAGGAACACTATTATACCCGCGACGATAAGCAGCAGCGAAAGCACAGCGAGCACCCACCAGCCCTTGCGCTGAGATCTGCGGGCATAGGTGAAGGCATGAAACATGGTGCGCGCTCCGTCGAGTATCAGCAGTACGCCGAACAGCCACGCAAGCACGCGCAGCAGATCGTCCCTGAATATCAGCACGCACGCGCCTACGATCAGAAGCGCCAGCGCACCGACGAATTTGATATAATCCATCAGGGATTTTTTGCTTGCAAAGAAATTCAGCATCATCACTATCGCAATGATTATCAGCGTGTAGCCGAACACGAGCGTAAGCATCGGAATGCGGTCGCGCGGACAGATCATGACTATAATGCCGAGCACCGTCAGCAGTATAGCCGACATGATCGAATTCCTTTTCAGCTTGTCCAAGGATTCAAACAGCATAGAAACCTCCCTTTTCAATTCAGCCCGAGAGCATGATTTCAAATAAGTATATCATATCGTCAATGGATTGTCCATCGTCTTTTGCGGCTTCGCGCCGCTTGATATAAAAAACCGGCCCTTAGGCCGGTCAGAGTTCCGATATCCCGTTATTCCTTCAGCATCTTCTTTGCTTTGCCGAGATAAGCGATGTAGACGATGAGATAGATCAGCATCAGCACGGACGCGGCGATCTCGACGACGGAGAGGATGGTATCGCCGAGCTTCTCGGGAGCGACGAGCACACGAACGAGGTCGCAGCCGATGGCGATGAGGTAAATGATGACTATGGCGGTCATGGCTGCCCTGCCCTTCTGCACCATGTCGGGACGATCGAGCTTCTGCGCAAGATTCATGCAGCCCTTGACGACGCACATGGAAGCTATGAGCGTCAGCAGCTTGACGCCGGTATCGATATACTTGGTGATATCCTCATACTTTTCGTTGGAACCGAAGTAGAACGAATTGGCGGCGGAAACGATGAGACCCAGAATGACGAATATGAGAGCGCCTCTGAATGCGGATTCATCCTTCATGGCATTGACGATACCGACAAGAGTGATTATCATGCCGATAATGGCAAATATGCCGGATAGGAGCAGAAGAATGGCAATGGGACCAAGAGCGTCTTCGCCGAGCTCCTCGGTATTGACGTCGATCTTGGCGGCAACAAAGACTACCATGGCTATCGCTGCAAGAGCGGCAATGAGCGCGAAGAGCTGACCGAGACGGATCTTCTTCACGCCCCTGTAAGCATTGGGAAACTTCATTTGGTTTTCCTCCATATAATATTTGCCCCCATTGGGACAAGTATATTATACATCATCCTTCCGCTCAATACAATAGGCCGCTCCCTTTTTTCGGTGTTTTTTTGCGGAAACGGCAATAAAGTCAGCGCAGCATGACGTTTGCTGTTGAATATCCTCACAAAACATGGTATACTATAATGACTTTTTATATAGTAAAAGCTTCCATAAAAAGGAGGATCCGTACCATGTCAAGCTTCATAACCGCTCTGATAAAGCAGCGCAGGCAGGCGAAAAAAGCCGAGCCGAACACGTCCGGAAGGCTCAAAGAGATTCTTTCCGTGCTGAAAAAGTACAATTACGACGACGGCATCACGCCCGAGATAACTGTAAACATACTGCAGGATCTCGGACCTACCTTTGTTAAGATTGGTCAGATAGCCTCCCAGCAGGCCGAATACATACCGCCCGAATACTGCGACGCTCTGGCGAAGCTGCGCTCGCGCGTGGCTCCGATGGACATAGAGACCGTCTATGAGCAGATCGAGAAGTATCTCGGCAAGCCTGCAATCGAGCTCTTCGCCTCTTTTGACGAAACACCCCTGGGCTCCGCCTCCATCGCGCAGGTGCATAAGGCGACGCTTTTCGACGGCACAGTGGTGGCGGTCAAGGTGCGCCGTCCCGGGATAGTGGATACGGTCGCGCGGGACTTTGCCCTTATCGAAAAGATACTCGACACGTTCGTCAAAAAGGACAAGGGCGGCTTGGATATCCGCGGGCTGATCACAGAGCTGGAGAATACCTCAAAGACTGAGCTCGATCTGACCAACGAGGCAAAAAATCTCGATCGCTTCTATGAGAACAACGCCGGGCGGGCGCTGGTGGAAAGCCCCAAGTGCTACCGCGAGCTCACCTGCGAGGCAGTACTTACCGAGAGCTTCGTTACGGGGACCGAGATAAGCAATACCGGATTCCTCGATTCGCTCGGGGATGATGAGAGAGCGCGTATTGCAGCGCTCGTGGCGGACAATTTCGCATCGCAGATACTGACAGACGGCTTCTATCACGCCGATCCCCACTCGGGCAACGTGCTGATAAAGGAGCCCGTTCCCGGCTCCCCCGCTGCTTCCGGCGAAGAAAGATCGCCGCTCCCGGAGCACGGCATAGAATGGATCGACTTCGGAATGATGGGCACACTCACGGCGAAGCAGCGTCAGAGCCTTATCGACATAGTGACAAGCGTCGTGATGCACGATCCTTACCGCTTAAAGCGCATTGTGATGCAGGTCGCGCAGCCACAGGGTGAAATAGACCACGGCGCTCTGCTTGAGATGTGCGAGGATATGTGCGGTCAGTACACGGGCACGGATTTCGGCGATTTCGATTTGGGCGACCTCATGGGCACCATTATCAACGGGCTCAAGGAAGAGAATTACAAGATAGACCCCTTCCTGACCAATCTTTCCCGCGGAATAATCGCCGCGGAGGGGACCATCAAGACGCTCAGCCCGAACGTAAACATACTGAATTTCTTCACCGACAAGGTGGATACGGGTCTCGATTTCAAACTGGATCTTGAGCATCCGGAGGAGATGAACCCGGAGATAGCCGTAAAGCTGTTCCGGCTCGCGCAGGCCGTCACGGACTCCTCCTCCAAGACCGCAGACACGCTCGATATGCTCGAGAAGGGGCAGATAAGGGTGCGCACGGACTTCGGCTTTGAGGAAAAGGCGCTCGATACCGTCCGAAAGCTCACGAGCTACGCTGTGCGGGCGCTCATAATCGCCGCGCTCCTGATCGGCTCCACCATGCTCTGCACGACCTCGGCGTTTGCCGACGGCGGAAAGGCCGTAGCCTACGTATTCCGCGGCATAGGCATTGCCGGATACGTCGTCAGCCTCTTCTTTGCGCAGCGCCTTATAAGGAACATGAAAAAGGGGAAATGACGGGAGCGGGATGATCCATGCCCAGTAACGCAAGCAAAACCGGAAACAAAAAGCATCGGAGCCTTGCCGCGAGGATAATAGGCGCCATCGTTATAACGCTGCTCCTGTTCGGGGTGATTGTGGGTTCGATCGGCCTTCGGGAGTTCACGCGCGCCTTAAAGAAGGAGTATTCCGAATCCACTTACCATATGGCGAGGACCGCCGCCGCCGAGATCAACGGCGACAGGCTCGGGATATATCTGGAAGGGGCCGCCAAGGGGGATTACGCGATAGTCAAAAGGACTCTCGACGAATACTGCCGGAATTTAAACGTATCGCTGATATACGTTATAGTCGTGGACCGGAGCGATTACGGAAGGTTCGTTTCCGTTTTCAACCCGGTGAACAACGCCGTGGACGATTCCAGCTACGTCGAATGGGAGCTCGGGCACAAGCGCGATACCACCAACGACGAATACCGCAGAAAGTACAGGGCGATCTATGAGGAGGGCTCCCCTTACGAGACCGTTTACCGCATACACACGACCGACGGGCAGCACCCGCATATCACTACCATGGTGCCCGTCACGGGCGAGAGCGGGCAGGTACAGGGCATACTCTGCATGCAGCGCCCCGTGCGCGAGCTCACCGACGCCACCCGCCCTTATCTGATCACGGTCTCGGTCTCGACCGTGCTGCTGGGCGTTTTGGCCTCCTATATCGCCGCGAGGTACATCCGGAAGCATTTCATAAAGCCCGTTGAGGAGATATCGCGGGAGGCCGCCCGCTTCGCGGAGGAGAACACCGTCGGCAAGCCTCTCGGCAGCATAAGCAGGATAAGCGAGATATCCGAGCTCGCCAGCTCCATCGACACGCTCGAGACCGATATGACGAGCTATATCAAAGGGCTCACGGCAGCCACCGCCGAAAGGGAGCGCATAAGCACGGAGCTTTCGCTCGCGAGCTCCATACAGAAGGGCACGATACCGGGCGAGGTTCCCGCCTTCCCCGAAAGGAACGATCTCAGCATACTCGGCTCCATGACGCCCGCGCGCACGGTCGGCGGCGATTTTTACAACTATATGATGATCGACGACGACCATCTCGCGATGTGGATCGGCGACGTTTCCGGCAAGGGCATACCCGCCGCGCTGTTCATGATGAGCTCCAACCTGATGATAACCGAGAGGACGCGCTTCGGCGGGAGCCCCGCGGAGATACTCAGACAGGTGAACGACAGCCTGTGCGAGCATAACGAGGCGGAGATGTTCGTGACGGTCTGGCTCGGTATACTCGAGCTTTCCACAGGCAGGCTGACCGCCGCAAACGCCGGGCACGAATACCCCGCGCTCATGCAACACGGCTGCTTTGAGCTCCTGAAGGACAAGCACGGATTCGTGCTGGGCGGCATGGCGGGCATGAAATACAAGGATTACGATATCGTTCTCGAGCCCGGTGCGAAGGTGTTCGTCTATTCCGACGGCGTGCCCGAGGCGGCGGACGGGAACGGCGGAATGTTCGGGACGGAGCGCATGCTCGGCGCGCTGAACGCCGCGAAGGACGGCTCTCCCGAGGAAGTGCTCCGCTCTATCGGAGAAGCCCTCGACGGCTTTGCGGGCGAAGCCGAGCAGTTTGACGATATTACCATGCTGTGCGCCGAATACTCTCCTGCGCGGCGGCTGGCTGTGAAAAGGGACTGAGCATACGGC
>CAMZFO010000036.1 GCA_947306125.1 uncultured Clostridia bacterium | reverse complement strand
AGAAGATTCATTGCTGCGCTCCGCTGTTGAGCTGCTCGACAATGCGGACGAGCTCCTTCTCGCTGTCGAAGAAGAACCTGCTGTGCTTTTCGCACTCGGCTTCAAACTCGCGGATCTCCTTGACGCCCCTCGTGAGCACGTCCTCGACCATGACTATGTCGTCCATCTTCTCCGCGTTGCAGAAGCTCCTCGAGAGTATTACGAAATCCGAGCCGAGCCTGTAATGCTCCTTCAGTATGTACTGTGCGGGCAGCATGCCCTTGCCCAGCGACGCCACTCCGCCGAAGCCGAAGGGGACCCCCTTCAGGCGGAATTTGAGGCTGAGCCTTTCGACGGTGCCGTTTGCAAGGGGCTCGAACATGAAGCGATACCCGCAGCCGAGGCTGAGATCGTTGAGCCCTATATGTATCTCGTCGAAGCCGCCGAGCTCGAGTATCTCGTCCGTCAGCGCGACCGCCTCCGGAGTCTCCATGAGCAGCATAGTCCTCGCCCTGCCGTTCACGAGCTCCGTGAATGTGCGCACCTCTTCCAAAGTCTTGAAATAGGGGAGCATGACTATATCGGCGCCCGCGGCTATCACGGCGTCGATCTCGTACCTGGAGGAGAAGTAATCGGGGAGCGTGTCATGGATCGGATTGACGCGAACCATCACCTTTGCATTCATAACAGCCCTTTTGACCCTTCCGACGTCGCGAATGGTATGATGAGACTTGACAGTGTCAAGCCCCTTCTGCCTCGCGTCCTTGCCGATGAACTCCAGATCCACAATGATGCGGTCCACCCCGGCGGACTCGGCGACAGCCGCTACCTCCGGCCGGTTGGTAATGTACATGAGTTTTAGCATTTCTGCCTCCTCTGCGCACGATCAGCGCTCAGCGTCGTTTTCGATTACGGTAGCACCCTTGTTCTCGTTGTCGGCATTGGTGAATACCTTGCCGATGGTGACGAAGAATATCTTAAGATCCAGCGGGAATGATACGTGATCCACGTACCATACGTTCAGCTCTATGCGCTTGTGCCACTCCACGTCCTTGCGTCCGTGGATCTGCGCCCAGCCGGTGATACCGGGGCGCACTTCGAACATTCGAAGCTGCTCCTTGGTGTACTTTTCCACCGGCCAGGGATGGTAGGTAAGCGGAGGACGGGGCCCTATGAGGGACATATCCCCGCGCAGTATGTTATAAAGCTGCGGCAGCTCGTCTATCGACAGCTTGCGGAGTATCCTGCCTATCCAGGTCATACGCGGGTCGTGATCGTCGCTGTAGACGCCGTAGCCCGTATGCTCGCTGTTGACGCGCATCGTGCGGAATTTATAGATGGTGAACACCTTTGCGCCGACTCCCAGCCTCTTCTGCCTGAACACGGCGGGACCGTGAGAGGTCAGCTTTATAAGCAGAGCGGTGACGAGCATGAGCGGCGAGAGGACAATAAGCCCCAGCACCGACAGTATTATATCGATGGAGCGCTTTACGATACGATAATAAAACCCTTTTGCCGCAGCTCCCGGCTGCTTCAGCTCTTCTTTACCCATTGCCGTTTCTCCTTGGCTCGTTTTCGGCCTTCAAAACCTTATTTATGCTCGTGATGCTGACGTTCCTTATCGTCTTCGCTGCCCGTGCCGTAATAGCCGTACTTGCTTCCGTAGCGGCCGTAATAGCCGTACCTGCCGGAGCTCGTTTTGCCTCCGTTCAGTATGAAGCCCGTTATATTGACTCCGGTCGAGGCGAGCTCCTCGATGCCGTTCACGACGTAGCGGCGGCGGGCGTAATCGTTCATGACGACGTACGCGACTCCGTCAACGTGCTTTACGAGCATCATGGCGTCGACCAGCACGGCGGAAGGCGGAGTATCGAGTATGACTATATCGGAGCTTTCGCGCAGCTCCTCGATAAGATCGCCCATGGAATCGGAGCTCAGCGTTTCTATCATTCGGGTAGCCTTGTCTGCGCCGGGCAGGAGTATGAGCCCGGTCTGCCTCCCGTTCTTTTCGACCTCGACGAGCGCATCCGCAAGCTTCGCCTTGCCGTCAAGCACGGCGGAAAGGCCGGGATAGCTGCCGGTGAGGTTGAACATATTGCCGACGGAGGGGTTCCTGAGGTCGCAGTCGACGAGTATGACCTTCTTGCCCTTGAGCGCCATTGACGCGGCAAGGTTCGCCGCTACGGTCGATTTGCCCTCGCCCGCGACGGAGCTGGTGACCATGAGCACCTTCTTCCTGCCCAGATCTCGCTCTATGCGGGTCCTGACCAGGCGGAGCGCCTCTATGTATTCGTCGCGGTTGGTGTCGAACAGTATGTTGATATTGCTCCTCGTGCTGTTCCTGCGCTCCTTCTTTTTGCAGATGGGAAGAGTGCCGAGGTGGGGGATGTTAACGTGGGAGCGCAGATCCTCCTCGCTGCGGATGGTGCGGAATATGAGCGAGCGGAGCACGACGAGCGCAAGGCCGACCGCCGCGCCGATCATAGCGCCCTTGCGGACGGAGCCGCGCACGACCGCCATCTTGCCGGTGTCGGTCGGGATGCCCCTGTCGTCGATGACGGTCAGATTGGTCTGGCCTACCACGTACTGGGCGACCTCGGGGTAATTCTTCAAAACGGACTGGAGCACCTTATAAGTGAGCTCCGGATCGTACCCGCTGACGTTGATAGTCAGAAGGTTGGTCCCCTTTATGCTGTTGGCGCGTATGGAACCGGGCACGCCCCTCGTGCCGAGATCGGCGGCGATAACGTCCGAAAGCACGCCGCTGTTGAGTATGTAGGGGAATATGAGGCCCATCTGCTCCGCCGTATTGCGGTTGGCGTAAGAGCCGCCGTTGACGAGCTCGACCGAAACGGTCGCCTCCGCGACATAAGAGGGAGAATAGCTCCTTGTCACGCGGAAATACGAGAGCAGCACCGCCGCGATGACGATGAGCGCGACGAGCCACCACAGCCTTTTGAAGCTGTGGAAGAAGTCCAGAAGGAAAGCCTTCAGGTCTATCATGTCAAGTTCTTGTTCGTGATTTGATACGGGCTCGCTCATATGCTGTCCTCATTCTTCATCGGTCGAAGCCTCATCCTCGGGCGTTTCATTGCTGTAATGCCCGTAATAGCCGCGGCTGCCGTAATTGCCGTATGCGCCGTAAGCGCCGTAGTTTCCGTAATTGCCGTACCTGCCGTAGCGCCCGTAGCGGCCGTACCTGCCGTATCTGCCGTACTTGCCGTATCTGCCGTAGCCGCCGTAGCCGACGACCGTCCTGCGCTCGCCGGGCAGACACCTTATCTCGTTAAGCACGCAGCCGGCAAAATGCGCTCTGCAGTCCCTCAGCGAGTCTATCGCGTCGTTCAGATCCCTTGCGGATACAAGGTCGTACTTGACCGTGAGCACGCTGAGATCGGCAAGATCCGCGATTATCTCCGCGTCGGCCATGAGCGACATGGGCGGAGTATCTATCACGACGTAATCGAACACCTCGCGCACCGCCTGGATAAGCTTCGCCATGGCTCCGGAGGAGACCATATCGGTCGAATTGGAGACGGGATCGGTGTTCAGAAGGAGATAGATTCCGCGCTTTTTATCGTGTATCAGGGCTTCGTTGAGAGTGCAGTTGCCCTCTATGATATCCATAAGGGAGAGCTCGGGCTTTTTATCCTCGTCCGTGAACAGGTCGGTGAGCTTGGGACGGCGCATATCGCAGTCGATCAGCAGCACGCTGTCCGTCTTGCGGGCGAGCGCAAGGCCTATATTGGAGGCGACGGTGGTCTTTCCCTCGTGCTCCTTTACGCTCGTGACGAGTATGACCTTCGCGTCGGCCTTTTCTGCCTCGGTGGCGACGCGGGCGGCGATCTTCTTGAATCTCTCCACGAATTCGAAGCCCGCCGTCAGCTCGGTTATGAGCAGCTTGTTCTTTTTCTTGCTGAAAGGCGACCCTCCCGCTCTCGTGGGGTAGGCGTATAGCTCGCCGAGCGACTCGGCGTCGAGCCTGTCCTCAAGCTCCTCCTCGCTCTTGACGGTATCCTTCTTATACGACAGGAACAGGAACAGCGCGGTGAACGCGAGCCCGCCGAGAATTGCGGCCTTTATCATCTGCCTTCTGATGGAAAGCACGGAATCCGCCGCGGTGGGGATGGCGGGCTCCTGCAGCACCTCCATCATCATATCGCCCGAGACGTGACGGGTGAGCAGCTCCATGTTCTTCATGACGGAACGCGTTATTCGGTACGTGTTCCAGGGGGTGTCGCTCGTGACCCTGAGCGTCATTATATTGGTGTCGGTGACGACGCTCGCGGACATAGTGGCGTCAAAGCTTTTGACTCCCAGATCCTCGCAGACCTTGGTCCTTAAAAGGTTGCTGTTCAGCACGTTCGAAAGGCTCGAAGCGACCGTCGACGCGGCGGTCAGGTTGTTATACGCATAATTGCCCGAGGTCTTGGACGTGACGACGAAGGTCGCCCTGGTGGAATAGGAATTCTCGACCTTGGAATGCATATACATATTCATTATAAGGCCGACCGCAACAGCCCCGAGGACGATCGCCCACAGGTTGCGCAGCACGTCCCTCAACAGGCTGTACGGATTGATCCTGTCAAGTATCGAGCTTGGTTGTTCCTTCTTTTCCATACTCATTCCTCCACGACCACGATGAGTTCGGCCTTGCCGAGCTCCTCGCCCTCGAGACCCGTGAGCTGATAGACGACGGTGTAAACTCCGGGAGTGTTGCGATCGAGAGTGCTCTGATCGACGCTGACGTTAGAAATGGTGTACCTCGTATCGCTGAAGCTCCTGACGCTCCCCGCGGACCAGATCCCGACTATATAGGACCTGAGATTGATGGTGTCCCCCAGCGGGACGTACGCTATGTATTCCTTGAGCGCGGGTGAAGCCTTGCTGAAGAGCAGGTATTCCTCCATGCTTGCGGTGAGCTCAAGCACCGAGGTATCGCCGCCGCTGTTGGTGACCTGGATATTGATCTTCTGCTGCGTCGCTTCGCTGCTGACCACGATCGTGTTGCCGAAGCTGATCTTGATCTGCTGAGTGATGTTGCCGTCTATGCAGTCCTCGGCGGTGATATGCTCAAGATAATCGTTCCCGGAGGTGCCGCTGGCATAGCGGAGCGGCTCGTAAAGATGGAAACGGGGCGAGACGTAATCCGTGTAGACCACCTCGCGGCTCGCCGTGCCGACGTTCTTGTTGCCGTCGAACGCCGCATAGTTCACGTGCAGCCTGCCCTTGGCGAAGAATTTGGATCTTGAGGTGACGACGAGCGTATCGGTAACGTCGCCGTCGATATTATCGCGCGCGGTGACGCCATTGAGCAGCTCCTCATCCGAAGCCGTGACGCTGACGTGGAGCACGTCCTCGTCCGCAGTGATTATGGGCGGGTTGTAATCCACCGTCATGCGGCGCTTGACCAGGGTATAGGTAAACACCGCCGCCACGGCGACGAAGAATACCAGTATAGCGATACGCAGTTTTTTCATCATAAGCAGTGCCTCCATCCCCTTTCGGAGATATCAGATAAGGAAGGGCATAAGCGGCGCAGGCCGCCCGGCCGCTAAAAATCCATGGCCATAAGCGAGGACTCGTCCTCGTCGGTCTCCCTGACGGAAGCGTCCCTCACCGTATACACGCGCTTGCAAAGGCTCAGCACGGTCGGCCTGTGAGTGGTGACTATGCAGGTCTTGGCGGGATCGGCGCCGATGATATTCCTCAGCACCTGCCGCTCGGTCGCAACGTCAAGCGACGAGGTCGCCTCGTCCAGCAGGAGTATGGGCGCGTCGCGCAGTATCGCCCTTGCTATGGCGAGCCTCTGCGCCTGACCCTCGGAGAATCCCTTGCCCCTTTCGCCGACGCGGGAATTGACGCCGTTCGGCAGCTTTTCAATGAATTCCCATGCGCAGGCGGCCCGCAGGGCCTTTTCGATCTGCTCGTCGGTAGCATCCTCGCGGACCATGCGCATATTCTCCGCCACGGTGCCCGAAATGACTGTGTTGCCCTGGGGCACGTACGAGAACATACAGCGGCTGTCCGCGTTCATCTCTATCTCCGTGCCGTCCGCCGCGCGCAGATACGCCCGCCCCTCGTCGGGATGTATGAGCCCGAGCATCAGGCGGATCATGGTCGTCTTTCCTCCGCCGGAGGGGCCGATCAGCGCGACTATCTCGCCGGGCTTTGCGCGGAAGGACGAACCGTGTATCACGCTCTCACCCTCCACGTAGGAGAAATCGACGTTATCCATGCGCACCTCAAAGCCGCCCTCCGCCTTCTCGGCAAGCCGGCTGCTCTCCGGTATATGGATCTCCCTGGGGAGCTCAATAAGCTCGCGTATGCGGTGCGCGGAGACGGAGCTCGTGAGGAAATTGGGCACTATGCCAACCACGCTGCTGAAAGCGTTGGAGAGCCTTGCACGCTGCTCCAGGAAGAAGGTCATGGTGCCGAACGTTATCTGCCGCCCCCACATGAGGAAGAGGCAGTAGCCGAACGCCGCGTACTGCACTATGAGGCCCAGCACGGACATGAACACGTTCGTCTTGATAACGAAGAGGTTGTATTCGAGGCTGACGCCCTTGAGCTTCTGCTGCCAGGTGCGCAGCTTTTTCCCGTAGCCCCCCATTATTCCGAAGGACTTGATGGTGTCGAAATTGTAGAAGGTCTCCACCTCGAAGCCCATCATCTGGCTGCCCGTTTCCTTTACCTTGCGGGCAAACTCGCGCTGCTTCTTTAAGAAGTACCTGCTCATCAGGAGCAGTATGGGCGCGCTCGCAAACGCAAGAAGCGCCATCACCTTGTTATAGTGCCATATGAGCACGAAGGTGACGACGAAATTATAGATGGCGATAACGATGGACGGGAGCCAGCTTATCGCGTTCTTGCTGACGGTGTTGACGTCGTTATTGAAGCGGTTCAAAATATCGCCGCTTGAAAACTCGCTGATCGCCTTCCAGTCCACATCGATTATCTGGTCGAAGATATCCGCCTGAATATCGTTATTGATATTGATGCCGATCTTTGTGGAAAGGCGGCTGATCAGGCTTGAGAACAGGAGACTGAAGCCGGCGCTGCCGAGCATGACGGCAATGAGCACGCCGAGCTTCGAGGTCTGGTAACCCGTGATGATATCGATAAGGTATTTGCCCGCGACGGAGGCGACCAGCCCGAAGGTCGTGGAAAGCACGCCGAGCACCGTATAAAAGAGCACGGCAAGCTTATGGCGCTTAGTATAGCCGAATATCCACCGCCAATCGTCTATGACCTCCCGGAAAGTGCCGTCCCTGTGCTTTTCCACAAGCGTGTGCAGCGATCCGAAAAAGGCCTGATTATCCCTTTTATCACCATGATATTTCATGCCAACACTATTATACTACAGTAATTTGGGATTTTCAACTGTTTAATACTCTGTTTCAAAGCGTGTAACTAGTTTTTAAGGCTCAGTATGACCCCGAGAGCGATGGAGAGCGCTGCGGCCATTATGACCTGATACTCGCCGGGCAGCATGAACGTGAGCGTGTGCGCGGGTATCCAGAAAAGGGGTATCGTCTTGAACAGGGTGAAGCTGACGAAGCGGCTCCAATCTACTCCGTCTACGACGCCCTTGAGCCCGGGCTTATCAACGCCTTCATGCCGCAGCTCAAGGTATTTGTCCGTGCATTTATGGGTCGCCATGAAAGTCGGCCCGAAAGTGAGGTTCATCACCGCAGCCGTATAGAACGCCTTGAGGAGCCGGTTCCGGAAGCCTTCCCCCCTGCCCGGAAGCAGGCCGTTTTCCATGAGCCCCGCAACTCCGAACGAATACGTCTTCATCATAAATGTTATTGCGACGCCTATGAGTCCCCATATGAGCATGCGCCAGCCGACGTAATAGGGCATTCTCGGCGACTTCGCCTTTATCGTGAGCGCGAGCACCTCGCCAACCGTAGCAAGCAGCGCGAATTTGATGAATCCCATTATATAGGGATGCTCCGCGGAGAGCCTTTTGAAGACCTCGCGCGATGCGGGAACGATCAGCGCCGCGGCGAACGCCGCAAGTATCAGTATCGATGCTATCCCCGCGATAATACCCGATGTGTTCCGTTTTTTCATTGCATCCTCCCCCGCTCTCAAAATGACTGTCATCAGGAGCTTTTTTCAATCGGCGGAAGCCCCGCAGGGCGTCCGCCCGGTTTATAAAACACCATTATAATTATACAGCCCGGAAAGGCTTATTTCAACCGCGCAGAGCAAACAAAAGCTTCCGCCGATGGTGTTGTTTTCCATCTGCGGAAGCCGCAATGCTTCATTCGTTTTTCCGTCTCCCGCAGTAAGGCTGCGGTCATCGGCGCTTCCCGTCCTCCAGTATCCCGTATCTTTCCATCAGCGCAATGCGTTCGCGGGCGATCTTGAGGCTTTCGGCGGGATCGACCGGCCCGTTGCTGCGGTCGGTAAAGTAGAGCCACAGGCGATGCGCCCATGCGGCGGGCAGCAGATACGGATGTTTTTTCAGCATAGGATAGCTCCCCTCGAGCGCCTTTTTCGGGGGAAATGCCGACTTCAGCGCGCCGCGGCGCTTTCTTCCGCTCTTTTTCGAAGCCGCCGCCTCGAGCGTGAGCGTGCTTGAGTGGGCGCGGTTGATATCCGAGGTCCCGTAAAGCCCCCCGGAGAGCATATCGGCAAGCAGAGGCTCCGGATCCTCGTCAATATCCTCGAACGCGGGATATCCCTTCAGCCCCAGATATCTGCTCCCGACGGCGAATACCGCCGCAAACAGGCGCGAAAGCCCCATTTCATCGCAGACCGACCTTATCCGCCCGCCGTCCGTCTCAAAGCTGCCGGCAAATAGGCAGATATCGCAAACGTGGCGGAGCCCCATGCCGCTGTGAAGGAAATGCTTGTATGCGTGGAGCATAAGATAGAGCAGATGATCGGTCGGCGCGAGCGTCCGAAGGCTTACGTCCTCGACCCGGAGCTCCACAAAACGCTCGTGCGCATCCTCGAAAGGCGCGTTGCAGTCGGCGTATGCATCCGAATCCTTCGGGAAAAACGCCGTATGCACCTCTACGTAAGTCGGCGTGCCTATGCGGTGATAGCTGAGATCGGAGCTGCCGTCCACGTCGCCGTACTCGGAATCGGGGGTGAGCCCCTCCGCGATAAGCAGATCATGCACCCTCTTCGCTTCCCCGGGCGCCACCAGCAGGTCCTCGTCGACCGACGGCCTCAGCATGGGCTTGGGATAAAGCTGCCTCACCACCACGCCCTTCAGCACCGCGGGACAAACGCCCTTCTCTTCAAGATGCAGCATCAGCGTCAGAAACTCGTTCGTTTGGGTGATCTGGCGGGCGGAAAGCGAGACCGCCATGTCGCGGTATGCGCGGCGAACTTCCTTATTTATGCTCAAAAAGCTTTTGCATTTCATCACCGCTTCGAAGACGAGCGGTAGCACCTCCTGCTCGACGGCAAGCTTTAAAAGGGCGACCCACTCAGCCTCCGAAAGGCCGGGGTCGTCCGATAATTGCGCGCCCTTCAAAGCGGCGCTTATTGCATTCAGAAACGCCTCATGTATACGCTCCATCAGCTTTCCTCCGCAGGTACAACGAAGCCCTTTTCCGCAAGACGCTCAAAAAAGCTCTCGACGACCGGGCGCGCTTCCTCGACAGGCTTGAAGGTGAGGCCGGCATAGAACGCGCAGCTGTCCTCAACGGTCTTGCCCCTGCAAAGCTGACTCCAGAAAATGGATTCGAGCATTGAAAGGGTAGCGATATTCGGGCAGTCCTCGGAGGCGCGCCTCGTGGGCACGAGCAGGTTCACGCCGCAGACGCTGACCTTAACTATGCCTTCTCTCGGCTTATACTCCATCCTGTTTCGCCTCCTTCAGCACCACTTCATACAGCAGCCTCGAGGAATCGGGCACGCCGCCGTTCTCAAACTCCCACACAGGCGCCCTTTTAAGCAGCAGCTCCGCAAAAGCGGCCGTGCGCCTGATGCTCTCCTCGGTTTCCGCGCTCTGGAATATCGAAGCGAATACCCGCGCCGCGGCGTTCCTCACGGACAGCTCGCGGACGGTGTTCGTTTCGCCCCGTTTCAGGAGGATGATCGCGGCGAGCGGCGCCTTATCCGCCCCGCGCCAGCCCTCCTTGCCGTTCCACGGAGAGGGATGCACGACGATCTCATCCTCCGTCGCTTCAAGCACCGGGCGGTCGCCGGATATGACCGAGAACTCGCCCGGATAAAGCTCCGAAAGCGTACGCACCTGCGTAGACTTGCCGACGCCCGAGGGCGCGGCGATAAGGTACGCCCTGCCCCTGAACCGGAACGCCGCCGCATGCATCACACAGCGGCCGTACTTCATCAGCTCCGCCGAAACGGGCAGAGTGAAAGCGCTGTACTCATTGTAAGCGTCCATGGACGCTATGTTCTTCTCCCACGCCGCGCGGTCCTCCGGCGAAAGGCTCAAGCCCTCGCCCGGGAACGGCCCGCTGACGTAGTCTCCGAAGTACCGGTGCGTCTCGGGAAACTCAAAGGAACAGCCCACAGTGACGTCCGCCAGAGTGAGCTTGAAAAAACTATGTTCCTTTGTGTGCTTCATCCTTACTCCAATTACGGCAGGGGATTGATATTGAAGCTGCCGCCGCCCTGACCGGACTGCAGAAGCATATTCTGATCCCATGCGACGAAAAGGCCGTAATCACCGTCATCGATCAATCCGGCAAGCCACTGCATGTATCCATCATAATTGTTGCAGTGATAAAGATCGCCCTGAGGGGAATCAAAATAGCTTGCAAACTGCGCGGCAGTACCGGGATCTACCTCATCGCGAAGATACGCGAACAGTTCCTCATATATATTGCTGGGAAGATAATAATGATTGCCCATTTTTTACATCTCCTTTCATTGATTAAAAACCGCCAACGCCCTGGCCTTCGCCGATCTCGATGCTGTCGCCTTCGGAAACGTCAAGTCCTGTAAAATCATCGCCTGTCTCTACGTCTTCGGAAGCGTCATCGTTATCCTTTGGCTCGTCAGCCTCGCGGGGATCATTGTTTGAAACAGAATTATCCTCATTCCCCTGAACGGGATCTGCCTTCTTCTTTACTTCATCCTTGCTCTCAGGCTCGGACTCTTTTCCATTTTCGGGATCGGCATCTTTTGACGCCGCGTCCTCATCTTTGTTCGTGTCTTGGTCGGGCTCCATTTCAACTAATGTACCGGGGGCCACCTCAGTCTTTTCATCAGCGGTTTTCTTCTCCTCATCGGTGAATTCCTTCCTGTCAGCGGCAGGCTCACCGGAAGGTTCCTTCACAGCTTCACCTTTATTCTTTACGCATGCCGCGAGGGAGAGAATAAGGAGAACTGCCAACAGGACCGAAAGCAATTTTTTCATTGTTTTGCATCCTCCATAGGATTACGTCTTTTCCGGGGGCCCGGGGCTGCCCTCAAGCCCCCGGATAGTTTAATTGAGTTTACCTGTCGTTACCAAGGCCTCCGGTGGTTCCATCCGTGCTCCAGAAAGTACGGGTGAACACGCCGCGGACCCTGACGCCGTCAAGAGTGATCCAATAAGGATTGACAGAGATGCCGTTCTCCTCGGCAATCGGGATAATGTAACCATCGGCGTCGGTGGGAAGACCGCAATCTACGTAACCGACGTAGCCGAGCTTGAGTCCCGGGAAGTCTTTGACCTTGGTCGTGATCTTCTCACCGGACTCATAAGTGAAGGAGAAGGAGCCTGCTACCTCTGCTTCTACCCATTCGGACCCAATAATGAATCCGACAGTAGCGTAGTTCCGGTCATCTATGGCAGTCAACGCAAACATCTTCATGATCTTGTTCTCGTTGTGCTTGTCATAGATGTACTGGAACCTGGGCCTCAGATACTGGTTATCTACCTGCTTTACGTAGTAAACGCTGCCAACCTTGGGATCGGTGATCCTTCGGCCGTTTTCAGTAGCCATTTCTTCGGTCTTCCACCACTTGGTGACGAGGAAGGCATAGGCCTTACTGGGATCGTAGGTCTTGGTTCCGGACTGCACGGAAGCGGTGTAGTTATCCGAAGCCCACTTGATCTGGCGGGTGGATCCCTGTGCGCCGCCGTAATAGCTGGTGGAGTAACCTGCATAGAGGTAACCGGTCTTTTCGGCGGTAAGGGATACAAGGTTCAGAGTATCGGTGGTCTCCGCATCCCTGTAGGTGGACTCAACAAGGAAGGTATCGAGATCGTTATCAGAGGAGTGATAAACGTAGGAATAACCTTCCCACATCGCATACAGCGTGTTGGCGTGGGTGTTTACACTGCTCTTATCAAGGTTATCCATGTAGGCAACCTGATCGAAGGCGAAGTCCTCACCGGAGCCGTCGGGCATGGTGTTCCAACCGATAAGGTGATAACCGTGCATCTCGGCCTCTGCAAATATCTCCTCACCGGGGAGGGTAAGGTGGGAGTTGTTCTCAAGCTTGGCCAGAGAGAACTGATACTCACCCATTACCCTGTTGGGATAGTTCGCGGAGGGATACAGAGTTTCGAACTGGCTCTGTGCGTCGGAGGCAAAGTTCAGACCGTTCGCGTTGAACCTGATGGTGGTGGTATCGTCGGTGATCTTATCGCCGTATACCGCGTAGAGGTACATGGTGTAAGTTACGGTACCCTCCTGAACGTAGGTAGCGGTAACGATCATATCACCGGTAACGTCATCGAAGTCAACACGGTCCCAGCCTGCAAAGCTCCAACCCTCACGGGTGGGATCTGCGGGAGGAGTTACCGAGCCATGGAGAGGAACGTTGGATTCGGTCTTGAGAACCGTGCCGTCCCAATCCTTGAAGATAACGGTATAGGTCTCCTCGGGGGTAACGTAAGTCACTACCTTCTTGTAGAACTTGACGTTCTTGCCGGTACCGGTCGAGGTGGTGAAGCAGTTGTTGCCGCTGGCCAGTCCGAGATAGTAGTATCCGGCGGAGTCGATCTGGTTATTAAGATCGGTGCCGTCATACAGCCAGACAAGCGCCGTATCGGAAGGATACAGATACTCGTTGGAGTCAAAGCCCATATACTTGCCGACCTCTTCATTGTAGAAGGTCCAGCCATTAGCCGTGCTGCCGTTTGCGGTCCACAGTACCTTGGGTGCGTCAGCCGCGGCAACGGTAAGGGTATTGTCGCTGTTAACGGTTACGTTGTAAGCGGTCAGGTAGTGGTTGCTGGAATAAACGGTGTTTCCAACAGCCTTGCTGCCGATAACGATAACGTACTCCTCGCCGTCCTCGGGTGCTTCTACGAGCTCATAAGTGACGACCTCTTCGCCGGAGGGAGTGGTGTTCTTGGTGTAGGTAACGGTCACGTTCACGTTGGAGGTGCCCATTACGCCGGATACGACAGCCTGATCGGGAGTGTAACCGGAAACGGTGGGGCTCGTTACACTATAGGAAGCGCCTTCCGCGACCTGCTCCACGTGAGCGGCGGGAGCGGTGGTGCCGTCCGCCATAACATAGGTGATCGTCAGGGTGTGGGTGTTCTTGGTGTAGGTAACGGTGACGTTCACGTTAGCATCGCCCATGGTGCCGGAAACGACAGCCTGATCGGGAGTGTAACCGGTAACGGTGGGGCTCGTTACGGAGTAGCTGTCGCCGTAAGCCACGGTCTCGGTATGAGCCGCAGGAGCGGTGGTGCCGTCCGCCATAACGTAGGTGATCGTCAGGGTGTGGGTGTTCTTGGTGTAGGTAACCGTGACGGTGACGTCAGAGCTGCCCATGGTGCCGGAAACGGTCGCCTGGCTGGGAGTGTAACCGGTGATGGCGGGGCTGTTTACACTGTAGGTCTCGCCATTGGAAAGCTGAGCGGTGTAGGTCTGCGCAGCAGTCGTATGATCGGCATACTCGTAAGTTATCGTCAAAGTGTGCTTAACTGCACCGGTGGTGTAGTAGGGGATACTCGTAGGTATCTCATTTTCCCTCCAAACCTGAATGCCATAGACAGCCTCATTATCATCGTTCTCTCCGACGCCGTCTACCCAGAAACAAGAATTTTCAGCAGAATAGCCGATATTGATGTAGCTTGTGTTAAGACTCGTAGAGTACACATTCGTGAGCAACGTGTTATTGTGGCTGGTATAGGTAGGCGTCCAGCGGCAATAGGTGCTGTTGTAACTTGCGAAGCTCCTAAGGGACGGATCAGTGGAGGAGCTTGAAGTCGCATAACGTCCTACATAAGCATTGTTGCCGACATTCCTAATCGAATAGCCGCCGGAAACAGAAGCAAACGTGAATACATACGCACTGTCAACATTGTGGAGGCGGTTATTCTCAAGGGTCATGCCGGTATTCGCATACGGAACTGCACCGCCCGAGGAGGAGGACTCATAAGTCGTGCCAGAACTGCCGCCGCCGGCAACCGAGTGCATAGCAACAATATCACTTTCGGTCATGCCATGGGTGATAACATAGTTGCCGCTCCAATCAGAAAGCGATGAAGTAACAAGCTCGTATACCAGTTCAGTAGATGAACCGCTGCCTCCTTCATAACGACGATATAATGCGTAGAAGGTTGTATTTCCAGTAATAGCAGGAGACTGTGCGCCGGGGGCATAGTACGTAGGCGCAGTCGTGCTCTCCTCCCAAGTGGAAGTAGTCCAACCGATAAACTCATAACCCGTAAGTGCTGTGGCATTGTAGGGAAGAGTTACAGTGCTGCCGGAGTATACATCAGTCTCACCATAAACACTTCCGTTAGCCATGTAGGTTACATGATAGCTGGCAAGAGCAACGAAGTTTACGGTAACGGTGCAGTCATCCGTAACGTTGGTGACAGTAACGTCATAACCGTTAACGGTAGCAGTTGCCGCGCCGGAAGGCGAAACGGTCACGCTGCCTACGCCGTAGCCCGTGGAGGGAGAGGCGGTGAAGGTATAGCTTCCGTTAGCGCCTACAGTTGCGCTCGCGGGATTGACGGAACCGTAGCTCAGGTTATTGGATTGAGCGGTTATAGTGTGGCTTGCGGCAGTTATCAGCTCAACGTCATCAAGACGAGCGCAGTCATTGCCACTTGATACCGAGGTATCCTTTCTATAAGTCCACGAGAAAGTATAGCTTCCGTTTGAGGGTACCGTGTACGTATAGGAGGTAAATCCGGTATAGCTTGTTCCGCCCTTATGCGAGAATCCATTGTTGTTCTGGTCTGTACCATTGACTGAGAAGTACAGGTAGTCGTAGCTTGCACTTTCACTGCTGACATACCATTTGAAAGTCAGTGTGTCTCCCTGAGAAAGCTGCATAGTCTCCATAGTTAACGTCGAAGTGGAGCTATGGACTCCCGCGTTTCCAGACTGAGCATATGTCTGCCCACTGGGTACGCTCCAAGGATAAGTTGCGGCAGTAGTAAAATGCAGCGTTCCGCCGGAAACATTAAGAGCAGTGTCGAGATCGCTCATCGAAGAGGAATCGTTAGCTGTAACTACAACGTCATCAACATCAAGGAAGAACTGATCTGTGCAGTTATAGTGTCGGATAGCTAAATAAATCGTTTGCCCCTTGTAAGCAGAGAGGTCTGCCGTATACTTGGTGTAGCTATTAGTGGTAGTGAAGTCACCGCCGATCTTGGTCATTGCACTAACTGTTCTAGAGGTGCCGGCCATTATTGCGAATACTTCGCTGTTGTCGTTTGTATCCCTACCGCGTGCATAAAGCGATACCTCGACTGAATCAACATTCGAGGGGATAGTGATAGCAGGTGTGAAAGCAAAATTGTCCGGGGTCAATGCAACACTACTGCTGCTATTGTAAGACGCCGAGCAGATCATACCAGTCGTATCATGATACAACTGGGTATTATTACTAGATGTGCCCTCAATCCAACTCCAATTGTTTCCATCACCATCATTGTCGACAAAACGCCAAGTGCTGGCTACTG
>CAMZFO010000035.1 GCA_947306125.1 uncultured Clostridia bacterium | reverse complement strand
CGTTACGAAGCTGACCTTGCGGCATACGAGAGAGGTCGAATAAAGCTCCTCGTGCTCGCCCTGCTGGACTATCAGCAGATTGCGCTTCAGGTCCTTTCCGACCACGAACCAGCTCTCGCCCGTGCCGAAATCCTTGCCGCCAATGCCCAGACCGCGCCGCTGACCCATGGTATAATACATGAGCCCGTCGTGCCGGCCCAGGACCCTTCCGGTAATATCGACCGTGTCCCCGGGCTGCGCGGGCAGGAAGTTCATAAGGAACTCCTTGAAATTGCGCTCGCCTATGAAGCAGACGCCGGTCGAATCCTTCTTGGCGGCGGTCGCGAGGCCCGCGTCGTGCGCGATGCGGCGCACCTCGGACTTGTCAAGACCGCCTATGGGGAAGAGCACCCGTGAAAGCTGATGCTCCTTAAGCCCCGCAAGGAAATAGGTCTGGTCCTTGTTGCTGTCCGCGGCGCGCAGCAGCCTCAGTCTTCCGCCCTCGCTTTGACAGCGGTCGAGGCGGGCGTAATGCCCGGTCGCGAGATAGTCCGCCTCAAGCCCCATTGCGAATTCAAGGAAGGCCTTGAATTTTATCTCGGTATTGCAGAGTATATCCGGATTCGGGGTCTTGAGCTCGCGGTATTCCTCGAGAAAATAGGAAAAGACCCTGTCCATGTACTCCTTTGTGAAGTTGACCGTGTAGCAGGGTATCCCGAGCTTGTCGGCGACCAGCAGCGCGTCCTCGCGGTCCCGGGTCGCCGTGCATATTCCGTTCTCGTCCTTTTCCTCCCAGTTTTTCATAAAGACGCCGACGACGTCATAGCCCTGCTCCTTTAAGAGCAGAGCGGCGACGGAGGAATCGACGCCTCCCGAGAGCCCGACGATAACGCGAGCCTTAGGCATTTATGCGGCCTCTATCGAAAGCACCTCAAAGCCGAGGTCCATGATCGACTTTTTGATGGCGGCGGTATCGCCCTCATAGAATACTGTAAAATCGTTCAGCTCCATGGAATCGACGGATGCGCCGAGCTCCTCCATGGCTTTCCTGACGCGGGCGATGCAGTGGGGGCAGCCCATGCCGGACGTCCTGATGCGGTATTTCATATCAACAGACTCCTTTCGCGTGTTGTTCTCTATAAGGATATTATATCATATGTGCGCCCGAAAATAAACATTTTCCGCGATATTTGCCAAACTTTTCTTGCCAAATCACCCTAAATGACCAATTCGGGTCTATACATATAACAGAATTCGTGTTAAAATAACAAGAAGCATATAAACGGAGGATACTGTCCTTGAAGAGATTTATATATATTTTAATAAGCATTTTGGTACTGCTTACGGCCATCGTGCCGTCTTACGCGCAGCCGGATACGAGCGATCTCGATAAGATAACCACTCCCTACATGATACTTATGGAGGCCGAGTCGGGCGCGGTGCTCTATGAAAGGAGCGCCTACGTCAAGGCGTATCCCGCCAGCACCACCAAGATAATGACCTGTATCGTCGCGCTTGAAAAGTGCAGCAATATTGACGCCAAGTATACCTGCGGCTGGGAAGCGCAGAACGGCTTCGGCTCCAAGAGCTCGCTGCTGGGCCTCAAGTACGGGTATATAGTTACCATAAAGGATATGCTTTACGGTCTTATGCTCTGCTCGGGCAACGACTGCGGTGCGTGCCTTGCCGTGGCGACCGCCGGCACCATTGAAAACTTCGTCGATCTCATGAACCAGAAGGCGGTCGAGATAGGCATGACCGGCACTCATTACACCAATCCGCACGGTCTGCACGACGATAATCACTATACCACCGCGTACGATATGGCGCTGCTGATGCAGTACGCCCTTAAGAACGAGGATTTCCGCGAGATAATAAAGACCATCGAATACACCGTCACCGAAGCGAACGGCAAATTCACCAAGACAATTCAGACTTCCAATAAGTTCCTCTACACCAAGGAGGGCGTAGATTGGGATCAGAACGAGTACGAGTATGCGATAGGCGGCAAAACCGGCGAAACGAACACGGCGGGTTACTGCCTTGTAGAGGCCGCGGAGAAGGACGGAGTGACGCTTGTCGCTGTGCTGATGGGCGATCCGAACAGCAATACGTCCAAATTCTATTACCGTTTCCACAGCGCGAGGACGCTCTTCGAATACGGCTTTGCGCAGTACGCCTGCTACGACCTTGCCCATTACGGGGTGAGCAACGAGTTCAACATCCCCACGTCCGGCTTTATCAAGGACGATCCCAATAACGGCGTCGTGACCGCCAGGGTGGACGATTCCGAGTTCAAGCTTTCGGGCAAGAAGTCCGAGCTCGATCAGCTCACGGCGAAGAGCTTTTCATGGCTCGAGCCCGAGCTTGACGGCGAAGCGGTAAAGGCTCCCGTCAACGTGGGCGATAAGCTCGGCACGGTCACTCTGACCTGCAACGGAGAAAAGCTCTTCACCGGCGACCTCATCGCCTCTACGGCAATGGCCGCGGACGGGGAAGATAAGGCCACGCAGCAGCCCTCCGAAATAATCGACGACGAGCATACGGGCCGCCGCGACGTCTGCAATCTTACCGTCAGCAAGAACGGCGGCGATCCCGAATACACCGTCTGGGTCTACTATAACAAGACCCTCTTCACGATGCAGGACGGCCTCAACTGGTATTATCTCTTCAACGACGGGGAGGTTTTCCGCTCCGCGCGCGTGCCCGCCGCCCCGCATGAGATAGCGCTTTACAGGTACAGCGTGAACGAGAACGGGAATCCCTCGCTGACCTATGCCGAGTCACCCGAGGGAGGGCAGCAGTATCTCGTCGTTTCCGAGGGCAAGGCGCTCTGCGGATCCAAGAAGGGCAGGAGCCTGCAGGCCGTTCCCGTTTCAGTTGATGAAAACGGCAACGTAACGGGAAGCATTCCCGCTTCCGCGCTTTGGACGTTCACTCCCAACGGGTCCGGCTATCAGCTCACATCCGACGGCCGCTATCTGCACAGGAGCGGCGGCGACGGTCTCCTCTTCTGGATACTGATGGGCGTGCTCGTGATAGGCATTATCGTCGTGCTCCGTCTGCTTGCAACCAGCCGCAAGAGAAGGCGCAATCCCAGAAGGCGCGGCAGGTATAAGATCTACCGCATGAACTAAAGCGAAAGCTTCGCAGCGATCCGCGGCTTTGAGCAGCCGGCCCCGCACACGGGGTTGCCAAAGCCGCTTTTATGTACTATAATCCGCTTATGCAGTATGAGAGATTGGCAGCTTTATACGACGGTTTCATGGCCGAGGTCGATCACGACCTCTGGGCGGATTACGTCGCGGGCTTTCTCCCGGCGGGCTGCAGCGTCGTCGAGTGCGCCTGCGGCACTGGAGAGATAAGCTTAAGGCTTGCAAAGCGCGGCTTTCACGTAACGGCGACCGATATTTCGCAGGATATGCTGATGGTCGCTTCCCAAAAGCAGCGTGAGAGCGGGCTTGCTTCTGCAGATCTCCGCTTCGTGCGGATGGATATGCGTTGTCTTAAGCTCCACAGGAAGGCGGACGCGGTAGTCGCCTGCTGCGACGGCGTGAATTATCTCACGAGCCGCGAGGACGTGAAACGGTTTTTCTCCTCCGCGCATGAAATGCTCGTTCCCGGAGGCCTGCTCCTTTTCGACGTGTCCTCGCGCTATAAGCTGGAGCACGTGCTCGGCAACAACTGCTTCATTGACAACGGCGCGGACGCCGCCTATATGTGGCAGAACGCCTATGATGAAAAGACCAGGCTCATAAGCATGGAGCTTTCCTTCTTCAAGCGCCGCGGCGGGGTATACGAGCGTTTCGACGAAACGCATATACAGCGCGCTCATTCGGTCAGGGAGCTGATCTCCTGGCTTGAGGAAACGGGCTTTACCGCCGAGGCATATTCCTGCTTCACGCGCGAAAAGCCGAAGGACAACGACGAGCGCATCCAGTTCGCGGCAAAAAAAGTATGAGGTTATAATTATGAGTGATATCGAAATAACGAATGAAGACCGTGTAATAAGGGGACTTCTCATGGAGGGCGCGGTAAATATGACGGCTATATCCGGCCGCGGAGTTGTCGAGGCCGCAAGGCAGGCGCACGGGCTTTCGCACGTCTGCACCGCCGCGCTCGGAAGGCTGCTCATGCAGACCTCCATGATGAGCGTTCAGCTCAAGAACGCCTCCGATAACCTGACCGTCATATTCGACGGCGACGGGCTCGCCGGCAGGCTGGTAGCGGTAGGTCATGAGGGCGGCAGGGTAAAGGGTTACGTCGACCGCCCCGACGTAGAGCTTCCGCTGAAACCCAACGGTAAGCTGGACGTTTCCGGCGCCGTCGGCAAAACAGGCGAGCTTCGCGTAGTGCGCGATCTTTCGCTGAAAGAGCCCTACGTCGGCAGATGCGCCATAACCGACGGCGAGATCGCCAATGATTTTGCCAATTACTTCGTCGTGAGCGAGCAGCAGCCTTCGCTCGTGTATCTCGGCGTGCGCGTAGATCCCGCTTCCGGCGAGGTGCGCGCGGCGTCGGGCCTCATGCTGCAGCCGCTCCCCTTCTGCCCGGAGCGCGATATAGTATTGCTTGAGCAGAAGGCGCAGGAGATCCCCCGTCTGACGCGAATGATAGAGGAAGGGGAGAGCCTCGAAAGCGCGCTGATAGAATTCCTGGGCGAGCTCCATCCCGAGTTCACCGAGAAGCTGACGCCGGAATTCTCCTGCGACTGTTCGCGCGAAAAGATCGAAGCCGCGCTCATATCCATGGGCAGGGAAGAGCTGAACGATATTATAGAAAAGGACGGCAGGGCGGAGCTCGTCTGCCGCTTCTGCGATAAGAAATACGAATTCACCGGGGAGGAGCTGAGGCGGCTTTTGGCCGAGGCCGAAGCAAGGGTCACAGAAGATGCCGAATGAACCCAGGAACGGCAATGACGGAGGCGGAAGGATACTCCGCTTCGATCGCGAACCCTCGTTTTATGCGAAGCGAGGGGACGCCAAGCGCGCCAAAAACGACCCGATAAGCGCTGTTTCGATGTACTATGAGGCGCTCGAGCGCGATCCCATGGATCTCGATACGAGGCTTGCGGCGGCCGAAGTCCTTACCGATATGTCCCGATTCAACGACTCCGACCGGCTCGTGATCCCCTATATGCACGAGGACGCCGAGTTTATGAAGGAGGCTTACTGCATAGTCGGCTTCAATCTGCTCGGAATGGGCGAAACCGAGGGCGCGAGAGGCTGTTTCAACCGTTTCTTCGAGCTGACGGACGAGGTCTCCGCCCGCACCGACGCGATACTCGACGCGCTCGATTACATCGATTCCCTCGATCCGGAGGAAACGCTCCTTTCGGACGCCTCCGCCGCCGAGTATGAAGCCAAGCTCATGGCCGCTCACAAGGCGTTCGATTCGGGCAATTTCCAAATGGCGTCCGACCTCTTCAAAAGCCTTCACGAAAAGCATCCCGACGACGCGCATATACTCTATGAGCTTTCGCTCTCGTTCCTTTGCGATCTTAAGGCGGAGGAGGGCGGCAAATACGCCGATCTGCTCCTTGAAAAGCAGCCCAAGAGCTGGGGTGGCATGGCGCTCAAGCTGATGTCCGCAAGGGCTTTGGGCAACGAGATAGACATGAAGCGCACGGCAAAGCTGCTCGAGAAATGCGATTCCGATAATCCGGACGAGCTCTTCCGCGTGAACGGCGCGCTGCTCGAGGCGGATTTTGCGGAGCAGGCAATGCCCACGGCAAAGAAGCTCGTGAAGCTCCTGCCGTTCGATCAGCTCGCCAATCATCGCCTTGCGGTATGCTTTATGCGCACAGGTCAGTATAAAAAGGCTGCGGAGCTTTACGATAAGCTGCTCCGCATCGACAGGAACGATTCCGTAGCCAAATTCTACCGCGCCGGCTGCGTAGAAGCCGACCGCGATCCGGACTGCGCGTTTGCCCGCGGCAGGCTGATGAATCAGTATCAGCTCCCCTTGGACAGCATACTGGAGGGGGTCAAGACTCTGCTCGGGAATAAGGATCTCGGGCCCGACGAGCTCCGCGGAAGATGGGAGAGCGACCCCGATTTCAGAGCCACCGTAAGGTGGTCGTTCACGCTGCGTGAATTCAATATCACCTACGCCATGCTCGCGGTGCTTCGCATGATTGGCGACGATAAGGCCGAAAGGCTCCTGCGCGAGGTGCTTGCGGATATCGACGTCAGCGGAGCAGTCATGAACGAAGCGCTCGGCGTGCTGAAATCCATGGGCGCAAAGGAGCCGTTCTTCGCCATGGCGGACGGGCGTTTGCTCGAGGGCAGGGTGAATATCGTGGACTTTTCCGATATCCGCATACCCACCGCGTACAGCGAGATATTCCCCCGTATGCGCAGCTTGGCGGAGGGGCTTTACAGCTCCGAGGTCATTTCCATAGCCGCGGGTATCGTCGAGCGGCTTTTCGTCGGCTGTGCTGGGAATTTCCCGAAGATATCAAAGGAGCAGTCTGTCGCCATGTCCGCCGCGGTCGAGTTTTTGGCGTGCGAGCGCTGCGGAGTGCTCGTGCGGGACGATCTTTTCAGCCGCTACGGCATAACCGAAAGGCGCCTTGAGAACGCCATAGACAGGATTATACAAATAATAATGAGCGTCGGCGGAAGCGCGCCGATCGACGGGAACGGAGACGGCGAATGAGATTCACGGCAACATGCAAGCTCGGGCTCGAATCGGTGGTCGCCGACGAGCTGCGCGCGCTCAATATAGATATAGAATCGGTCAGCGACGCAAGGATAGTGTTCAGGGGCGGCTATGACGATATGGCGAAGGCCTGCCTCTGGCTCCGCACCGCCGAGCGCGTGCTTATGATAGTCGGCGAGTTCCGCGCCGAGACCTTTGAGGAGCTCTATTCGGGCGTCCGCGCGATAAGGTGGAAGGATCACCTTAAAAAGGACAGCTTCATACACGTCAACGGCAAGTCCGCAAAGAGCAGGCTCTTTTCCGTTTCCGACTGTCAGCGCATAGCGAAAAAGGCAATAGTCGATGCGCTTTTCGAATCGTACCATACCCGCGATCTTCCCGAAAACGGCGAGGAAGTCATAATCGAGATCGGCATACTGCGCGATCAGGTCACGGTCGCTCTCGATTGCTGCGGCGCAGGTCTTTCCCGCCGCGGGTACCGCACCTGGAACGTTGCCGCTCCCATCGCGGAGACCCTTGGCGCGGCAATAGTTTCGCTTGCAAGATACAAGGGCGGAGTGCCGCTTGCCGATCCTATGTGCGGCTCGGGGACTATGCCCATAGAAGCCGCAATGATCGCAAAGCGCATTGCCCCGGGGCTCAACCGTCCCTTCGCCGCCGAGAAATGGCATTTCATTGAGGGCGATCCCTTCGGCGCCGCCCGCGAAGAGGCGCGCGATCTCATACTCCCGGGGGATCCCGATATAATCGGTTCCGATATCGATCCGCACGCGATAGAGGTCTGCAAAAAGCACGCGAAAAAGGCGGGAGTCAACGTCAAATGGCTCGTGCGTCCCGTCTCCGAATTTGAAAGCTCATCCGAGAGCGGCATAATCGTATGCAACCCGCCTTACGGGGAGCGCCTCATGGAAAAGCGCGAGGCCGAAAGCCTCTACCGCCAGATGCGAAAGGTGTATGACGGGCTAACACATTGGGATATCAACGTCATCACCTCGCATAAGGATTTCGAGCGGATATACGGCAAAAAAGCGGACAGGCGGAGGAAGCTGTCAAACGGCGGCATGGTCTGCACTCTGTACCGCTATTTCGCCGAGGATGGCTTCATCCGCTGAGTGTCAAAGCCCGGCGATAATGCCCAAAAGCTTTTTCTTCTGCGCGTCGTCAAGCATCGGGAGCAGCGTCTCGACTCCTTTCCGGATCGAAGAGCGGTCAAAGCTCCCGTTTTCTTTTTGCCTGTTCGTGAGGCTGATGAGCTCCCGCATGAGCCCTTCCTCGCTCATGCCGGAATATTTGTCGATAAGCGCGCGCGGATCCGCCGCCTGCTCATCCGGTCTTGCGGCGGCTTCGTCCCGCTTTCCCTTCGTTAACGTCTCTTTCAGGCTCCTGCTCATACGGCACCTCCTCTTTATACTCATTCTATGCCGCTTACTCACTATTTGCGCAAAAAGGGAATATAATGGATCGAGAGGAGGCGGTATTTTGCAGCGTATACCGGCGAACAACATACCCAACCACAGCGCGGGCGCGAGCGCGGAGCCGTCGCCGCTTTTAAGGCTCGCAAGGAGGATAAGGGAGGAGCAGGGGGCGGAGCAGACGAGAGCTTTCCTCACCGCGATGCTGCCCTTTGCCGCCCCGGGCGAGATACGCAGGATTGGCGAGGGCTTCGGGATACCGTTTGAAAGCATACAGAGCGCGGCAAGCCAAATGCATCCTCAGCCCAAACAGCCCGCAAACGGCGGGAATACCATGAATCAGCTTCAGCTTTTGCAGACATTGATGCAGATGAAGAACGCCGTTCAAGGCGGCGTTCCCGATATCAATAAGCTCATGGCGCTGTTCGGCCCGCAGCGCTGAACTGTTCGGGAAGCAAAAAAATGTAGACAAACGGCTCGGATTATGTTAGATTATACGTATGAAAAAGAAGGCTGACAACACGATAGGAACGCTTCCTCCCGAGAAAACGGAAAAAGTGCTCGAGGGGCTTGCCAAGCAGCATCCGGACGCGCGCCCGGAGCTTGATTTCACAAATCCTTACGAGCTGCTCATAGCGACCATACTCTCCGCCCAGTGCACGGACAAGCAGGTGAACAAGGTCACGCCCGCGCTGTTTTCGGCTTACCCGGATCCCGCGTCAATGGCGAAGGCGGAGCCGGAGGATATAGAGCCCTACATCCATTCCTGCGGTTTCTTCCGCAGCAAGGCGAAGAATATCGTCATGGCGTGCAGGGATATCGTCTCGCAACACGGAGAGCAGGTCCCCGAAAACAGGGAGGCGCTCGAGTCGCTCGCGGGAGTCGGCAGGAAGACGGCGAACGTAGTGCTCTCAAACGCATTCGGGGTCCCCGCGATAGCGGTGGACACGCACGTTTTCAGGGTCAGCAACCGCATAGGTTTAGCCTGCGCGAAAAACGTGGAGGAAACGGAGCGCCAGCTCATGGCCAATATCCCGGAGGATAAATGGTCGATCGCCCATCATTGGCTCATATTTCACGGAAGGCGGGTCTGCTCCGCTCAGCGGCCCAAATGCGGCGAATGCATGATCTCGGAGCTCTGCCTGTTCAATAACAAGGATCGAGGGGATACGGATGAACTTTGTCGATAAGATACATATTTTCATAAAGGCAGGCGACGGCGGCGACGGCTGCTCGAGCTTCCATCGCGAAAAATACGTCAACCGGGGCGGTCCCGACGGCGGCGACGGCGGCACGGGCGGCAGCGTGTGGTTCGTTGCGGACGATAACGTGAACACCCTTCTTGAGTTCCGCTTCTCAAAGCATTTCAGGGCCGAGCGCGGTGAAAACGGCAGGGCGAAGATGCAGACCGGCAGGAACGGCGCGGATATCCGCATAAGCGTCCCCGTGGGCACGAGGGTGCGCGACGTTGAGACGGGAAAGATAATCGCCGACGTCAGCGAGCCCGGCTATGAAAAATGCGTGCTCAAGGGCGGCAGGGGAGGCAAGGGCAACGCAAGGTTCGCGACCCCCACAAAGCAGGCGCCCAAATACGCCTCGCCCGGGCAGAAGCTGAAGGAATACGAGGTCGAGCTCGAGCTTTTGACCGTCGCAGACGTGGGCCTCGTGGGTCTGCCGAACGTCGGCAAATCCACTCTGCTCTCTGTCGTTACGAGCGCGAAGCCCAAGATCGCCAATTATCATTTCACGACCCTGACGCCCAATCTCGGCGTCGTAAAGCGCTATGACAAGTCCTTCGTGCTCGCGGATATACCGGGCCTTATCGAGGGTGCGGCGGAGGGCGCGGGCCTCGGCAGGAGCTTTTTAAGGCATATCGAGCGCACGAGGATGCTCGTCCACGTTCTCGATATCTCCGGCTCGGAGGACAGGGATCCCATAGAGGATTACTATACCATCAGATCGGAGCTTTACGATTACAGCCCCGCTCTGCATTCTCTGCCTCAGTTCATTGCGGCGAACAAAATGGATATCCCCGGCGCGGAGGAGAATTTGGCAAGGCTCCGCGAGGAGCTTGCCGAGGAGGATATCCCCATTTTCCCGATCTCCGCGGCTGCGTGTCAGGGACTTGAGCCCCTGCTCGACGCGCTGATACTCAAGCTGCAGACCCTCCCGAGGACAAGGGTGTTCGACGAGGAGGAGATAGTTCAGGAGACGGGCTACGAAAAGGGCTTCGAAATAACCGTTGAGGACGGAGTATTCGTCGTCACCGGAGGCACAGTGGATTACCTTCTCGACACCACCAATTCGGAGGACGAGGTCTCGATGCGCCGCTTCCAGCAGATGCTCGTGAAGGAGGGCGTCGTTGACGCGCTCCGCAAAAAGGGAGCGGTCGAAGGCTCGACCATAAGGCTGGGCGAATGGGAATTCGATTTCGTTGAGTAGCAAAGAGTCAACGCCGGGCGGCATGGGCGCATTTTATTTAAGTAAATGCACCTATACCGCCCTGTTTTTTATCATTTCCGCAGTGAAAAGCGCTCCTCCGAGGCCGGAGGTCAGCGATGCCGCGGCGCGGAACCAGAGCGGGTATCGCACGAAATAGGAGAGCAGAAACAGGCCCGCCGAAACCGCGAGGAACTTGACCGCACGTTCGCGGCCGGGCTTGAATATAGAGGTCTTCCTGCGCTTTTTGGGCTGCAGGAAGCGGCGTATTATCGCTTCGTCTATCTCCGTTTCGCCGATCTCGGGAAGCGCCGCTTTCCCGCCGAGGAATTCGATCGGGCTTTTGATCGCTATGCCGCTGCCCAAGGCGTCCAGCAGCCGACTTGCCCTTGCGGTGGGCTCGGCGAGAGTAACTATCGTGACGGGCGATCCCGTGAGCGAAGCGGCTTTTGCCACGTCGTCCGCCGTTAAGTTCTCGACAGAGCGGGAGACGAACGTGCTTTCGTCCACGCTTATACTCTCCCATAGGCCGTCTCCAGCGAGCATGAGCCGCATCTCCGCGAGCTCCCGGCGGGTCTCTTCGCGCAGCCTCCTCACGTGCTTTTCAAAAAGCGCGTTTTCGGCCGCTTTCCACAGGCAGACTCCCGCCGTGGAGCAGATGAGGGTCACGGCCCATGCGACGGCGCCGTTTGTAAGCCTCGTCCTGACGCAGACGCAGAGCGCGGCAAAGAGTATCAGCCCCAAAAACAGCGTGTCGAAGAGATGCGCGCCGCCGCTTTTGCCTACGCGAAAGCTTTTAAGATATGCTTTTTTAAGCCTTTTTGCGTTTTCGTTATCGTCCATATTCGAATTTCTTCCCGAATTTCGCTTCAACTATTCACAAACCCGTCAAAATACTGTATAATAAGTTTATGAAGATAGGTATATTCGGCGGGAGCTTTGACCCGGTGCATCTGGGGCATATCTGGACGGCAAGATCCGTTCTTCAGGAGCTTGGGCTTGACAAGCTCTTTATGGTCGTTGCCGCAAACCCGCCGCATAAGGCCGATCAGGGCAGGCTTCCCGGGAATATAAGGCTCCGCATGGTCGAAGCCGCCATGCATAACGAGCCCAAAATATTCGCATCGGACGTCGAGCTGAAGCGTGAGGGCAAGAGCTTCACGGTCGATACCGTCAACGCTTTCAAGAAGCAGTACAGGGGAGCCAAGCTCCATCTGATCGTCGGCGGCGATATGCTCGAAAATTTCCCGACCTGGCGCGAACCGGCGGCAATACTCTCCATGGCCAAGCTCGTCGCGGTAACGAGGCCGGATGAGCAGCGCGATATGCGCGCGCTCGCCGATTCGATCTCCTCTCAGCTCGGCGGCAGCGTCATACTCTCGTCGTTCACCGGGCCCGACGTATCCTCGACCGAGATCCGCCGCAGAATGAACGAGGCGTTACCCGTCGATACTATGGTCGCCCGCCCGACGGAGCTCTATATGTATGAGAACGCGCTCTATATGCCGCAGGAGATCGCCGATATCCGCTCAAGGCTTTCGAGGATACTCAAAAAGCGCAGGCTTTCGCACACCATGCTCACCGCGTGCGAGGCGGTAAAGCTTGCCTGCCGTTATGGCGCGGATCCCAAAAAGGCAAGGCTTGCCGCTGTGCTGCACGACTGCGTGAAGCTCCCCAACAAGGAGCTCATAGCCTTCTGCGAGCAGAATTGCTACGACCTGACGGATGATGAGCGGGAGAATCCGTATCTCATACATGCGAGATTGGGAGCCGTGCTCGCCGAGCAGGATTACGGCGTCGCCGATCCCGAGGTGCTCATGGCGATCCGGAACCACACCCTGGGCAGGGTGGGCATGAGCATGCTCGAAAAGATCATATACGTCGCCGATAAGATAGAGCCCTCCCGCGATTACGAGGGGCTTGACGAAATACGCGAGCTTGCGTATAAGGATATAGACGGGGCTATGCTGCTCGTAATGCAGCATTCGGCCGAATACACCGCCGCGAGCGGCAGGGCGGTCAATCCGTCCACCGCTTCAGTAATGGAGTATTTGCAAAACGAGATCAATAATAACAAGGAGATACACTAATGGAAAACGAGATCTTCCCCAATGAGATCGAGCTGCGCATAAGAGCGGAGGAGAGGGAGCAGGTAATGAAGCTCCTGAAGATACTCGACGAGAAAAAGGCGTTCGATATAATAGCCATTGACGTTGCGGATAAGACCATCGTCGCCGATTGGTTCGTTATCTGCAGCGGCTCTTCCGTCATCCAGGTCAAGGCCATCTGCGACGAGGTGCTCGAAAAGTACCCCGAGACCGGTCTGTCCTTAAGGCGCAGGGAAGGCTATACCGAGGGCCGTTGGATCGTGCTCGATTTCGGCCACGTGCTTCTGCACATATTTTATCCCGAAGAGAGGGAGTATTATAACATCGAAAGGCTTTGGACCGACGGCGCGGCCGAGTTTATAAAGTATCCCGAAGCATGATCTGAGGTCGTCATGGCTTACAGCGCACTTTACCGCAGGTTCCGCCCGGAAAAATTCGGGCAGATAATCGGACAGCCGCATATCACCACCATTCTGCTCAACCAGATAAGGAGCGGGCGTGTTGCTCACGCCTATCTGTTTTCGGGCAGCCGCGGCACGGGCAAGACCAGCACCGCAAGGATACTGGCGAGGGCGATAAACTGCCTTTCGCCCGTCGACGGCGAGCCCTGCGGCGAGTGCGAGGCGTGCAGAAACGCCGACAGCGTTGATATAATAGAGATGGACGCCGCCTCGAATTCGAGGGTGGAGGAGATGCGGGCGCTGATAGAGAGGGCTGAGTTTGCTCCGCTGGAGCTCAAAACGAAGGTCTATATCATCGACGAAGCGCACATGCTCACCAAGAACGCCTCCACTGCTCTCCTAAAGACTCTCGAGGAGCCTCCCGCGCACGTAGTGTTCATACTTGCCACCACCGAGCCGCAGATGCTCCCCGCGACTATTGTTTCAAGGTGCCAGCGCTTCGAGTTCCACCGTCTTAAGGTCGCCGATATGGTAAGCTCCATGAAGCAGTCCCTCGCGTCCATAGACGCTCATATAGACGAGGAAGGCCTCATAGCGATAGCAAGGGCCGCGGAGGGCGGCATGCGCGACTGCTTGAGCATAGCGGATCAGTGCCTCTCGTTCTGCGGCGGGAACGTTTCCGCAGACGACGTTATGAGCGTTCTCGGCAGCGTCAATTCCGGCTTTTTGACAAGGCTTGCCGACGCGGTGATCGATTCCGACGCGCCGGGCGTGATGCGGTGCGTGGGCGAGGTGGTCTCTTCCGGGCGCGATCTGGGCGTGTTTGCATTGGACGCCGCCGCGCATTTCAGGGCGCTGCTTTTAACAAAGCTCTGCGGCGACTGCAAGGAGCTGCTGGACTGCACCGATGAGATGATGGCGGATTATAAGGCGCAGGCGGCCCGCATTCCCAAGGAGAGAGCGGAAAGAGCGGTCGAGGAGCTTTTGAAGCTCCAGCTCGACCTGAAGCTCGTGACCACTCCGCGCACGCTTGTCGAAAGCACTCTCCTGCGCATCTGCCGGCCGGAAAGCGCGAACGACCTGATAGATATCGCCGACCGCATGAACGCGCTCGAAAGCTCGCTGAAAAACGTCGCGGACGAAGCGGCGGAGGCGGCGAGGAGGAGCAAGGCGATCGCCTCCATGCCCCCCGTGCCGGTGATCGAGAACGAGCCTATATTCATTCCGGAGAAAACGGAGATATCCACCCGTCCTTCGCACGTCTGCGTGCCGGACGCCACTCCCGACGGGGACAAGCTTTACGAAAAGCTGCGCGAGGCGCTCCGTGATGACGAGCCGACCCTCTTTTTCGCCCTTGAGACCTCGCAGGCGCATTGGCTCGAGGATAACGTACTGCATATCTGTTTCGACAGATGGAGCACGAATATGTATGAATTCGTCAGCGATCAGGCCTCGAAGCAGGCTTTGAAGGCGGCGGCGAAGAAGAGCATAGCTCCTTACACCGTCGAGACCGAGCTCAAGACGGGCGGCACGATAAGGCAGAACGCCGTGACCGAACTGTTCGGCGTACCCATACAGGAAAAATGAACTGCTTATAAAGCGGGAAAGGAATAAAAATGCAGAATATTCAGGCGCCAAAGGGAACCAAGGACGTGCTTCCCTCCGAAAGCCACAAGTGGCACTACATTGAAAAGACCATGCGCGAGATGTGCGCTCTCTACGGTGCGCGCGAGCTTCGCACGCCCATAATAGAGCATACCGAGCTCTTTTTAAGGGGCGTCGGCGATACGACCGATATAGTCCAGAAGGAGATGTATACCTTCACCGATAAAGGCAACCGCTCCATCACGCTAAAGCCTGAGGGCACGGCGGGCATGGTCAGGGCTTTCATCGAAAACAGGCTTTTCAACGAGCCCATGCCCCAGAAGCTCTATTACCTCAATTCGCCCACTTTCCGCTATGAAAAGCCGCAGGCGGGCAGGCTTCGCGAGCACCATCAGTTCGGCATAGAGACCGTCGGCGCATTCACTCCCGAAACCGACGCCGAGGTCATACTGCTTGCGCTCTCGCTCTTTAAGAAGCTCGGCGTGGGCGATCTCATGCTGCACATAAACAGCATAGGGTGTCCCGAGTGCCGCAAGGAGTATAACGCAGCACTGCGCGCGTATCTTTCCGAATACATAAACGAAATGTGCGAGACCTGCCGCTCAAGGTTCGAAAAGAACCCCATGAGGATAATAGACTGCAAGGAAGAAAAGTGCAGGAATATCGTTAAAAACGCGCCCCGCACCATCGACTATCTCTGCGACTCCTGCAAACGCCATTTCGAGGGCGTAAAGGCTTGCCTGGACGCCGCCGGCGCGCAGTACGTGATCGATCCCGATATCGTCCGAGGTCTCGATTATTATACGGGCACGGTATTCGAGGTCATCTCCAACCGCATAGGCGCGCAGGGAGCCGTATGCGCGGGCGGGCGCTATAACGGACTTATTGAGGAGCTCGGCGGTCAGAGCATACCCGCCGTCGGCTTCGGTATGGGCATGGAGCGCCTGCTTGCCGTTATGGAGGCGAACGAGGTCGTGTTCCCCGAACCCGAGGGGACGGAGGTCTATTTCGCCGCGCAGGGCGAAGCGCCTCGCATGAAGGCGTTCGCGCTCGTTCAGCAGCTTCGCGAGAACGGCGTTTCGGCCGAATTCGATCATATGGAGCGCAGCTTCAAGGCGCAGTTCAAGTACGCGAATAAGCTCGGAGCAAGGTTCACCGTAGCAATAGGCGAAGAGGAGCTTGAACGCGGTATGGTCAAGATCAAATGTATGGCCGACGGAGAGGAGACCGAGGCGTCCCTTGACGATATAGTAAGGTATTTCAAGTAAACCCGAGAATAAAAAGAAACGGCGTGCCGGATAGATATCCGGCACGCCGTCCAGACCGCTGACAAACCTCTGTCAGCGGTCATTTTTTGTGTAAAGAGCTGGAAAA
>CAMZFO010000034.1 GCA_947306125.1 uncultured Clostridia bacterium | reverse complement strand
AACCTATGACCCTCTGCTTGTAAGGCAGATGCTCTCCCAGCTGAGCTATGCTTCCGTTACTGCCGCTCTAACGGCTTGAATATTCTACACGAACCGGATGGCTTTGTCAATACCCCGACATGAAAAATTTTGGTATATTAATTTCGCACGGCAGGGCGGGCGAGGGGGAGGGGGGTTGCACATGGCTTTCGCTGCTTGTGTTCCGCACTGCGCGGCTTTGGCCGTGTTTTTTCTCGTGCGTCGAATCTGCTCTGAGTCATGACAGGATATCACCGGGGTACTGAAAAGCGCCGCACAGCGGCCCTTTTCTCCGCTTACGCGGCCGTACCCGTTCGATTCCCATCACCCGCTCTGAATTTTTATTTTGGCTCTGCCCCAAAGTGGAGCGAATAACGACGCGGCCGGATTTATCTCGTGCGTCGAATCTGCTCTGAGTCATGACGGGGATATCACCGGGGTACTGAAAAGCGCCGCACAGCGGCCCTTTTCTCCGCTTACGCGGCCGTACCCGTTCGATTCCCATCACCCGCTCTGAATTTTTATTTTGGCTTTGCCAAAATAAAAATGGAGCGGGTGATGGGAATCGAACCCACATTATCGGCTTGGGAAGCCGACGCTCTGCCACTGAGCTACACCCGCTTGAGCTTTATTATTTTAATGCAGAGGCCGGGATTTGTCAAGCGAAAAATTGCGCCTTCATTCGACGTTCTTCCGCACCGCGTTGCGCGGGCGCTCCCTGTTGACGGCGGCTCCGGTTTCTGTTATCATTATGCAAGTGAAAGGAGTGACCTTTTTGTTTCCGTATCTTAATCTGTTCGGCACGCAGATCCCCATGTACGGGCTGTGCATGTCCCTTGCCATGCTGACGGCGCTCGGCCTTTCCTGCATCCGCACGCATAGGCGCGGGGGAGACCTCGACAGGCTGCTGACCATCGCTCTTGCGGCAATAGTCTGCGGTATCGTCGGCTCGAAACTGCTTTACATATTCGTGACCTTCAGCCCGAAGGAGCTTGTTGAGCTCATAAGGGCTAATGGCATAACGTCCATACTCCAGGGCGGGCTCGTGTTCTACGGCGGCCTCATCGGGGGCTTGATAGGCGCTTTCGTCGGAGCAAGGATCGCAAGGATCCGCCTCTGCGAATACTCGGATCCCGTCGTGCCGACCCTTCCCCTCGCGCACGCGATAGGCAGGATGGGCTGCTTCTGCTCCGGCTGCTGCTATGGTAAGATGACCGATTCATGGCTCGGCATGCGCTTCCCGCATTCCGTGACGGGCCTCTCGCCGGACGTCTGCGTGATACCCACCCAGCTCATAGAGGCGGGGGTGAACGTGCTCATATGCGTATTCCTCCTGCTCTATACGCGCAGGAAAAGGTACGGCTTCAAGACGCTCTTCGTCTATATCGTGTGCTACGGCGTCGCCCGCTTCCTTATCGAGTTCCTGCGCGGCGACGAGATACGCGGCATATTCGGGTTCCTTTCCACCTCTCAGTGGATCAGCCTCGGCATGATCGCGGTCGGCATAGTCGGTATCATATTGACCGATAGGGCCGAAAAAAGGCGTGCGGCTGAGCTTGCGGCGGCAGGCGCCGCGTTCGGGGACGAGCCGGTCGGCGCCGTTCCCGGGGATGACGCCGAATAAAGGCTTGAATTCCCCGCAGGGATCCCGTATGAAGTATACGCCCCTCATCCGTCGTTTCTCCCCGCGGCCGAAATGTGACGCCTTCTCCGCCCGGGGAGGGCAATGGTAATACCGTTTATCGGAATTACGTTGTTAAATTTTTGTGACGGAGGATGCGGAGCCACAACATCTTGTAGATTGGCGTTTTTTACGATACAATCCGGGGAAATTAAAGGTTGAATCCATCGGGGAATTTTGATATTATACGCACTGGGAGCCGGGAGGGCATCGCTCGGCTTCGTTTTTTACTCATTATTCGCAAATTTCCGGGGGAAATATGATCTCAGCACAGACTATCTGGTCGAAGGCGCTTCCGAAGCTCGAGGAGGAAATGACGCCGACCAGCTACAAGACTTGGGTGAAGGATATAAGGCCCATATCGGTGGAGGGCAACACGCTCATTCTGATGGCGCAGAACGAGATGTATTTGTCGACCCTTCGCCAGTTCTATTCGAATATAATCACAGAATGCGTCAATAAGGCGAACAATTCCAATTACACCGTCAGCTTTATAATCAAGGAGGAGGCGGAGCCGGTCGTTTCCGTGCCTGTGGATTCCGCGGGCGAAAAGGGCGTCTTTTTCGGCGTTCAGCCCAAGTACACCTTCGATACCTTCGTAACCGGCGAATCCAATCGCTTCGCGCACGCGGCGGCGGTCGCCGTTGCGGATAACCCCGCCTCAGCCTATAACCCGCTCTATATCTACGGCGGCTCGGGCCTGGGCAAGACGCATATACTCCACGCCATAGGCAATTACGTGCATCAGCTCCATCCGAAGTTCAATATCTGCTTCGTTTCGAGCGAGGATTTCACGAACGACGTCATCGCCGCCATAAAGTACGACACCCGTGAGGAGCTGCGCAATAAGTACCGCAAGCTCGATCTTCTGCTCGTGGACGATATCCAGTTCATAGGCGGCAAGGAGGCGACGGAGATGGAGTTTTTCAACACCTTCAACGCGCTGCACGGGGCCAATAAGCAGATAGTCATCACCTCCGACAAATCCCCCAAGGATCTGCCCTTCCTGCAGGAGCGCCTCAGGACTCGCTTCTCCTGGGGCATCACGGCGGATATAAAGCCGCCCGAGGTCGAAACGAGGGTCGCCATACTCACCGGCAAGGCGGAGCGCGATCACGTGGATATCACCTCCGACGCCCTCCTTTACATGGCGGAGCAGTTCAGCTCCAATGTGCGTGAGCTTGAAAGCTGTTATAACCGCGTGGTGCTCTACGCCGATTTCTCCAAACGCACGACCATCGACCGCCCCTTCGTTGAGGTGGTGCTCAAGGATTACGTTTCCTCCGAGGGCAAGCATATGGTCACCGTCGATCTTATCAAGCAGGTCACGGCGGATTATTTCGACGTAACGGTGGAGGAGCTCGTTTCCACCCGCCGCGATAAGCGCATAGCTACCCCCAGGCACGTTGCGATGTATCTCTGCCGCACGCTTACGGATTGCTCGTATCCCGATATCGGCAAGGCGTTCGGCGGAAAGCACTATTCCACCGTCATGTATTCCTGCGACACCATCGCGAGCGAGATAGGCCAGAAGCTCGATATCACCACCGCGATAGACGATATCACGAACCGCCTGACGAACGATTTCAACCCGGGGAAATAACCGAAGACATAATGAAAAAGCACGGCCGAGTGCCGTGCTTTTTCGTTTCGTTCAGCCTTATTTGTCGCCGTAATTCACAAAGTAATCCTGCACGAGCACTATGGGCGTGCCCTTGTCGCCGGAGCCGCTCGTAAGGTCGCAGAGAGAGCCGATAAGGTCGGTCAGCATCCTGGGCGTGGTCCCCTGCGAGAGCATGGAGCCCTTGAGGTTCGCGTTCTTTTCGCGTATGCGGCCGCGTATCTTCTCCGCAAGCTCCTCGCCGGATAGCTCTGCGTAATCGTTATCCGCAAGGAATTTGAGCTTCAGCTCATTGGGCAGGCCGTAAAGCCCCTCGGTATAGCCGGGGGAGACCACGGGATCGGCAAGCTCCCAGATCTTGCCCACGGGATCCTTGAACGCTCCGTCGCCGTAGACCATGGCCTCAACGCGCACGCCGGTGCGCTCGAATACGAGTTCGCGTATGCCCTCGGCGACCTCCTTCGCGTTCTTCGGGAAGAGCTTCACCGTCTCCTCGGTGGCCTTGTTGGAGCCCAAAAGACCGTAATCCGGGTTATAGCCGCTGCCGTTCACGGGGGCGTTCAGAATGTCGCAGAGCGTCAGCACATTCTCACAGCCGTGGCGGATAAGGCGCTTTTTCGTGCGCTCGCGGGTGTGGATATCGCAGCAGAGCACGTTCTGCGTGCGTGAAAGTATCGCCTCCGGGCGGTTGGAGAAGATTATCTCCGCCTCCGCGCCCTCGCCCTCTATGAGCGATCTGTAAAACTCGATGTAATCCACTCCGGTGAAGGGGTGCCGGCACTCGCCTCCGCAGGCCGCATAGAATTCTTCGGCGGTCAGCGTGTCCTTCCAGGGATCCACGCCCGCGTCCTCAAGCACCTCGGGATCGGCAAGATGATTGCCCACCTCGTCCGAAGGGTAGCTCAAAAGCACCGTCACCTTGCTCGCTCCCCTTGCGATGCCCTTTAAGCAAATGGAGAAGCGGTTGCGCGAAAGTATGGGGAATATAAGGCCGATATGCCCGCCGCCCAGCTTGCGCTTAACGTCGGCCGCGATATCGTCCACCTTCGCGTAATTGCCGTCCGCCCTTGCTACGACGGCCTCGGTAACGGCTATAACGTCACGGTCGTGAAGGGCGAAGCCCTCCGCTTCGGCGGTGTTCAAAACCGAATCGACCGCAATTTTCACAATATCGTCGCCCTGACGGATTATGGGCGCTCTGATGCCTCTTGATACGGTTGCCATGGCTGAAGCCTCCCGGAAAAATTTGGGACGTTCCCTTGAGGGGAGCATCCCTTTTTTATGTTACCATAATAGTGATAATCTGTAAACAGTTTTTTATTTATCCCTTCCGAAAAATGCGGAAGCGCTCACGGGGCGCAGCTTGCGGAAGCCCGTTTTCGAAAGCTCCTCGTCGAATCGGCAGATATCCCCGTAGGGGCACCAGCGGCAGGCGTTATCCCTTGCGCTCACGGCGGAGGCGCAGGGCGAAACGGAGGCGTCGCCCTCGAATATCCTCTCGAGAGTTGCCGCCGCCTTGTGCATTGCGGTGCGTATCACGAGCTCGTATTCGTCCCTGTCCACGAATCCGCTGCCGGTGAGCTCGCCGTCCTTGCCGCGCCTTGCGGATATTACGGTGGAGCTCTTTTCGATATCCGCCTCGGTAGCCGCTATTACCTCCTCGTCCTTCAGCGAAAGCCCGCTCAGGCGGAACTGCTTCAAAAGCTCCTCCGTGAGCTCCTTGACCGTCTCGCCGCTTTCGTCGGTCTGCAGGGCGATATCGGATATGGGCATATAGTACATACCCACCGTGGAGGCCGCCTCGACCGCGGCGGCGTAGAGCGGGAGCTGAAGCTGCAGACCCGCCTCAAGCTCGCCGAAGCGGAATTCCTTGCCGCCTGATTTATAGTCGATTATGCGGCTTACGGTCTCTCCCGCGGAATTCGTGAAGGAGTCTATCCTGTCGATTATGCCGCTTATGCGGAATACGACGCCGCTCCCGGTCTCTATCGAAAGCGGGGGGAATACCGAATCCGCCCTGCCGAAGCTGACCTCGCAGCCGGAGGGGCGGAACGAGCCCCTTGCGATATGCCTCGTCACGGCGCAGCAGGTGTATTTGACGGAGTCGATTATGCCGGGAAGGGCCGCCCTCTGCCTCGCCGTGTCGTAGAGCAGGGAGCTGTTCTCGCGGTACATTATGGGCGGGATTATCTCGTGAAGTATGGCAAAGGTCATATCGTCCGTGATCTCGCGCCAGTCGAGCTCGTTTTCGATTACGTAGCGGACGTAGGTCTCTATCGCCTCGTGGAAGAACGTGCCGCGGTCGGTCACCTTCTGCGTGCGCTCGGGGCGCTCCTTCGCGTCCAAGCCGTAGCGCGCGTAGTGCATGAAGGGACAGCGGTTGAAGGCTTCGAGCCTCGAGGCCGAGCCGTAAAGCGAGCGTCCGTAAAGCTTTTTCGAAAGCTCCTGCCCGAAGGGCATGAGCGGCTTCTGGCCGTAGAGCGCGTCGGTGAGGGCGCGGGTCTTCAAACGGTACCCGGGATCGCGGGAGAAATACGAGAAGAGCTCGGCGGTCCCGGCGTCTTCGGAGCCGGAGTCTATCATCCTCCTGAGCCTGCGCGCAAGAGCCGAGAACGCGAGCGGCTTATTGCTCCTCAGGCCGGGCGAAAGCGAGAGATCGCGCACGGGCAGGAGCGGGAATATCCTTTTAAGAACGCTTACGAGGCGGCAGGGCAGGGCGGAGGCGTCCTCCTCGCCTGAGCCGGGTATGCTTGCGGGGTATGAGAAAACTATCCTCTCCGAAGCCTTTGAGAGCGCGGAGTAAACGGTCAGCATATCCTCCTCGGAAAGCGCGCGCGAGCCGGGCCAGAGCTCCAGCCCGCAAGCCTTGAGCTTCTCAAGGTCGCCGTCGTCGAAAACGCCGTCGTCGCTGCGCTTTTTGGGGAAGAGCCCGTCGTTCATGCCGAGCACGCAGAGCAGCTTCACCTCGCGCGATCTGGTCCTGTCCATGGAGCCCACGAGCACCTGATCGCAGGTGGTGGGTATGAGCCCGACCTCGTAGGCTTCAAAGCCCTCCTTGAGCACGGCGATGAAGCGCTTGAGGCCAATGCGCTCGCCGCCCATTATGACGTAGAGCTGATCCAGTACCTCGAGTATGGTGTTCACTACCTGCGCGTTCTCCTCCTCCTCGCGGAAGCGGCCCTCCCCGTGGAGCTTTTCGCAGAGCGCCTTTTGCCTGCCGTAAACGTCCAGGGACTCCATAAATGAGTGTATGGCCCTCGCGCGCGCCTCGCAGGTCCCGGCCTTCAGCTCCTCCGAAAGCGCGAGCAGAGGCTCCATCACGCGGCGGCGCACGCTTTCAAAGGCCGCGTCATCCCCGGTGAAGGGCTCCTTCAGACGGCTGCCGAAGAAGCCGCGGGCAATGAGCAGGTTCTCGAACCTTTCGGCTTCCTCGGGGGTGATATCCGCGTAGCCGGATTTTATTATCTCCGCGATATGCTCCAGCGCAAACCCGCTCTCGCAGGCTCGAAGCGCGGAGAGTATGAGCAGAGCCGCGGGGTGAGTCGCAAGGCTCCTTGAAGCGTCGGTGAAATAGGGTATGCCGTAAGCGGCGAATATGCGCGAAACGATGGGCGAATAGGAGACGAGGTCGCTTACAATGACTGCGATATCGCGGAAGCTCGTGCCGCCCCGGGCAGCTTCGCAGATGAGCTCGGCGCATTCCGTCACCTCGTCTGTGCGGTTGGCGGAAACGAGGAGCGAGAGCCCCTCGGGCTCGCCCTCGAATACGTCCGCGGGATAGGCGAAAAGCTCATGCTCCATATGGAGTATCGCGGGGGCGCCGGGACGCTTCCTCCCGTTAAGGTAAGTCCTTTCGGGGGTCACGCCCGCTTCCGCGGCGATCGACTCAAGGCGCTTCAGCGCTCTTGCGGAGGGCGCGAAAAGATCCCTGTCGCGCGGGTCGGAGCTGTAAACGAGCGCGGCGGTGACGCTTGCCGCGTGCTCCAAAAGCCCCGCGAATACGGGATACGCCTGCTCGTGCAGGGTGTCGCCGCCGTCTATGAATACGTGCGCTCCCCGGAGCACGCTCTCGCCCATGCGGCGGAGCATCTCATTCATCATATCCTCTGGGTCGATGTATCTTTCGGCGCAGCGGCGCTCGTGATCGGCAAAGAGCAGTGATACGTCGTGCAGCTTGGCGCGCAGAGGCAGACCCTCCTCGAGCTGCCCGCATACGCTTTCAAGATCCTGCGCGGAGAGCCCGCAGCGCTTGAATTTCTTTATGAGCTCGTCGCATTCGGCGGGGAACCCCCGGCTAGCGGCGGAGCGCCTGAAAACGGTGAGGTCCTGCGCCCTGGCGTCGGCGCTCCTGCGCAGCAGCATCACTCGCCCCTGCGGTGAAAGGAAAGCGCGCCTGTCGCCCAAAGAGTCGAGCACCCGCCGCGAAAGCCCGCTCCAGGAGGTGACGGTGATCCCGAAAAGGCCGCCGGAAAGGTATTCGGAAAGCAGCCTTTCGGTCTCGAAGGTAGCCTGCTCGGGCACTATCAATATTATCTCGGCGGAGCTTCCCGCGGCCTTTAGCCGCTCGATGCGTCCGAAAAGAGCCCGCGTCCTGCCGGAGCCGGCTCTTCCGAGTATGAATTCAAGCTTCGCTTTCATTTGGAGTTCACCCGTCTGTGCTTTTTAACTGTATTTCATACCGATATATTACCACATAAGCGATCCCCGTTCAATAAAAACTTGCAAAAACGCGGCGGCGGGGTTACAATATAAAAGTAAGATTATACCCTTGGAGGCTATAAATGAAGTTAGGAGTAATAGGTCTTCCCAACGTGGGCAAGAGCACCCTTTTCAACGCCATAACCCAGGCCGGCGCGCAGGCGGCGAACTATCCCTTCTGCACCATAGAGCCGAATATAGGCGTCGTCGCTGTTCCGGATGAAAGGCTCGACGTGCTGGCAAAGATGTACGATCCGCAGAAGTACACCCCCGCCACAATCGAGTTCGTCGATATCGCGGGTCTCGTGCGCGACGCGCACCGCGGTGAGGGTCTTGGCAATAAATTCCTTTCGCATATACGCGAGGTGGACGCCGTCGTGCACGTCGTCCGCTGCTTTGAGGACGATAACGTGGTCCACGTCGACGGCTCTGTCGATCCCGTGCGCGATATGGAGACCATCAATATAGAGCTCATATTCGCCGATATGGAGACCGTGGAGCGCAGGCTCGACAAGGCGCGCAAATCCGCAAAGTCCGGGGATAAGAAGTTTTTGCATGAGATCGAGCTCTGCGAGCGCATTTACGCTCACCTCGAAAAGCAGCTTCCCGTCCGCTCCATGCCCATGACGGACGATGAGCGCGAGGAGGTAGCGCAGTTCTTCCTGCTCACCACAAAGCCCGTCATATACGCCGCGAATATCGCCGAGGATGAGATAGGCACGGAGACGGAGAACGTGAAGAAGCTCAAGGCGCAGGCCGAAAAGGAAGGCGCGGAGGTCATCGTCGTCTCGGCGAAGGTGGAGGAGGAGCTGTCCTCGCTCTCGCTTGAGGAAAAGCAGATGTTTATAGAGGAGCTGGGCATAGGCGAAAGCGGCCTCGATAAGCTCGTCAAGGCGGGCTATAAGCTCCTTGGCCTCATCAGCTTCCTCACCGCCGGACCCAAGGAGGTCCGCGCGTGGACCATCACCCGCGGCACCAAGGCGCCCCAGGCCGCCGGCAAGATACATACCGACTTCGAGCGCGGCTTTATCCGGGCCGAGGTCGTGCATTACGATACCCTCATCGAAAACGGCACCATGCAGGCCTGCAAGGAAAAGGGCCTCGTACGCTCCGAGGGCAAGGATTACGTCATGCAGGACGGCGATATAGTCGTGTTCAGATTCAACGTGTAAGGGCTTTGCCATGGACAGAAGACTTGTCACGGCAAAACGCCTCGGCGTAATTGCGTTGATAATACTTGTCGTCGGCATTGCGGCACTCGCGTTCCTCCTGATCGGCCGGCAGCACGGGCCGATCTCTCCCGAAACGCTGAACACCGTGTTCAACGCCGCGGTATTTTACTGGCTGCTGATGACGCCGGTAATGTTGGGCCTCTGCACAGCGGGCATAGTCCTGTCAAACAAAGCCGCCCGCGGCGGAGCGGAGAACGCAGGGGGAGCAAGGGCTCTCTGCATTGGCGTTTTGGCGCTGACCGCCGTCGCTTTTATGGGTTACGGCGTGATCATTTCAAGCTTTATGTGAGACTGCTCGTTTCCGACGAGGATACGGGACTTGAAAAAAGGAGGCTGACATGAAAAGGGCCGCGCGCGTTGTTCTCATCATACTGCTCTCCTGCTGTGCGTTATTCCCGGGATGCAATAAGTATCCTTTGGAACAGCCCGAGCAGCCCGAGCCGACCGAGGCCGCTTTTACGAAGGAAGAGCTTCTGCCTGATTGGAAGATAGACAGGGAGAGCATTGAAGGCTTCACGGGTTATCGGGGGCAGACCACAAAGGAACTCAGGGAGTACCTTGAGACGATGACCTGAAAGGGATTCACCCTGCTGGAGAATACGAGCCGCCGGTACGGCGAAGGCAATAACGGAGCAAGGCTGCTTTACCGGGACGGCATTTGGATCCAGATATCCGACAATACACATTCACGGCGTGCTTCCGACAGAGGCTGCGGGATAAGGATCTTCTTTGAAACCCGCACCGCGGGGCTTGATAAGGCTGCCGCGGCCGCGCTGATCGGAACGGGCGGGATGGATAATGAGCCGCTGGATATTATCGAGCTTACGGCTGAAGGCGTTTATGAAAAGACGGGCATCCAGCTGTTCAAATGCCTTTTTGAGCTGCCGGAGGGCAGCGAGCCTCCTTACGTGATCAACACCTACCTCGTAAGCAAAGAGGAATGGCGGCGGATAAAGGCTTACGATTATCTCGCTGCGGATATCGACGGCAACGGGAAGGAAGATGTCGTGCTGGTCGATATCGGAAAATCCGGCGGAGGAAGCAATGTTTTCGATTTTGCCGTTTTAGACGCGTCGAAAGGCAAGCTGAAAGTGATCGCTGAAAGCTGCTATCTGTATTACCCCTTCGTTTATCACAGGCTGACCGCGCATGACGGCAAGGTGTTTTTAGCCGCCGCGCAGATCTTGAGCTCTGAAAACGGGCTCCCCGTTCGCGGCGAGGAAAAGGAATATGAGATCAGGGTCAAAAAAGGCGAGGTAGTTATAAAGGATCCGCAGAACGAGCTCGGACTCACAGAAGCCCCGTGGTTCAAAGAAGCGCGATTTGATTATTAACGGAGCCGCAAGGGCCGATAGGGAGGCAAAAATGGAATTCAATACCGATATCATCAATCTTTTCGACAAACAGTGGGCGCTCGTCACCGCGGGCAGCCCGGAGGATTTCAACACCATGACGATAAGCTGGGGCGGCATCGGCACGCTTTGGTCGCGCCCCGTCGCCACGGTATACGTCAAGCCCGTGCGCTATACGCACGAGTTTATGGAGAGGAACGAGTTTTTTACCGTCTCGTTTTACGGCCCGCAGCACAAAAAGGCGCTGGGGATACTGGGCTCGCGCTCCGGCCGCGACTGCGATAAGGTGAAGCTCTCCGGCCTCACTCCCGTTCCCGCCGCGCACGGCACGGTGACTTTTGCGGAGGCGGAGCGCACGCTCGTCTGCCGCAAGCTCTATTCGCACGATATGGTGCTCGGCGCCATACCGGAGGACGCGCGCGAGACCTATTACTGCACCGAGGAGCCGCACACGCTCTACATAGGCGAAATACTCGATTGACAGGGCACGCCCCGAATGGTAGAATGATATACGGCAGTAAGGCTGTGCAGGGAGGTGTATGAATTGGACGAAAACGAAAGGAAAAGGTACTATAACGCCGCCAAAACGCTGGTGATCATCCCCTGGGTGCTCTTCGCTCTGGGCTGTATTTTCAGCGTGGTGTTCATCTATACCTCGCATACTCCGCTGAGGGCGGGCCTGAGCTTTGAGGGCGTCGGCAAGGGGCTCGTGCTCATGCTCGTTATGACCGCGGTGATATGCTCGGTGATAGGCCTCGTGCTCTCCGTTATCGCGCTTCGCCTGCTCCGCAGATCGAAGACCAACGGGCGCGTGACCGATCTCGCCTGGGCGGAGCTCATTCTGGGCGTGCTCGGCGTGGTCATGATATTCGTTTATCTCGGCATACCGCTCCTGACCTCAAAGCCCGCGGCATGACGGAGGAGCGCGTAAAGGAGATACTTGCGGAAGCCTCCGCGCTTATGACCTCGGAGCCGATATCGACTTCGAGGCTTTTGCTTCGCCCCTTTTACGAGTCCGATTTTGAGGATTTTTGCGAGTACATAACCCAGAAGGAGCTTCAAAGGCTCTCCGGCAATCCGGATATAGATACCCGTGAGGAAGCGCGGGAGGCCTTCGACCGGCTGATGGAGCAGAACGGCATATGCGTCACGCGCTTTGCGGCGGAGCTCAAAGAGACGGGCAAGGTGGTAGGCAATTTCTGCATAAATATCTATCCCTTCGTGAAGGAGGACGAGAGCCTTGCCGATAAGAAGGGGGTGTCCGTATCGCTCGTGCTGAACGAAAAGTATCAGCGCCGCGGGCTCATGACGGAGCTTTTGCAGAGGGCGATCCGCTACTTCCTTGCGGAGCATGATTTCGATTTCGTCAACAGCGGCTATTTCGATTTTAACGAGGGCTCCCGCAAGATACAGGAGCGCGCGGGCATGAGGCGCTATATGGATCACGTATTCGAGCATAACGGGCAGAGGATATTGACTCACGAGATGATAATATTCCGTGGGGACCCGATCTGATAAAAAGCCGGCGGCGGCTTTTTTTATATTGTGGCGCTGTGATGGATATAAACGGTATAATCTTGCAAACGTATTGAAAAGAGCCCCGCAATGTGCTATTCTTAAACTGGTTCCGAATCGCAATCATTTTGGGAGGAAGGCTTTATGACGTTCGATAACTGGGTAGGAATAGCGGGGGGCATCGCGCTGTTCCTTTACGGCATCAAAATAATGGGCACGGGCATTGAGCGCTTGGCGGGCTCCAAGCTCAAGACCATACTTGAAAAACTCACCAAGAACCGTTTCCTCGGGCTGATACTCGGCATCACCATCACCGGTATCATCCAGAGCTCCAACGCCGTATCCGTAATGACGGTCGGCTTCGTCAACGCCGGCATGATGCCGCTTGAAAACGCCGTGGGCGTCATAATGGGCGCCAACGTCGGTACCACCATCACCGGTCAGCTCATCGCGTTCAATATCGACGCGGTCTCTCCGATAATAGCCTTCATAGGCGTAATGGGCATGACTTTCCTCAAAAAGAAGCCCTGGAACAACATTTTCTATATCGTCACGGGTCTCGGCATGCTGTTCATGGGCATGATGTTCATGAAGAGCAATATGCTCCCGCTCGGGCAGGAAAAATGGTTCTGCGATCTTGTGAAGAGCTTTGAGGAATATCCTCTCGTCGGCGTGCTCTTCGGCACGGTCATGACCATGCTCCTGCAGTCGGTCTCCGCCTCCGTAGGCGTTCTGCAGGCTATGGCCGGCGCGGGCATACTCACTCTGGGTCAGGCCATATACCTCATCTGCGGGCAGAATATCGGCTGCACGGCTGTCACCGTCGTGGCCGCTATGGGCGGCACCAAGGACGCCAAGCGCACCGCGGCGATACACGTCATGTTCAACCTCTTCGCCTGCATAATCTGCGTGGTGCTGCTGCAGTTCCTGCCGCTTACCGATTGGATAGCCTCGCTTTCGCCCAATAATCCCGTGCAGCAGCTCGCAAACGCCAACACATTCCTGAAGATAGGCGCGACCATAATCATGTTCCCGCTCTCGAGCCTGCTCATAAAGCTCTCCCGCCTCATCATACGCGGCGAGGATCTTACCGGCGGCCTCCGCCTCATCCACATACCGGCGAAGGGCTTCGGTTCCGCCGCCGTCGCGGTCTCGGCCGTGGAGCTTGAGTGCGACAGGATGTTCGATCTCACCATAAGCAATATGGAGCTCGTCGTGAACGCCATGACGGAAAAGCGCAAGGGCGACCTTGAGGTGATCGACTCCAACGAGGAGACCATAGACTTCCTGAATCACGAGATCGCAAAGGCGCTCGTCGATATCAACCGCAACGGCTTGGGCGAGCCGGAGGCAAGGGCGATCGACCGCATGCATCACGTCATAACCGATTACGAGCGCATAGGCGACCATGCGGAAAACATTGCCGGCTACATAGCGCATATGCGCGATAACAAGCTGAGCCTGTCCGAGGCGGCGAACGCGGAGCTTGCGAACCTTTTCGACAAGGTAATAACCATTGTAAAGCGCGCCTTCGCCTGCATGAAGGATCCCTCCGCCGTGCCGCTTTCGGAGATAGAGGAGCGCGAGCAGGAGATAGACGATCTCGTGGATCTCTACAAGAACGCGCATATAAAGCGCATGGAGCTCAAGCAGTGCTCGGCGGATATTGGCATGCTGTACGTTGAAATGCTCACCGACCTTGAAAGGGTCGGCGACCACGCGCTGAATATTGCCGAGGCCGGGCAGGTCAAATGATGATAACCTCCGTAAAAAACGATAAGATAAAGGAGCTGCGCTCGCTCAAGACCAAGAAGGGGCGCAGGGAGACCGGCCTGCACCTTATAGAGGGGGAAAGGCTGGTGCTCGACGCGCTCGATTCCGGCATGGTCCCGGATACGGTGCTCGTCGCCGAGTGGAACACCACGGCGGGCGCAAAGCTCGATGAGCGCGGGGTGGAGTACACCCAAGTCACGGGCGAGGTGATGAAGGCCGTCTGCGATACCGATAACCCGCAGGGCGTATGCGCCGCGCTCAAGACCCCCGATACAGAGCCGCCAAGGGAGTACCCCAAGGGGCTCATAGTGGCTCTCGACCGCCTGCAGGATCCGGGCAATCTCGGCACTGTGCTCCGCACGGCGGACGCGTTCGGCGCCGCGGGCGTGCTCGTGGGCGATGGCAGCGCCGATCCCTTCATGGGCAAATCGGTGCGCGCCGCGATGGGCAGCTCGTATCACATACCCGTTTGGCAGGGCGAGCTTGAGCAGGAGCTTCCGCGCCTTAAGGAGCAGGGCTTCGGGCTCGTCTGCGGGCATCTTGAGGGGGCGGAGGAGCTTCCGGAGCTTCCGGAGTCCCGCGTGCTCGTCATAGGCAACGAGGCAAACGGCGCCTCGCCGGAGGTCGCGGAGCTTTGCACCCTTTACCGCCTTCCCATGAAGGGCAGGGCGGAGAGCCTCAACGCCGCAGTCGCCGCCGCGATACTGATTTATAAATTGGCCGAATGACGAATAAGCCGGATCTATCCCCGGCTTTTTTTGTTTGGTATAAAACCTTTACGCCAAAAAACTTATATTAAGGGTGAAGAGCATTATTCCGGAAAAGGAGCACTCCGATGGATGACGCTTCCATCGTTCGCCTTTTTCTTGAAAGGGACGAGGCGGCGCTTGAAGCCGTGCAGGCAAAATACGGCGAAAGGCTCAAAAGGCTTGCCCTGCGCATAGTTTCCGACGAGGGAACGGCGGAGGAGTGTGTTAACGACGCGCTCTACGAGGCTTGGAACCGTATACCTCCGCATCGGCCGGAGCGGTATCTTTTCGCCTTCCTTGCAAAGATAGTGCGCGCCTCGGCATTGAATCGGGCGGACGCCATGGGAGCTCAAAAGCGCAGCGCGGCGCTCGTTGAGCTGACTCGGGAGATGGAAAGCTGCCTTCCCGCCCCGCGCGATACCGAAAGCGAATTCGAAAGGGCGGAGCTGAACCGCGCTCTCGAGCGCTTCGTACGCGGCCTTTCCGATGAAAAACGGGCGGTGTTCCTGCAAAGGTACTGGTATCTGGCCTCCGTAAAGGAGATAGCCGCGGAGTATTCCGTGACCGAGGGAAAGGTAAAATCGATGCTCTTCAGAACGCGCAGAGAGCTTGCAAAATTCCTTGAAAGGGAGGGTCTCATCCGATGAACGGAAACGATATCATAAGCGGCATTGGCGAGCTGCCCGAGGAGCTGCTTGAAACAAAGGCAAAAAGGCCCCGCAAAAGGGCCATGACCCCCGTAAAGTGGATCGCCGTCGCCGCGGCGCTGCTCATAGTCTGCGGCAGCGTAACGGCAGGGGCCGTTGCCGCGAGCAGGGGAAAATTCGATTTTCTGAAGAACGGCTCAAACGGCTATTCGGCGGTGTTCGAGCTGAACAAGTACAAGTGGAGCGAATTCAATGGCGGCATTACGGAAGCGCCGGAGATCATAAGGCAGCAGTACGCCGCTTACACGCCTCAGCCTGCATGGTCGAGCCTTCTAGTCAGCCCGGGCAGCTTCGGAAGGCGCTTCAACACTCAGCGGGAAGCGGTGGATTACGTTGGGCTCAAGGCACTCAAAACCACCTATTTTCCATATAAAAACGCCGATTGGTCCGCAAACGTTATAGGCGATGGCGAGGGCAGGATAAGCGAGGTGGAGCTGTTTGCACAAACCATCCTTTCAGATGAAAACGGCATGGGCGCAGCCGCCTTTGTCACGATACTTACGGAGCACAGCGAAAAGAATACCGTTTCCAACGGCGGCGATTGGGGCGATTACGATCCCGGCAGCATGGATTTTGAGGAGTTCACCACCTCCTCCGGCAGGCTTTGCCAGTACGCGAAGGTCGGCGTGCCGGATAAGGCATATCAGTGCGTGACGGGCTATATCGAGGACAGCGGTATCATCTATTCCCTCCACCTCAATTTCCCCGCCGGCGGCTTGGACCGCGCAATGGAGGAGCTTCACCTCTGGGCGGAGTCGTTCTGATCTGCAATGAAAAAGCCCTTGGGCATTTGGGCGCATTCACTTAAGGATACACAGCCTCAAAAGGTATCTTTTTGCGCCCCTCTTCGTTGAAAATGCTCGAAAGACCGCTAACGATGTATTTCGAAAAACTCTTCGAGTGTTTCTGCGCTTTTCGCCTCGATGGGCA
>CAMZFO010000033.1 GCA_947306125.1 uncultured Clostridia bacterium | reverse complement strand
ACAAGAGGAAAGAGCGAATGCCGCCTTAGCGTAAACGGCGAGGACACCGGCCTTACCGCCAACCTCGGTTCCGGTAACGACTGGAGGGCGACCTTCGATGATCTCGATAAGTTCGAGAACGGCGTCGAGATCGTCTACACCGTTGAAGAGGAGCCTGTTCCCGGTTACGAGACCGTCATCAGCGGCGATCAGTATGCGGGCTACACCATCACCAACATCCATACCCCCGAGCTGATCGACATCGCCGGCGCGAAGACCTGGAACGATCATAACAACCAGGACGGCATGCGTCCCGAGTCCATCACCATCAACCTCCATGCGAACGGCGTCATCATCGACACCATCGTCGTGACCGAGGCTGAGGGCTGGGCATGGAGCTTCACCAACCTGCCCAAGTACGAGGCAGAGGGCGTCGAGATCATCTACACCGTGACCGAGACTGTTGTCGACGGTTACACCACTGAGATCGACGGCTACAACGTGATCAACAACCACGCTCCCGAGAAGACCAGCGTTGCTGTCAACAAGGTCTGGGTCGACGAGAACGATCAGGATGGCATCCGTCCCGGTTCCGTCACCGTTGAGCTTATCGCCAATGGCGTGCCCACCGGCGTCACCCTCGTCCTGAATGCCAACAACAACTGGCAGGGCGTCTTCACCGATCTCGACAAGTACGAGGACGGCGTTGTGATCGAGTACACCGTGGCTGAGGTAACCGTTGAGGGTTACGAGACCGGCATCACCGGCGATCAGTACCAGGGCTACATCATCTCCAACTGCCATATCCCCGAGGTCGTCGAGGTTCCCGTTTCCAAGGTTTGGGACGACGCCAACAACCAGGACGGCGCAAGGCCCGATGAGATCACCTTCAGGCTCATGGCCGACGGCACCGAGGTCGAAGTCGTCACCGTCACCGCTGAGGATGGCTGGCACCACGTCTTCACCGATCTGCCCAAGTACAAGGACGGCGGCGTTGAGATCGTCTACACCGTTTCCGAGGATGCTGTCGAGGGCTACAGCACAGCTATCGAAGGCAATGCCGAGGAAGGCTATGAGATCATCAACAGCTACACTCCCGAGGAGATCAGCATCGTTGTCAACAAGGTTTGGGAAGGCGACAACACCAAGCCCAAGAACACCGGTCACCGTGAAGATATCATCGTCAAGCTGTTTGAAGACGGTGAATTCAAAGGCCAAACCATAACTCTTACCGAGGAGAATGGCTGGCAGGGCATCTTCACCGGTCTGCCCAAGTATAAGGACGGCGAGATCATCCAGTACACAGTTGATGAAGATCTCGATCCCCATAATACTAATGTGGGTATCTATTATACTCACCTCGTGGACGGCAACATGGAGATCGGCTTCACCATCACCAACACTCACGTTCCCGTAACCGGTGACGAGAGGACTGCTCCCACCGCGTGGATCGGCGTCATGGCCGTCTCCGCTCTCGGTGCTGCAGCCGGTGCTGCCCTCTTCGTAGACAAGAAGAGGAAGTCTTCCTCCAAGTAACTCATTAGACCGAAAAGAGGCGGCGGCGGTTTACCGCCGCCGCCTCGATTCATTAAGGATCCCGATCGATGGAAAACAAGAACAAAAAGAAAAGATTTCCCATAGCAGGGCTGCTGATAGTGCTCGTATGCCTCGGCGGCTTTGGTTTTGCCGCGTCGAAGGTCCTTGATTTTTATAAGCCGGATATAGAGAGCCAAAGCGAGGTACAGGAGCTTATCGACATTGCCGTAACGACCGTGCCTCCGACCGACGAGGAAACGGTGCATTATACCATCGCTCCGGATCCGACGCAGGCAGATGCGAACGCGTACGCCACTGACGCAGCAGCGACCGACGCGGCCTCTCAGCAGCCTGCCGATACCGCTCAGCCGGATAAGACTCCCGGCCCGAGCGCGAGCGAAGCCGCGCCCGCTACGGCGCAGCCTACTTCAAACGATACCGCAGCGCCCGGCACTCCCGAGCCCGATCCGACCGGCTCCGAGCCCGCGCATACCGACGAGCCGGTAAGCACGCATGAAGCGACCCCTGCGCCCGGCACGACTCCGGCCTCCACGCCGGCTCCGACCGGCACTCCGCGTCCCGCGACGCAGACTCCCGCGCCCACTCAGCCGGGCAGTCCCACTCCCACGCCTCCTCCTTACAGCGGACCTCCCAGCCCGCTGAACGTGGATTTCAATGCTCTGCAGAGCATCAATTCGGATATCTGCGCATGGCTTTACAGCAAGGATACTCCGATCAATTATCCCGTCATGTACAGCAGCGATAATATCTATTATCTCGATCACCTGTATAACGGCTCGCATAACAGCGGCGGCTCGCTATTCGTCGATTACCGCTGCAGCAGATATTTCACAGACGTCAATACGCTCATATTCGGGCATAACAATAAAAGCGGCTCCATGTTCGGCACCCTCAAGGGTTACAAATCACAGAGCTACTATAACCAGCATCCGTATATGTGGCTCTATACGCCCGGTCACGCATACAGGCTCGATATAATAGTCGGCCTGATCACGACCAGCAATTCCGACCCGTATACGCTGTTCAACTCCACCGATGAGCTGCACGATTTCCTTCGCACGGCGAAGGCAAACTCGACCTTCGATTCCGGCTTCTATCCGGATACGATAGACAAGATAGTCACGCTTTCAACCTGCTCGTACGAGTATACGAACGCGAGATTCGTCGTAATAGGGCATCCCGTGCAGTGCTATTGATATGATATGATATGAAAAGACCGTCGGGCATTTGCCGACGGTCTTTTGCGTTGCTTTTAGGATCAGGCGTTCATGAGGAATGCGTGATAACCGCGCATAGCCTCGTAAAGGTCCGCCTTGCTGATGATCTCCCAGGGCGCGTGCATGGAGAGCACGGCAACGCCGCTGTCGATGACGTTCATGCAGTAGAGAGCGCAGATATAGGCGATGGTACCGCCGCCGCCGAGGTCGACGCGGCCGAGCTCAGCGGTCTGGAAGGAAACGTTTGCGTCGTCCATTATCTTGCGCACCTCGGCCATGTATTCGGCGTTGGCGTCGTTGGAGCCGGATTTGCCCCTTGCGCCGGTGTACTTGTTGAAGCACACGCCGCGGCCGAGGAATGCGGCATTCTTCTTCTCGAAGGCGGAGGCGAAATTGGGATCGAAGCCCGCGCTTACGTCGCAGGAGAGCATCTTGGATGCGGCAAGACCGCGGCGAAGCTTGAGGTCGGTGAGCTCGCCGGTGAGAGCCATGAGCTCGGCAAAGGCGTTCTCGAAATACCTTGCCTGCATACCGGTGGCGCCGACGGAGCCGATCTCTTCCTTATCCGCGAAGAGGCAGCAGCAGGTGCGCTCGGGGATTTCGCCGATCTTGAAAATGGCTTCCATTTCGGCAAAGGCGCATACACGGTCGTCATGACCGTAGCCAAGTATCATGCTCCTGTCAAAGCCAAGCTCGCGTGCGCGGCCTGCGGGAACGATCTCGATCTCGGCGGAAAGGAAGTCCTCCTCCTCGAAGCCGTACTTTTCCTTGAGCATATTGAGCACGTTTGCCTTGACGGGCTCCTTCTCCTCGGTATCGGCAAGGGGACGGCCGCCGATGATCAGGTTCAGATCCTCGCCGCCGATGACATCGGAGGCCTTCTTCTGCATCTGCTCCTGGGAAAGATGGATGAGCAGATCGGAGATGCAGAATACTGGATCGCTGTCGTCTTCGCCGACGACCACGTTGATTTTGGTCCCGTCCTTCTTGACCACGACGCCGTGAAGGGCGAGGGGCAGAGTGACCCACTGATACTTCTTGATGCCGCCGTAATAATGGGTGTCGAGATAAGCCAGATCGCTGTCCTCATAGAGGGGGTTCTGCTTGAGGTCGATCCTGGGGCTGTCGATATGAGCGCCGACGATGTTCATGCCGTTCTCAAGGGGCTGCTTGCCAATGATGAAGAGCATTATGGTCTTGCCCATGGGGGAAGCGTAAAGCTTTGCGCCGGGCTTGAGCTTCTTGCCGGCCTTAACTGCGCTGTCGAGCGAAACGTAGCCGTTCTGCTCGGCCATCTTTACGGCGTAATCCGCGCACTCGCGCTCGGTCTTGCCGTTGTCAAGAAAATCCCTGTAGCGTACGGAGAGCGCCTCGAGCTCGCCTACAGCTTCGGAGTCATACTTTTTCCATGCGTTTTCTCTTTCCATAAAAAGCCTTTCCGACCCTTTAGTCTCTGCGCCGCGCGGGTCAGCTGCTGGCGCATATTTCCACCCAATAATCTATCATTTTATGCGCTGATAATCAAGCGCAGACAGCCGAACGAAGGGGTAAAGAGCAAAATATATTCTGCTCCCGCATTCGGTGCGTCCGTTGCGCATATCATTAAAAAGCAGGGACGAGCAACGGAAGGAGTATAAAATGAAGGAAAACAAAAGCAGGCTGCCTATAATGGCCGATGCGGCGCTGATGCTCATAGCCGCTATAGTCTATATCACTCTCGTTTCGCCCGTGTCGGTAATGACCATGACGGGCAGCACGGCGCACCCCATCTACCGGGGACGCGAGGGGAAACGAATAGCGCTGCAGTGCGCCGTTTCGTGGAACGCGGCGGCAATGGATGAGATATTAGACGAGCTCGACAGCAGGGGCGTGCGTATCACTTTCGCCGTAAGTGGAAGATGGGCGGAGGAGAATCCCGCGCTGCTTGAAAGGATGGCGGAGTCGGGGCACGAGATAGCTACTATGGGCTATGATCCCGCGTTTGACGGCGGGTGCGCGGAGGTGCTCGAGGACGTTGAAAGATCGCTCGGGATAATAGAGGGGATAACGGGGAAGCGGCCGGAGCTCTATTACTGCGGCTCACGCAGGGCGGACGTCTCGGCAGGAGCCGGGAAGCGCCTCGGGCTCACGACGGTACTGTGCACGATCGACCTCGACTGCGCCAACGGGACAGCGTTCGAAATAGAGCGCCGCATGAGTCAAAACGTGAAGGGAGGCTATATAGTTGCGGCCGAGCCCACCCGCCAGTTTGCCGAAGCGCTGCCTTTTTTGATCGAAACAACAAAAAATATGGGATTTGATATTGTGCAGACACACAAAATGTTGTATAATTATAGTGATTTAGTATAACATAGTGTGCAAATGCTGTCATGCATACACGGGCGCCGCATTGGGGCAAACTGTATGCATGAATGAGGATAACAAGGTTATGTTTTCAGAAAAGCTCCGGAATGGTATGCGGGTCGTCGGCGAACGTATGCCGGGGTATCGCTCCGTTTCGATGGGCGTGTGGATAAACGCGGGCTCGGTGTACGAGCATGAGGGCGAGCAGGGCGCGGCTCATTTTATCGAGCATATGCTCTTCAAGGGCACGGAGACCCGCTCCGCCTCCATGATCGCCGAGCAGATGGACGCGGTGGGCGGCAATCTCAACGCCTTCACCTCGAAGGAATGCACCTGCTTCTATGGCAGGGTGCTCGAGCGCGACATCAACGTGCTTGCGGATATACTCGCGGACATCCTGTGCAATTCGCTTCTCGATCCCGATGATATCGAGCTTGAGAAGGGCGTCGTCTGCGAGGAGATAATGATGGTGGAGGATTCGCCGGAGGATCTCGTAACCGAGACCGCCGTCGCCGCCTTCTATGAGGGGGATCCTCTCGAAAAGCCCATACTCGGCACGCGTGAGAGCGTCATGGCCTTCTCCCACGATGGGCTTGCCCGCTATATGGAGCGGCTCTACCGTCCGCAGAACATGGTGCTTTCCGCCGCCGGCAATTTCGATAAGGACGCGCTGCTTTCCGCGCTTGACAGGAGCTTTACCGACCGCGGAACGGCAATGGCGCCGAGCGTGGAATTCGGCCTGCATAAGCCCGCCAAGCGCATCAGGTTCATCGGGAAGGATATCGAGCAGGTGCATATCTGCTTCTGCCTGCCCGGTTTTCCGAAGGACACCAAGGAAAACTACGCGCAGCTCCTTTTCTCGAACGCACTGGGAGGCAGCATGAGCAGCAGGCTTTTCCAGAGCATACGCGAAAAGCGAGGGCTCGCTTACTCCGTCTATTCCTATCCCACCGCTTACAGGAACTCGGGCTTCCTGACCTTCTATGCCGGCACGGGCCCGGAGAACGCGGCAGAGGTGACGGGTATGATGCTCGGCGAGATCGATAAAGTCCGCCGCGAGGGGCTGGCTCCTGCCGAGTTGGACCGCGCGAAGGATCAGCTCATATCCGGCTTCCTTATGGCGCAGGAGTCCACCGCCGCAAGGTCGAGCTCCATTGGCAGAGCGGAGCTCACGCGCGGCAGCCACCTTTCGGAGGAAGAGGTCATCGCGAATATCAGGGCGGTCATGATGGACGATATAGCGGCGATACTTCCCACCGTCTGCAATACCGGGGATATCTCCGCGGCGGTGGTCGGAAGATGCAAAAAGTGCGAGGATGAGCTCCGCGATCTATTAACAGGGAGAGGTTGATATTATGGAAACCGAAAACAGGGACAAGCTTGATATTATCTTCGGGCTGCAGAAGGCGCTCGATACCGATATACAGGAGCGCCGTTCGCTCGATTTTACAATGGAGCAGTGGCTCCAAAAGGACGTGCTCGCCATGATAAGCGAGCTTGCCGAGCTCCTCGACGAGGTCAATTTCAAATGGTGGAAGAACGCGAAGCCCATCGACGAGGCCGCGCTCCACGGCGAGCTCGTGGACATACTGCATTTTTTTATCAGCATGTGCATAAGGGCGGGTCTCGACGCGGACAAGCTCTTTGAGGGCTATATCGCCAAGAACCGCGAAAACTTCGACAGACAGTACGGCCGTTCCGAAAAGAAGGGCTATGATATAAGCGAGGCAGGCGCCGCAGAATGATCATCCGCAAGAAAAAGAAGAGAAGAGCGAGAAGGCGGAGAAGCTTCAACTGGAGGATACCGCTCTTTGCCGGGCTGGGGCTCATCGTTATAGCCGCCGCCGTGTTTGCTTTCGTCTATTTCAACGGCTCGGAGGCCAATGCGGAAAGCGGCGTGATGCAGTTCAGGCTCAATAACAAGAGCGCCGTTATTATCCGCAGCGAGAGCGTCTATACCTCCTCGGAACGTATGCGCCTCGATTATCTCTGCGAGGACGGCCAGACCGTAGAAGCCGGCGCTCCGCTTGCCAGGGTCTATAAGCTCGGTTACAGCGAGGAGCTTACACAGCAGCTTTTAAACGCGCGTGAGGCCGTCTACGAGGCTCAGATGGAGCGCATAGGCGCCACCAAGGATTCCAAGCTCGAGGAGATGAACGAGGCCATAGCGGGCTTTAAGGAGAAGATACGCGACCGTGTGATGCTGTCCTCGGGCGAGGATCTGGAGGCGCTTTACAGGCAGCTCGACGATCTGCTCAAGGAGCGCATGGAATACCTGCGCAGCAAGGTGCAGGAGACGGAAAATCTCCGGGCGCTCTATGCCGCCGCCGATGAAAAGGAGCAGCTTATATCCACCTGGACGGAGGATATCACCTCCGAGGACGAGGGCGTAGTCAGCTACTATTTCGACGGGTACGAGCAGGCGCTCACAGCGTCCAAGCTCAACATGATCTCCGCCGACCTGATAAAACGCGCGCTCAAGGAGACGGGCGCCTCCAAGTGGAATAACGACGATAAGACGCGCGTCTGCCGTATAGTCGATACGGATAAATGGTATGCGGCGTTCGTCACGGACTATAAGGACACAACGAGGGTCGCGGAGGGCGTCGAATACGAGGTCGAGTTCCGCGGCTACGGGAAGCATACAGGTGTAGCTCTGGAGCCCGTCATAAGCGGCACGAGCATAGTCAATATAATCGAGTTCAACGATGAGCTCGGCGGCCTCATCGAGGCCCGCACCGTCAAGGTGAACGTCAAGGCGACCGTCAGCGGCGTGACCGTCAAGAGCAAGGCGATACGTTTTGACGAGGGCAAGGCTTATATCCAGCTCGTTACGGGCGGCATCCGCAATTCTATGCGGGTGGACGTGCTCGCATCCGACGGGGAAATAGCCGTTGTAAGGCCTTATGAAAGCAGCGACGTACTTATCGAGGGGGTGAGGTATTGGTATACGATCAGGAAGCAGAAATGACGGGGATACGTGAGAATTTCATCCGCGTCAGGGAAACGGCCGCGGAGGCGGCGTATAAGGCGGGGAGGGCCCCCGAAAGCGTGAGGCTCATCGCCGTCACCAAATTCGTCGAGACCGAAAGGATAGCCGAGGCCATAGCCGCAGGCTGCACCGAGGTCGGCGAAAACAGGGCGCAGGAGCTTGTCGATAAGTTTGATTTCTTCAAGGGGAACGGCCAGACCGTCCACTTTATCGGCACTCTGCAGCTAAACAAGATCAAGTATCTCGTCGGCCGTGCGGATCTTATCCAGTCCGCTGACCGTATCGAGGCCTTCGAGGAGATAGACCGCCTCGCTTCAAAGCGCGAGCTCATACAGGAAGCGCTCGTGGAAGTCAATATCGGCGAAGAGCCGCAGAAATCGGGAGCGGCGTATGAAAGCGTCCCCGAACTGCTCAAGAGGATTTCCGACATGCCCAATGTGCGTGTCAAAGGTATGATGTGCATTCCCCCCGCGGCGGGCGGGAGGGGCGCCTCCTACTACTTTGCGCGCATGAAGGAGCTGTTTGAAAATATAAAGGGAATGGGAATTCCCGGCATAGAGATGGACTTGCTCTCTATGGGAATGAGCGGAGATTACCCCGAGGCGATCGCCGCGGGGGCTGATATGGTCCGGGTAGGCTCGGCCATATTCGGCGCAAGGCAGCGTCATTAGGCGTAAAAACTGCGCGGCGATATATATAAACAGCGTCCGCGCGTCAGCAGAGCGGCTCGTCCGCTTTGCGTAAACATTTCTTCCAAGTGCCAACAAATACTTTGTTTGGAGGAAAGAACAATGTCCAAAGTAGGAAGCAAACTCAAGAACTGGTTCGGGTTCGACATCGTTGAGGAAGAGTACGACGATGAAGAGCTCGAGATGGAGGAGGAGCAGGAGCTCGAACCCATCGCCGCCGCGCGTGAGGAAAGGCATCGCGAGCGCAGAAATCAGAGCAAGGTGGTTGAACTGCCCGGGCAGTCTTCCCGCAGCAAGCTGATCGTCTACCGCCCCGTGAGTTACGAGGACGCCATGAGCATCATCGATAATCTCCGGAGGAACAAGCCTATCATCCTCAACATGGAAAGCATTGAGATCGAGATCGCACAGAGGATACTCGATTTCATGTCCGGCGCATGCAGCGCGATGGGCGGAGATATCCGTAAGATCTCCGCTAAGATCTTTGCCGTAGTGCCCGCCAACTACGAGATCGTAGGCAACTCCGACGGTTTCAAGGAGTAAGCCTCAGCTGCCCGGGGCCGCAGTCTCTGCGGCCCCGAAAACCGATCGAAAGACGTTAAGTATGAACAGAGACGATATAATCGAAAAAGTATTCCCGCATTCGCTATTCGGCTATGACCCCGTTGCGGTGGACGCATTCCTTGACGAGGTCATCCGCGAATTCGACAGGATGACCAACACCATCGACGTGCTCCAGTTCCGCATGTCGCAGGAGCTCGGCGAGGCGAGGCAGACGAACGATATCCTTTCGGCAAGGCTCTCCCGCACCGAATTCAACGATCGGGTCGAGCAGCTCCTTTCCGCCGGGCATATCGAGCCTGAGCAGACCGAGCCCACGCAGACAGAGCCCGAGCAGACCGAGCCCGCGCAGACCGAGCCCGCGCAGACCGAGCCCGTGACGGAAGTGCCCGACAGGGAAGCTGTGAGCGAGCCGCCCGCAGCCGAAGCTCCCGCGGAGAAGCTCCCGAAGGAGGCGCCTGCCGGGGAAAAGCCGGAGGCCGCAGAGCCCAAGCCCGATGACGCCGAGGAGCTTGCCGCGCCCGTGTTCGAGCCGGAAGAGGAGGATATAGGCACAGCCGCCGAAGAGATCCGCCTCATGACCCGCAGGGAGATAAAGAAAATGGTTCGCGAGGAAAAGGCACTCGAGCGCCGCGTCCGCTGCGAAAAGAAAAAAGAAAAGAAATAAAAAGAAAAATATAACAAAAGGGCCGGATCTCAGATCCGGCCCTTGATCTATGATCGATCAATATATCTTGAGCCCGAAAATGCCCTTGACCCTCGTACCGACGACTATGTAGTTGTCGAAGGCGACGGGGGAGGACTCGATATTGCTCTCGACGTTTATCTTGTCGAGCTGCTGGCCGTTGCCGTCCAACACGTAGATATCGCCGAGGCAGTTGCAGACCACGATATAAGCCTTGCCGTTCGCGTCGTAAAGCGCCACGGGGCTGCACCAGGTATAGCCGGCGACCTTGAAGCGCCAGGCTTCGTCGCCGGTCTTCGTGGAGTAAGCCACGACGTAGCCCTCGTAGCCGTTGCCGACGGAGGAATAGGTAGTGATAACGAGGCCTTCAAGCTCGCCGCGTCCGAGGACGGCGCTGCCCTGGAAGCCGCCGGTGATGTGCTTGTCGGTATAGACGGTGTATTCCTTCTGCCATACTATCTCGCCGGTGCAGGCGTCCACCTTGAAGAAGGCGACCAAGCCCTTGCCGGAGGAATCGGCCTTGTTGTCAAGCGTGTTGCCGACGTAAAGGTAAGCCTTGCCGGTTTCGGGATCCTCCTCAAGACAGGGAGTGGCGTTGGTATCGTCCCAAATATCCTGCACCCATACGGTCTGCATCGTGTTCACGTCCACGCACTGCATGAAGCCCGCGTTGTCGCAGAGATAGATGTAATTGCGCCATGCGACGGTGCTCGCCTCATAGCCCAGCCAGAATTTGCCGGAATCCGTGCGGATTGACTTATAACGCACCTTGACGGGAGCGTCGGGAGACATTGAAAGAGTGCCGGCCGCCTTATCGTAAGCGGTGTTCAGCTTGACGCGGTAGATGACGCCGTTCTCGCCGGGGTAGAAGAGGGTATCGCTGCCCGCGTCCACTATTGCGGCGGAATCGTAGGCGTGCCAGGAGCGCAGCGCGAAGCTGTCGGGCTTTTTGCCGACGGTCGCAAGCACAGAGCCGTCTATGAGGGAGATGACGTAGGCCTTGGAGGCCTTGCCCTCGGCGGAGTAATGGTCGCCCTGACCGACGTAGAGTATCGGCCATCCCCTGGGATCGACCGAGCCGGAGCCCTTGAAGGGCACGCCCATGACGAGCTTGTTCCTCGTAGGCTCGCCGGTCTCCATGTCGTAGAAATAGATATTGCCGTCCATGGTGGGATAGATGATCTCGATAAGACCGTCCTTCGCCTTGGCGGAATCGAACATATTCATTATGGCCTTCGTTTCGGGATCCCACCTTACGGCGAGAGCCTGACCCGTCCAGCCGCTGCCGGTCCAGACGCCGCTGTAGGAGCCGCCTTCGCCCTTGCCGATGCTGTACGTCTCGCGGTTCCAAAGCACCTGCAGCTTGCCCGCGTCGACTTTGGCGACGCCGAAATAGGGATCCTGACGGAAGCAGCTTCCGCGGAAGGAGAGCACGCCTTCTGCCTGGGTGTATTCGTCGTTATGAAGGAAATCGATCTTCCCGTAGCTTTCGGGAAGCGACTTGACGATATCTCCGCCGACCATTATCTCGGACTTGAAGCCGTAATTGGATCCCATGGCGGAGGAGTGGGGCTCGACGGGAGCATAAGCCGTCGGCTCCTTGGTGGGCTCCGCGGTGGGCTCCGGAGTCGCTCCCTCAGTGGGCTCGGCGGAAGCCTCCGGGTCAGACGCCGAATCGGTCGGCGCGTTCGTATAAAGCGGCACGTCGGTGGGCTTGGGGCCGCTCTTCCCGCTTCCGCTGCCGGAAATGAGGAACACGAGCAGGCCTATCGCCGCGATACTGACCGCGATCAAGGCTATGAGCAGGGCGACCTGCCTTGCTTCATATCTTTTCTTGCGTGACATATTATCAGACCTCCTGATCGAATTGCATACTATATTATTATACATCAATCAAGCGATTTTGACAATAGCTTGTATAAAAGGAATATTTATGGTAAAATGATACGGCATTCTATGAAAGGTAAGGTATGCGTATGAAAAAGATCTTTCGCGCTGCGCTTGCGGTACTGTTGGCGCTGACGATGACCGCCTGCAAGCCGGCTGAGAACAATAAGGAGGAAGAAATGAACGAAAAGGACAACAAGGTTTATGCGACAATAGAGGTCGAAAACTACGGCAAGATAGAGCTCGAGCTTTACCCCGAGATAGCTCCGCAGACCGTCTATAACTTCTGCTATCTCGCAAGGCAGGGCTTCTATAACGGGACCATATTCCACAGGGTCATAAAGAACTTCATGATCCAGGGCGGCGATCCCACGGGCACCGGCAGCGGCGGCCCCGGCTACTGCATAAAGGGCGAATTCGCACAGAACGGCTTTCAGAACGATCTGAAGCATACCCGCGGCGTCATCTCCATGGCAAGGAGGACCAAGCCCTTGGACAGCGCAGGCTGCCAGTTCTTCATAATGCATGTGGATTATCCCAGCCTTGACGGCGCGTACGCCGCCTTCGGCAAGGTGCTCACCGGTATGGACGTGGTCGACGCTATAGCCACGACCGAGACCGGCCCCGGCGACAGGCCCGTGAACGAGGTGGTAATAAAGAGCATCACCATAACCGGTCCCGAGCTTCCCGAGCCCGAAAAGCTCCCCGACCGCTGATAAACGGAATAATAAAGAGCGCGCCCCGCTTGTATAAAGCGAAGCGCGTTCTTTAATATAGAGGGTTTGAGTATGTCGGTATGCGTTCTCGCTTAAGCCGCGTATATCGCCGCATCAGCGATGCCTGCGCGCTGCCTTGCGGCGCTTATGAGCCGCCTCGTTGATGAGAGTTGCAGCCATTCCTCCTACGGCCATACCGGGGAGCATGAAGGAAAAAATCAAGCCGATGTAGTTCATAGTAGCATCTCCTTTTCTGATATGCGTTCCGGAAACTTTTGGGCTTCGGGATCGCTTGTTTTTGAGTACGGTTACATTATAGTTTCCAGAAAGGAAACTGTCAATACAGAAAATGGTACTCAATACCCAAAATAAAAATATATTATGGTGAATCCGTTGCAAATTGTTTCCAAACGCGATACAATTTATCCGTCAGTAAAGGAAAGGTCCGGCAAGGAACAGTATGAACCGTATAAAGGAGCTCCGCAAATCAAGGGGCGTTACTCAGGAGCAGCTCGGCCAGATGCTCGGCGTGCAGAAGGCCGCAGTCTGCAAGTATGAAAACGAAAAGCTCGGCATCCCCAATCCCGTGCTTCAAAAGCTCGCGGGGATATTCGGCGTCAGCGCCGATCACATACTCTGCAGGGACGAGGTCACTCCTCTGCCCAAGGGCATGCGCGATCGTTTGGTCGATAAGCCGCTTGTTACTGACGCTGTGGCCGTGCCCCTCGTGGGCATGGTGCACGCGGGCGAGCCCATGCTCGCGGAGGAGAATATCACCGATCACATCCCCGTCGCCGCGGGCGAGGTTTACGACGGCGAGTATTTCTTCATGGAGGTCGTCGGCGACTGCATGACGGGCGATCATATTGCCGAGGGCTCCATAGTGCTCGTGCGGCGCGGCTCGGAGCTCCGCGACGGCATGATATACGTCGTCCGTATAGAGGACGAGGTGCTTCTCCGCCGCGTAAAGCGCATCAAAAAGAGCATAGCGCTCATCCCGAGCAATCCCGCGTACGATCCCATGATAGTCACCGGCGGCGACGTGGAGATAATAGGCCGCGTCGTGGAGTCCCGCATGCGCCACTGAATACAAGTTTTCGAGCCCTCCCGCATATACAAGGAATGTATGGGAGGTGCTTTTTTTATGGATGAAAACGATAAGACACTGCTTGAAACGACGGATTTCATCTCAAGGAGCTTCGGCGGGAGCAAAGCCCTGCCCGCGCACGTTTACAGGAGAGCGGGAGCGGAAAGCGCAGGCTCCGCAAAGAGCAGACGCAGGGGAGGCTCCGCGTATCTTATAATAAGGCTCGCGGTCTGCGCCGTCTGCTTCTGCGGCGTGCTGGGGCTCAAGCTGAAGGGTGACGAGAAGGCGCTTGCGGTAATAAGCGATCTTACGTCGGGGCAGGATAACGAAGGCCGCGACGAAGACAGGCTCGGCAGGCTCAAATTCGTCGAGCTTCCCTCGATAATAGAGGTGTTCGCCCCGTCCAAGGCGGCGCTCCTGCCGGTAAATCCGTATGAGATACAGACGGCGGACGACGGCAGGACGCTGATACTGAAGACCGACGAGGGGGCGGCGGTGCTCTCGCCCGCTGACGGCGTTGTGCGCGGCACGGGCGAGGACGAAGCGCTCGGCAGATACGTGACCGTCGCCGCATCGGGCGATATGGAATTCACTGTATACGGATTCAGCGAGATATTCGTCGAGAACGGTCAGCCCGTCAAGCAGAAGCAGCGTCTCGGCGCGCTCGAGGGAGGCGAAGCTTCGGTGCGCGTTTACAGGAACGGCAGGCCCATAGAGCCCGCCGACCTGTTCGGAGTCGGAAAGGCCGGGTAGGCGATGAAGCTTATACGAGTGGGAGAGACGCAGATCGTTTGCAGCCCGCTGCTGCTTGCGGCCGTGCCTCTCGCCGTCGTGTTCGGACGCGAGACGGCGCTGATAGTCGCCTTCGTATCGCTTTCCGTGCATGAGGCGGCGCACGCAATGATGGCTTCCCGCATGGGCTGCCGGGTCGATTCGATAGAGGTGCAGCCGTTCGGCTTTATAGCGCGGCTTGAATGCGCCGAGGCGCCCGCGGGAGACTTGGCGGCGATATGTGCCGCGGGTCCCGCCGCGAGCCTCTGTATGGCGGCTGTGAGCGCTTTGACGGAGCGGGTGTTTCCCGCCTGCGCCGCATGGCGCCTTGGTTTTACCGAATTCAATCTGCTCATCGCGGCCGTCAATATGCTCCCCGCGATTCCCCTCGACGGCGGCAGGCTGATACTTGCCGCTTTTTCCGGCAGGAGCAGAAGGACGGCGCTGCGCGTGCTCCGCTGCGGCGGGCTTGCGGCAGGCTCCGCGTTCCTCGGTATCTCGGCGTGGATGCTCTTCTGCGGCGCGGTGAATCCGACCTTTGCGCTGATGGGAGCATTCCTGATAGTTTCCGCCATGCGCGAGCGCCCCGATATGCCCGCGCTGACGAAGCCGAAGCGCATCTCCCCGCGCCGAGCGGTCGCCGTGCGCGAGATGGCGTTTTCGGCAGAAACGAGCCTCTCGTCCGCGCTTGCCGCGCTTTCCCCCGGAGCATACTCGGTGGTCAGCGTGATAGACGCCGATATGCGCAGGATAGGCGTGCTCGACGAGACCCGTCTGCTCGAGGCCGCAAAGGTATTGGGAGCTTCCGCGGAGCTTGCCGAGGCTGTTGCATTATACGGCTGAGGGATGGTATAATGGCGGGGTAAGGAGGTAAGAGGCTGAATGCTCGGATTCACGATTTCAGACAGAGCCGGCGCCGCGCGCAGAGCGAGGCTCGATACCGTCCACGGGAGTATAGAGACCCCTGTATTCATGAACGTCGCGACAGCCGCGGCGATCAGGGGCGGAGCTTCGACGGACGATCTTCGCGCAATAGGCTGTCAGGTCGCCCTCTGCAATACGTATCATCTCAATATGCGCCCCGGCTCCGAGCTCATAAAGAAGCTCGGCGGTCTCAAGGGCTTCATGAATTGGGACAGGCCTATACTCACCGACAGCGGCGGCTTCCAGGTATTCTCGCTTGCCAAAAGGAGAAAGATAAAGGAGGAGGGCGTCTCCTTCACCTCGTATCTTGACGGCTCCCATATCTTCATGGGGCCGGAGGAGTCGATGCGCGTTCAATCCGATCTCGGCTCGACAATTGCGATGGCTTTTGACGAGTGCGTGGCGAATCCCTCCGAGCATTCCTACGTCGAACGCTCCATTGAGCGCACCACCCGCTGGCTCGAGCGCTGCATTGCGGAGCACGAAAGGCTTAATTTAAAGCCCGGCGCGATCAACCCCGATCAGCTTCTTTTCGGCATAGGTCAGGGCGGCGTGTATGAAGATCTTCGCGTGCGGCATATGAAGCAGATAGCCGCGTTCGATCTGCCCGGCTACGCCATAGGCGGGCTCTCCGTGGGCGAATCCGCAGAGGATATGTACCGCGTGCTCGACGCCGTCTGCCCCGTGATGCCCGAAGATAAGCCCCGTTACCTCATGGGCGTCGGCACTCCCTGCAATATAATAGAGGGCGTGTATCGCGGCGTTGACTTTTTCGACTGCGTATTTCCATTGAAGGCCGCGCAGCACGGCAACGTCTATACCTGGGAGGGCAAGCGCCGCCTGCTCGCGGAGCGTTACCGCGAGGATCCCGGCCCCATCTCCGAAGGCTGCGGCTGCCCTGCGTGCAGGAGCTATTCGAGGGCGTATATCCGCCACCTGCTCAAAGCCGACGAGCGCCTCGGCATGCGCCTCTGCATACTCCATAACCTCTGGTTCTATAACGAGCTCATGAGCCGCATACGCACCGCGATAGAAGAGGGAAGCTTCGCTTCGTTCTATGAAGAGTACCGCTCTCTGCTCGACAGGAACATAGACAGGGATTGACATAAGCTTATCATTTGCCGTGACGCCTGAACTGCACCCCATTTGTTAGACATGTGGTATAATGCTAACAAGTGGGGTGATT
>CAMZFO010000032.1 GCA_947306125.1 uncultured Clostridia bacterium | reverse complement strand
GAGACGCTTCGCGGTTTTCAGCCGTCAAAATGAAAACAGATCCGAGGATCGTTTTGTCCCCGGATCTGTTGTTATTTAAGCGGGTTTTATCGGCCGAAAACCTGCATCTCCTTAAGTGAATGCACCCTTAACCGCGTGCTTTTCGATCGTATCTTTTTTAGTGTACGCCGGTCGCGGAAACGTACTCGTCCCAGGCCTTGTTGAACACCTCGACGAAGTCGCCGAGATCGTGGAAGACCTTGCAGCGGGCAAGTATCTCGTCGGAGGGATTATAGATCTCGTTGGAGGTGAAAGCCTCGTCGAGCAGATCGAGCGCGCCCTGATTGGGGGTGGAATAATAGCAGAACTCGGTGTTGCGCGCGGCAAGGTTCGCATCGTTGATGAAATTGATGAAGGCGTGCGCGGCCTCGACGTTCTTGGCGGTCTTGGGGATAACGACGTTATCGAACCAGACGTTGGAGCCCTCCTTGGGAACAACGTAAGCCAGATCGTTGTTATTATCCCAGCACTCGTAAGCATCGCCGGAATAGATAACGGCAAGAGCGGCCTGCTCGTTTACCATGTTGGTGCGGATATCGTCCGTGCCGCGGCCTTTGAGGAGCGGTATCTGCTTTATGAGCTCTTCCTTGGCGGCGTTGACCTCCTCGGGATTACGGGTATTGATGTCGTAGCCCAAACGGATAAGAGAAACGGCGATGGCGTCGCGCACGGAATCGTACTGCCAGATCTGACCGGCATACTTTTCATTCCAGAGTATATCCCAGCTGTCCACGGGCTCGTCGACCATCTTGGTGTTGTAGAGAATGCCGACGGTGCCCCAGAAATAGGGCAGCGAATACTTGTTGCCGGGATCGAAGCCGTTTGCGATCTCCATAACGCGGGGCTGTATGTTCTTCGCGTTGGGGATCTTGGACATATCGAGGGGCAGGAGCAGATCGTTGGCTATGAGCTGCTCGATGATATAGTCGGAGGGGAAGCAAAGATCGTAAACGCAGTCGGTGGCGCGGAGCTTTATGAGCATCTCCTCATTGGAGGTCATGGAAGTGTAGTTGATCTTGACGCCGGTCTCCTCTTCGAACAGCGAAAGGAGCTCTTCATCGATATACTCGCCCCAATTAAGTATGTTGAGGCTGCCGCCGATATACTCATACTGATCGCCGTCGGCGAAGGAGTAGTCGGCGTCGTTTTCCTTGCCGGTGCAGGCGGCAAAAGCGACGAGCATGAACGCTGCGAGTGCGAGTGCAATGATCTTTTTCATTATTATTTTCCTCCCTTGAGTTTAACTTTTTTGGACTGGATCTCATACTCCCGCTCCTTGGCGATGCGCATCAGATTCACGACGAGCAGAAGCGTTACGAGCGGTATGAATATGACCGTGGCAAGCGCGGGATTCACGCCCTTGGCTCCCCTTGCGGAGGAGTAGATATAGACGGAAAGCACGCTCCTGAGGTCTGAAACGAAGTAACTGACGACGAAATCGTCAAGGCTCATCGTCAGAGCCATTATAAAGCCCGAAGTGATGCCCGGCATGATATCCGGTATCACCGCCTTCATCAGCGCCTGCCAGGGCGAGCAGCCGAGGTCCATAGCCGCCTCGTAAAGCAGATTGGAGCTCTGCCTCAGCCTCGGCATTACCGAGAATATGACGTACGGTATGCTGAAGGAGATATGGGCGATTAGCAGCTTGGGGATATCCCCGATCTGCGCCATCCCGAGCTTTACGAGAAGCGAATTGACGAAGGCGAAGAGCATCATGAACGAGATGCCCGTTACAAGATCGGGATTGACCATGGGAAGCTCGGAAACGTTGAGTATGAGGTTCCTCGTGCGCTTCTTCATGGCGTAAATGCCGATAGCCGCGCCCGTGCCGATCACGGTCGCGACAACGCTTGAGATCGCGGCGATCTCGAGCGTCAAAAGCAGGGACCTGCCGGCTTCGCCGGTAAAGAGATTGGCGTAATTCTGCAGGGTGAAGCCCTTCCATTTGCCGAGATTCGCATAGGCTACCCTCTTGCCGATCGTGAAATCATTGAACGAGTAGACTATGAGGTAAATGATGGGCACGTACAGGAAGAACACCATCAGCGCCAGATAAACGTATTTTATTGAACGAAACGCCTTTTTCACCAGAGCTGCCCCCCTTGCTTCTGATCCTTGTCAAAATGATTCATGATCAAAGTGGATACCAGAACGGATATGAGCAGTATTATCGAAAGCGTGCTTCCGACGGCGTAATCGCCCTGCCCGGAAAGCGTCTTGAACGCAAGCTCGATCTCGTTTCCGTAAAGATGATACATACCGTTGCCTATGAGGGCCGGGACCGTAAACGCGGTGATGGCGGGGATGAACACCATTGTGACGCCCGAGACAATGCCCGGCACCGAGAGCGGGAGCACCACGCGCAGGAAAGTCATGGCGGAGCTTGCGCCGAGATCCCTCGAGGCTTCGAGAAGGGACTTGTCGAGCTTCGAGAGCGTGTTGTAAAGGGGCATTATCATGAAGGGCAGGAAGTCGTAAACGAGCACCATGAGCACCGACCCCTCAAGCCCGAGAAACTTCTTGAGCCCGGGAAGGAGGTATTCGAGTATCGCCTGCCACGCGTAAGTGCGGAGCACGAAATTCATCCACATGGGAACGAAGAACAGCACCGAGATGAATCCGGCTACCGACTTCTTCATGTTGGAGAGGATATAGGCGATCGGGTAAGCCAGAAGCAGGCATATTACGGTCGTTTTGAACGCCATTACGACGCTCGCCCAGAGCACCTTCCATTTGCCGACGTCCTTGAGGGTCGAGATGAATTTTGTTAACGTAAACTGCCCGTTCACGTTCACGGCATAGTAGATGATAAAGAACATCGGTATCACGATGAACAGTATCATCCAGACTATGTACGGGTAAGCGAAGACCTTTCTTTTCATCGGCTCACTCCTTCTTATCGGTGAGTATGAGGTCGTGAGGATCGACCGTTATGCCGACCTCCTCGCCGTCCTCCATGAACTCATCGGAATGAGCGATCCAGTCGTTCTCCTCGCAGGAGACAGTGAACTGATAGTGGGTGCCGAGGAACATACACTCCTTGACGGTACCGGTGAGCTTGGCGTCCTGCGGCGCGACGATCCTGACCTTTTCAGGCGCGATCTCGACAAGGGCGATCTCCTTGTTGGAATAGCCCTCGAGCCCAAACGCCTCGAAGCCGACGTCGTCGATATAGACCATTCCCTCGCCGGGCCATACCTCTGCGTCGAAGAGGTTGGTGGCGCGGGTCTTCTTCATGATATGGATCGCGTCGGGCGGTATGGAGATGCCGACCTGCTGACCGAGCTGCACCGCGTCGGTGGTGTGGACGACCCACTCATAGCCTCCGCAGTCGACGTCGACCTCATAATGGACGCCCATGAACACCACGGATACCACCTTGCCGGATATGCGGGCTGCGGAGGGCTCGACTATGTCTATATCCTCGGGACGGATGACGACGTCCACCTCCGTGTTCTTGCCGAAGCCCGCGTCCACGCAGGGGAACGACATACCCTTCATCCTTACCTTATAGTCCTCCAGCATAACGCCGGGAACGATATTGCTTTCACCTATGAAGTCCGCAACGAAGGGATTCTTCGGCTCGTTGTAGATATCCTCGGGCTTGCCAATCTGCTGGATGACGCCGTCCCTCATGACCACTATGGTATCTGACATGGTCAGCGCCTCCTCCTGATCGTGCGTGACGAATATGAAGGTGATGCCGAGCTGCTGCTGCATGCGCTTTAATTCGATCTGCATCTCCTTGCGGAGCTTGAGATCCAATGCGCCCAAAGGCTCGTCAAGGAGAAGCACCTTGGGCTCGTTTACGAGCGCGCGGGCGATGGCGATGCGCTGCTGCTGACCGCCGGAGAGCTGATCGATCCAGCGCTTGCCGTAGCCCTCGAGATTGACGAGCTTGAGCATGGCGTTGACCTTCTTCTCTATCTCGTCCTTCTTGGCGTGCTTGAGCTTAAGCCCGAAAGCGATATTATCGAATACGTTCAGATGAGGGAAGAGCGCGTATTTCTGGAAAACGGTATTTACCTGCCTCTTGTGGGGAGGCACGCCGTTCATATCCGCGCCGTCTATATAGACCTCGCCGGAGTCGGGCGTGATAAACCCGGCGATGATACGCAGTATAGTGGTCTTTCCGCAGCCGGAGGGCCCCAACAGAGTCAGAAACTCTCCATCCCTGACGTAAAGATCAATGTTATCGAGTACAAGGGTCCCGTCGAATTCCTTGGTTATGCTCTTGAGTTCTATCAGCTTTTTGTTTTCCATAATGACCCCCCGATCATTGAATTATTTTAGAACGAAGGCGGCGTTGCCACCCAGATCACGCGAGCCTCGCGCTGCATATTGTTGATAAGGTAATGCTCCTCCGTGGGATTGAAGCAGAAGCTGTCGCCCTTTTTGAGCCTGAATCTGCGAAGCCCCAGAACGAGAGTTACCGAACCCGAAAGCACGTATCCGAACTCTTCCCCCTCGTGAGGATCGTCCGGACAGGTCGAGCCGCCGGGCGAGATCGTGACGAGTATGGGCTCCAGCGCGTTCTTCTGCGCGTTTGGCACCAGCCAGCAGATGCTGGACCCGATCTCCTCGTCGTCCTTGACGAACATATCGTCCGGCGTGAAGACGACCTTCTCATCCTCGTTTTTGGCGAAGAAATCGGAGATGTCCATCCCGAGCGCCTCAAGTATGTCCATCAGGGTCGCGATCGACGGAGAGGTGAGGTTCCTTTCGACCTGGCTTATAAAGCCCTTTGAAAGCTCCGTGCGCGCCGCAAGCTCCTCCTGCGTGAGGCCGAGCTTCAAGCGCCTCCTCTTGATCCTGTCGCCGATATCCGTCAAGGTATCGCCTCCTTTTAATCGATGCTAAACCCGGAGTTTATAATCACTAAACTCATACAGATGAATTAAACCACGAATCCGTATCCATGTCAATACAAAGACAAGAATATACTGCATTTTCGTTATGAAAAAACGGGGAAAAAGCGGGAAAATGAAAAAACGCGCTCTTTTTCACGCGGGAATAAGAGCGGCAAAGCTCGAAACGATATCATCCGCGGCGCTTTTTGAGGAAATACGCAAACGGGCGCGGAGCTTTTTTTCGACCGACAGAAATACTAAACCCCGTGTTTAGAAACAATTTACGCTTAAAGCTCGTTTACGTCCGTGATCACTCCATGGTCGAAACTGAACTCCAGCTTCCTCGGGCGAACGCAGCTCTGGCCGGACTTGACGAGCCCTATAGTCGCCAGCCCCGCAGGTTCCTCGGCGGGATACATGAGCTCGCAGTCGTATTCGCCGAAAAAATCTTTAAGCTCCTCCGCAGAAGCTTCCTCAAGCGGGCCTCCGCGCAAAAAGGCGTTCCATCCGGGAAGGCCAAGGCGAAGCTCGCTTGCAAGCTCGAGTGCCCTTTCCGCGTCGCTCACGGGCTCGTGCGGCTCACGGGTGAAGAATCCGACCTCCGGCGCGCCGGCTTTGAACCCTCCCCCTGTCAGCTCGTATCTCGTTCGTTTTTCATGCCCCATTACGGTCCCGAGGCTTTCATAGACCGTCGGCGTTCCTTCCTCTATGAGCGCTCTGTCTCCGCGCAGATCGAGCGCCGTTTCAAACCGCTCGTTTAGCAGTATCAGCCTTTGGCCTGCGTCCGTATTTGCCTCTATAGCGATAAGTCTTTCATTGCCCGCGTCGTACGAAAAGAGCCGCCCCTCCCTACCCTCTCCCAAAGCTATGGAATAGGGCTGCGCTCCCTGCGGCGAAACGGCGAGCCTCAAGCCGTTGTCGAAGTAGAGCTCCAGCTCGTTCCTCCTGTGGTCGGACGATAAAGTCATGGAGCTCAAATGCCGCACGGGACCGAAGCACGGGAGTGCGACGGACAGCGGCTCGATCGCGATCTCTGTCAGATCTCCCCAATCGACCGTCACGCCGCTGTCGCAGCAGGCCCCCTCCACGCCGAAACGGACCCTCCCGAGCGACGGGAGCATGAGCTCTGACCCGTTTGAGCCGCGCCGGGGCCATACGGAGAATATGAGCTCATCCCTTCCTACCACGGGGACCGCGGCAGGCATATCCGGCGATATGCTTGCATACGCTCCCTCTATCTCAATAACGCATTCGCGTTTCGAAGTGAATACCAAGGTCTTCATCCGCTTCATTCTGACAGCCGTTCTCCTTATTCGATCGTCGTTCTCATGTAACTTATATTCGCTCACAATGCCTCCATGCATTTCCGCACAGACACTTTTTTATCAAATCCGAAAAGTTTGTTTATTTAAGAACATAAAAATGTTACCACTGTGCAATTCTTTATCAAAACAACTTGCTATTGTCCGTGATATATGTTAACATTCCTACGTATATTTCAAAGCCTTATTGCTTACAGATACCGTCAGGAGGTCTTTATTATGCCGGCAAGAATGAAACTGAGTTCCGTCTACTCGACTTTACCTCCGGCCGAAAGGAAGGTCGCCGATTTCATATTGGCCAATCCCGATGAGGCTACGCACATGGTCATCAACGAGATAGCTCATCACGCGGGCGTCAGCGTGCCCTCCGTAACGAGGCTCGCGCGGAAGCTCGGCTACAGCGGATTCATGGATTTCCGCGTATCGCTCGCAAGCGGCTCCTCGGCGGTCAGCCGTGAAGGCGTGCGTCCCATTTCGCACGATGATTCCGACGAGGATCTTCTCACCAAGGTCATGCTCGGGCATATCACCGCCATCGAATCGACCCTCAAGGTGCTCGACATTAAAAAGCTTGCCGAAGTCGCGGAGCTTATACTCTCCTCAAACAGGGTCGTATGGTTCGGCGTCGGCAGGTGCGCGCAGCTTGCGGTCAACGTTTCGGACAGCCTTTGCCGCATGGGTATCGATTCCATAGTCATCGACAACCGCGAGATAATGCCCTTTTACGCCACCCGCATGGGCAAGGGCGATCTGGTATTCTGTCTGACACGGACGGGCAAGACCGCTAAAACTCTGGAATGTCTGCATATCGCCAAGGAGAAGGGCGCGACCTGCGTACTCATCTCCAATCTCGTTACCTCTCCCGGTGAAGCGGACGCCGATTACTTCTTCTGCACCTCGCGTCAGGACGATCTTTACCGCCAGTTCGGCTATGAGACGGGAACCGCCATGTGCGCCCTGCTCGAGTCCCTGACGATAGTCATCGGCACCAAGAAGAAAAAAGAAGAAAACCTCAAATTCCCCGTCACGGTCGAACAGCTTCTCAAATGAACGGATATAAAGTTTTTCAGGACCTTCATACTCATACCTATTACAGTCACGGCAAGGGCTCTCCTCGGGAGAACGTCCTTGCCGCGATCGAGTGCGGGCTCGAAGCCGTTGCCGTCAGCGAGCACGGGCCGGGTCATTTCACTTTCGGCGTCCGCGGTAAAAAGCTCCAGAGGCTTGGCGAGGAGCTTATTTCGCTTCGCCGTGAATTCGAGGGGAAGATAAACGTCCTGCGCGGCCTCGAGCTCAACGTGATGGATTTCGGCAGGTCCGACTGTCCCGAAAACCGCGGCGATTACGACGTCATTATTCTGGGCTACCACAAGAGCGTGCCGCCCTTCAACAGGCACGCGCTCGGTATCTGGGGCGAGAGCCTGCTCGGAATAAAGAATGATCCGCACAGGAACGCCGAGGGGATACTTGCCGCGGCGGAAAAATGCCGCGCCGATATCATTTCGCATCCCAATCTGTATTTGAAGGTGGATATCCCCTATATGGCGGAGTGTTGCCGTCAGCTCGGGATACTGCTCGAGGTCAATTCCTCGCGCGTGACCTTATCCGAGGAGGAGATCCGCATCATCTGCAAAGCGGGCTGCGGGCTCGTGATAAGTTCCGATGCTCACACCCCCGCAAGGGTCGGAGATTTTGCGCTCGCATCCGAGGCGGTGACCAGGGCCGACGCCTGGGACTTTGTCAAAAACGCGCGGAAGGTGCAGTAAAAGCCGCGCGATCCTAATATGTTTCCGCATGGCCGCAAATGCGCTTTGCGGTTTTTTTATTTTTTTGTTGATAATTCCGTATCATTGTGTTAAAATAACGGTTAATCACTATAAAAAAGAGGGTTTTTATGGTACGGCTTTATGAATTGCACAGAGCTCCCGAGAAATTCGCGGGCGCTATCGAAGTCTCCGGTTGGGTCAAAACCTCCCGCGAGTCCAAGTCCGTCGGCTTTATCGAGCTTTCCGACGGCTCCGCCTTCCGCAGCGTTCAGATCGTTTACGAGAACGGCGTTATCCCCCAGGATACGGTAAAGCGCCTCACCACCGGCGCGGCGATCACCGTCAAGGGCGAGCTCGTTCTGACTCCCGAAGCCAAGCAGGCTTTCGAGATCAAGGCGGACTCCATAATCATCGAGGGCGATTGCCCCTCGGATTATCCCCTGCAGAAGAAGCGCCACACGCTTGAGTATCTGCGCACAATCCAGCATTTAAGGCCCAAGGCGAATACCTTCCAGGCGGTCTTCCGCGTGCGCCACGTTATCGCCATGGCTATCCATAAGTTCTTCGACGAGAGGGGCTTCCTCTACGTGCACACTCCCATTTTCACGGGGAGCGACTGCGAGGGCGCGGGCGAGATGTTCCGCGTGACCAGCCTCGACATGAACGATCTGCCCAAGGGTCAGGACGGCCTCGTCGATTACACACAGGATTTCTTCGGCAAGCCCGCCAACCTCACCGTTTCCGGTCAGCTTCACGGCGAGGCGTTTGCCATGGCCTTCCGAGATATCTACACCTTCGGCCCCACCTTCCGAGCCGAGAAGAGCAACACCGCGCGCCACGCCGCCGAATTCTGGCAGATGGAGCCGGAGATGGCCTTCTGCGACCTTAATGGCTATATGGATATCGCCGAGGAGATGATAAAGTTCATCATAAAGACCGTTCTCGAGCGCTGTCCGGACGAGATGAACTTCTTCAACAACTTCATGGATAAGGGCCTGCTCGAGAGGCTCAACCACGTTGTGAACTCCGATTTTGTAAGGCTGCCCTACACCAAGGCCGTAGAGATACTCGAGAACTGCGGCAGGGAGTTCCAGTACCCCGTTTATTGGGGCTGCGATCTGCAGACCGAGCACGAGCGCTACCTCTGCGAGGAGGTCTATAACTGCCCCGTGTTCGTAACGGATTACCCCGCGGAGATTAAGAGCTTCTATATGCGTCTGAACGACGACGGCAAGACCGTCGCGGCGGCGGACCTGCTCGTTCCCGGCGTCGGAGAGATCATCGGCGGCAGCCAGCGTGAGGAGCGTTACGACGTGCTGCGCAAGAAGATCGAGGATCTTAACATGGATATGCGCTATTACGAGTGGTATCTTGAGCTGCGCAAGTACGGCGGCGTCAAGCACGCGGGCTTCGGCATGGGCTTCGAGCGCATACTCATGTATATCACCGGAATGCAGAATATCAGGGACGTTCTCCCCTTCCCCCGCACCACGGGAAGCATGGAGCTCTGATCTCAAGCATCGATACTGCGGAGCGGTTTTACCGCTCCTTTTTTATTTCGGTATTGGAAAATACTGGAAAATATAGTATAATACCCTTATACTTCACCGGAGGTGACAATCATGGATTGGAAAAAGGAATACGACAGATGGGCCGAACAGGCGAAAAAGGATCCCTTCCTCGCTGAAGACATGGCCAGGCTCAAGGATGACAGGGAAAAGGAAGAAAGCTTCTATACCGAGCTCGAGTTCGGAACTGCAGGCCTTCGCGGAGTTATCGGCGCGGGCACCAACCGCATGAACAAATACGTCGTACGCCGCGCTTCGATGGGCGTTGCCGAAATGATAATCGATATCGCCGGCGAAGAAGGCAGGAAGCGCGGGGTCGCCATCGCTTACGATTCACGCAATCGCTCCGATCTGTTTGCCATGGAGACCGCGCTCACGCTCTGCTCCTGCGGAGTCAGGTGCTATCTCTACGGCTCATTGAGGTCGGTACCGCAGCTCTCTTTCACAGTAAGGCATCTCAACTGCATCGCGGGCATAGTCATCACCGCAAGCCATAATCCGCCCGAATACAACGGATACAAGGTCTACTGGGAGGACGGCGGTCAATGCGCGCCCGATAAGGCCGCGGCGATACTCGAAAGGATAAGGCACGCCGATTATTTCGATAACGATATAATGCCTTATGATATGGCGCTTTCAAGCGGAATGCTGACCATAATCGGCAGTGAAGTAGACGAGGAGTATTATAAATGCACCCGTTCGCTGCTGCTGCATCCCGAAAACCTCGCGGAAAACGGAAGCAAGCTCAATATAGTCTACACCCCGCTCCACGGCAGCGGATACGTCCCCGTTACGGAGATCCTGAAGCGGGTAGGCGTGACCGATCTGCACGTCGTGCCCGAGCAGGCGGAGCCCAACGGCGATTTCCCGACCGTCAAGGCGCCCAATCCCGAGGACAAAAACGCATTCACGCTCGCGACGAAGCTTGCCGATGAAGTCGGCGCAAATATTATGCTTGCGACCGACCCCGACTCCGACCGATTGGGAGTCGCGGTAAGGAAGTCCGACGGCGAATTCAAGCTTCTGACCGGCAACCAGACGGGCGCTCTGCTCGCGCATTACATACTCTCCTCGTTAAGCGAGGAGGGCAGACTGCCCGAAAACGGGCTCGTGGTCAAGTCCTTCGTATCCACCTCCCTCGCCGACGCCGTCTGCGCCAAATACGGAGTTGCCATAAAGGACGTTCTTACCGGGTTCCGCTTCATTTCCGAATGGATAGAGCACTGCGATAAAACGGGCGAATACAAATTCCTTTTCGGCTTTGAGGAGAGCTACGGTTATCTTGCCGGCGGCTTCAGCCGCGACAAGGACGCCGTCTGCGCTTCCATGCTCGTATGCGACGCCGCGGCATGGTATATGCAGAAGGGCATGACGCTTTACGACGTGCTCATGGGCATTTACGCCGAGTACGGCTTCTATATGGAGAGCGTAAAGAGCTACACCCTCGCCGGCAAGGAGGGCATGGAAAAGATCGCGAACGCCATGAAGAAGCTCATGGATGAGCCTCTCACGGTAATCGGCGGCGAACCTGTCGAGATCTACGAGGACCACAGCCGCGGGGCGAGGCTCGTTACCGCAACCGGTGAGGAATCTCCCACCGGGCTCCCCAAGACCAAGGCGCTCCGCTATCTGCTTCCCGGCGGCGCATGGGTCGTAATACGCCCCAGCGGCACCGAACCCAAGCTCAAGCTCTATATCGGCGCAGTGGGCAGGACCGAGGAGGAAAGCCGCGCCCAGCTCGACCGCTTCATGGCAGAGCTTGACGGCATGCTCTCGGAAATGCTCAAATAAGGTTTCTTATTGAAACAGGGAACCTAATGCGGCTTTCGTACGTTTTATCAGTATAAAGACAAGGAGGAGCTTTCCATGAAAAGAACCGTTCTTATACTGACCGCGCTTATGCTTTGCGCCTCGCTGCTCTTCATCGGCTGTTCAAAGCCGGCAAAGGAAGCCGACTACTCCCCCGGCTCCGCTCATTACAGCGAAGCCTATAACGATAAGACCGACGCCGCGCCCGTTTCGGATCCCGCCGAGGCTCCAGACGCCGGGAATATGCCCGCGGGAAGAAAGATCATCCGCAACGCCGATCTTTTGGTGCAGACTCTCGAATTCGACAGCTTTCTCGGATCGGTTTCCGCAAAGCTGAACGAGCTCGGAGGCTACGTCGAGTCGCGCTCCGTGCGTGACAGGGACTATTACTGGCGCGGCTCACAGCAGCTCCGCTCAGCCGAAATGGTGCTGAGAGTTCCCGCCGAAAAGCTCGACGAATTCCTTTCGGCAGTCAACGGCCTCGGAAACGTCATATCAAGCAGCGAAAACACGCAGGACGTCACGGAAAGCTATATGGACACTGAGGCAAAGCTCAGTTCATTGCGCACCGAATACGACACCCTTTTGGGGCTGCTTGAAAAGGCGCAGGATCTTCAGCAGATACTGACTCTGCAGGAGAGGCTGACCTCCGTCCGCTACGAGATGGAGTCGCTCGAATCCAGGCTTATGAGCTACGACAGCCTCATCGCGTTCAGCAAGGTGACCATGACCGTTTCGGAGGTCGAGCGCGAAACTCCCGTTGAGGACGAGAGCTTCGGGCAGGAGGTCTCGCGCAGGTTCAAGGAGAGCCTGCAGGACGTAGGCGACGGTCTGCGCACGTTCGCGGCGTGGTTCATCGGCGATTTCCCCATCATATTCGTATGGCTGCTGATCATCGTTGTGATCCCGCTCGTCATAGTGCTCATAGTTTTGAAGAGCATCAGGAAGCGCAAAAACAAAAAGGCAGCCGAGGCATATAAGACCGCGAGCCAAGAAAAGCCCGCCGAATAACAGCTTCAAGGCATATGAAAACGCTCCGCATGGGATAATGCGGAGCGTATTTTCTTTCAGCGCCTTACACTGCGAGCAGAGGCGAATTGAGCGAGAGCACCTTTGTCCTTTCAAGATGGGTGCGAAGGATGGCGCAGGCATATTCAACGTCGCCGTTGCGGCATGCTTCGATAAGGTTGCGATGCTCGCTGACGTTCTGCGCATATGCCTCGGAAGGAGCATAGTAGGGACGGATATACCTGTCCACGTTGGCATGGAGCTGCTCGATAAGCTGGAGAATGAAGGGATTGCCGGCCGCCTCGTAAAGAGCGAAATGGAACTGGAGATTGAGATCCTCAAGCTTATTGGGATCGTTCTCCTCCGCCGCCTGAGCAAGGAGCTCCTCCGCCTTCTGGATGCACTCGGGAGTCATATGCGGGACTGCCGAACGCATAACGCCGAGCTCGAGTATGATGCGGGTATCCATGGCGTTTTCAAGCTCCTCCTTGGTGAGCTTGGTGACGACGGCGCCGCGGTTGGGATAGATCCTGACCAAGCCCTGTGCATCGAGCTGACGGAAAGCTTCCCTCACCGGGATATGGCTGACGGAAAGCTGCGCGGAAATTTCATCCTGACGAAGGGGCATGCCGCCGGGAAGGACTCCCCTGATGATGGCGGTGCGGATTACCTGGAACACCCAATCCCTTGCTGCCATAGATTTCTGATGCATTTCTTCTGCGATGTCTTTAAGCTGTGTACTCATAAGTTCCTCACTTCCGTATTATTTTAGGGCCATATCTTCTTCAAAGCCCGATTTACTAATATATTATAGCTCAGTACAAGCTTCTTGTCAATACGACAAAAGAAAGAATTTTTCCCGTTATCCCGCTTTTCATATCTTATTTTCATTTTGGGACGCATTTACGAAAAAAGACGCAAGGTGTTGAAAAAAGCCCGTTATGGAGTTATAATTGTATAATAATGCTTTTTAGGAGGTGCCGTATGCTGCCAAGCGATTCGAGATACCAGGCTTATATAGATATCCTCAAGGAGGAACTTGTTCCCGCCATGGGCTGCACCGAGCCCATAGCCATCGCGTTTGCCGCGGCTAAAGCAAGGGCTGTGCTTGGCGCCATGCCCGATCGTGCGGAGATCTCCGTCAGCGGAAACATCATCAAAAACGTCAAGTCGGTCATCGTCCCGAATACGGGCGGATTAAAGGGCATTGAAGCGGCTGCCGCGGCAGGTATCGTCGTCGGCGACGCGGACCGCGTTTTGGAGGTGCTTGCCGCGGTCTCCGAGGCGGACAAGCCCAAGATAAAGGAATTCATGAAGGCCGTGCCGATGATAGTGCGTCCCTCCTCCGCCGCCGACGTGATATTCGATATCGATATCACCCTGCACGCGGGGAGCGAATACAGCAGGCTTCGCATTAAGGATTATCACACGAACGTCGTGCTTATACAGAAGAACGGGACTACGCTCTTCGAGGCTCCCGAGATCGAGCTGAGCTCCCAGGGCCTTACCGACCGCGGTCTGCTCACCATCAAGGATATAGTTGATTTTGCCGACACGGTGGATCTTGACGACGTGCGCGAGGTGCTGACCCGCCAGATCGAATACAATACGGCCATCGCCAACGAGGGCATACGCGGCACCTGGGGCGCGAGGGTCGGGCGAGTGCTTTTGGACGTTTACGGCTATGACGTGAAGATAAGGGCCAAGGCCATGGCTGCCGCAGGCTCCGACGCGAGGATGAGCGGATGCGAAATGCCCGTTATAATCGTCTCCGGCTCCGGCAATCAGGGCATGGCCGCATCGCTTCCCGTTATCGTGTACGCGCATGAATATGACGTCGGCGACGATAAGCTCCTGCGCTCGCTCTGCGTTTCGAATCTCGTTACCATCCATCAAAAGACCTGGATAGGCAGGCTTTCCGCCTTCTGCGGCGCCGTCAACGCGGGCTGCGGCGCGGGCGCCGGTATCGCCTATCTTCTTGGCGGCAATTACGATATCGTCGCGCATACGCTCGTAAACGCTCTCGCCATCGTCAGCGGCATAGTCTGCGACGGCGCGAAGCCGAGCTGCGCGGCTAAGATCGCCTCGGCAGTCGACGCGGGCATACTGGGCTATCAGATGTACGTTCGCGGCATGGAATTCCAGGGCGGCGACGGCATAATCTCAAAGGGAGTCGAAAACACCATCGCAAATATCGGCAGGCTCGGCAAGGACGGTATGCGCGAGACCGACCGCGAGATACTGCGGATAATGCTCCAGAACAACAACAATCTTGAATGAGGTCACATATGGCTGAGATACTTAAAGGAAGCGCGGCGGCGGCCGCCATAAACGAAAGGACAGCCGCGGCTGTTAACGAGCTGAAGGAAGCGGGCGTTACGCCCACCCTGTGCATAGTCCGGGTCGGCGAAAGGCCGGACGATCTTTCCTACGAGCGCGGCGCGTTAAAGCGCGCTGACGCTGTGGGGATCGAGGTCGTAAAGAGGCTTTTCCCCGCGGACGTGACCGAGGAGGAGCTGCTTGAAGCGATAGGCGATATCAACCGCGACGATTCCATACACGGCGTGCTTATGTTCCGCCCCCTCCCCCGCCACATCAACGAATCGAAGGTCTGCAACGCGCTTGCCCCCGAAAAGGACATGGACGGCATAACCGATATGAGCATGGCGGGCGTTTACGCGCAGAAAAAGCTCGGCTTCCCTCCCTGCACGGCGCAGGCGGTAATAGAGCTTATAGACCATTACGGCGTCGATCTTACAGGCAAAAACACGGCCGTCATTGGAAGGAGCCTCGTTATCGGCAAACCCGTGACAATGATGCTCATAAAGAAGAACGCTACGGTGACGGTATGCCACACGAGGACGCGCGACGTCGCGAAGATCTGCCGCGCCGCCGACGTGATAGTAGCCGCCGCGGGCAGCGCCGGTATGGTGAACGCCGATTTTGTGCGCGAGGGGCAGACGGTGATCGACGTTGGCATCAACTGGAGCGAGGAAAAGCAGAAGATAGTCGGCGACGTCGATTATGAGGCCGTAGAGCCCATCGTCGGAAGCATCTCCCCCGTCCCCGGCGGAGTAGGCGGAGTGACTACGAGCGTGCTTATGAGCCACGTTGCGGAAGCTGCAAAGAGGCGGTATGAGCGTTGAGCTTTTGCCCATGACCCGCGAGCTCTTCCACGAGCTTTTCCGCGGGTTCCAATACGATCCCGCGCTCTTTGCGGATCAGGCGCTGTATGAGCGGGTCCGCAAAAAGCCCTACAGCCGTGAGGAGACCGACGCGCGCTGGGATAAGCGCATTTCAAAGCCGGACACGCTGACTTTTGCGGTGATGCGCGAGGGAAGCGTTATAGGCGAGGTAGTGCTCAAGGCCATAGACCCGAACAGCAAACAATGCGAGCTCGGGATACATCTTATAAACGATTCGGTGAAAGGCTTCGGCTACGGCACGGAAGCCGAAAGGCTCGCGATAGAATACGCCTTCAACGAGCTGGGGATGAATACCGTGCTCGCCGACGTCATCATAAAAAACACGAGGAGCCGTCACATTCTCGAAAAGCTCGGGTTCGTGCGGATATGCGAGAGGGACGGCTTTATCTTTTATAAGCTCAGAAAGGAAAGTTATTATGCTGATAGCTCTGATAGGTGAAAACTGCTCCGGGAAATCCACTTTGGCGGAGGCGATAAATCTAAAGCTCGGCGGAGAGATATTCTCCGGCAAGGATTATCTGCGGCTCGCCAAATCGGAAAGCATTGCTCAGGCGCTCTTTAAGAAAAAGCTCAAGGAAGCCGTGACGGGCGACGATCTGATCTACGTGATCACGGAGAAGGAGCATCTGGCTCTTCTTCCCGAAGGCGCAGTGAGGGTGCTCGTTACCGCCCCGCTCGATACCATAAAGGAGCGCTTCAAGGCAAGGATGCACGGCGTGCTTCCCCCGCCCGTCGAGAAGATGCTTGAAATGAAGCACGGCTGCTTCGATTCGGGCGAATACGAATACCGCTTCAGGAGCGGCGAGGATGACATTGAAGAGTTCTGCGATAAGCTGCTGAACTGACGGGAATGATAATAATAGGGGTCAGGCCAAGGGTGCATTCACTTAAGGAGATGCAGGTTTTCAGCCGATAAAACCCGCTTAAACAACAACAGATCCGGGGACGGAACGATCCTCGGATCTGTTTTCATTTTGACGGCTGAAAACCGCGAAGCGTCTCAAAAGAGGAGATTTTTGTGCCCATCGAGGCGAAAAGCGCAGGAATACTCGGAGAGTCTTTCGAGCATTTTCAACGAAGAGGGGCGCAAAAAGATACCTTTTGAGGCTGTGTATCTTTAAGTGAATGCGCCCAAG
>CAMZFO010000031.1 GCA_947306125.1 uncultured Clostridia bacterium | reverse complement strand
GGATCTCGGCGTCGGAAAGAACGTCGGGTTCCTTGGGGATGACGAGCTTATCGACGTCGATCTCAAAGGGGACCTTGCCCTTGACCTCGATGCGGGTGCCGTCCTGCGGATGCATTATCTCGCGGGAGATGACCTCGCACTCGGTGAGGTTCATGCGCTTTGCGCACTCAAGCGCCGCGGCTTCCGCGATCTGCTTGGGGGCGGGGAAGAACATGGTGAGCATAACGGTGCCGTCTGCCAGCCACTCCATTTCGGGACGGATCTTCTTGCCGCCGGGAGTGAAATCCTTGGTCTCGGCCATACGGACGTTGACGTTGTCGTTGTCGTCAAGCTCGTCGATATAGATGATCTTGTCGGGATCCTCAAGCGTGCAGCCGCCGATGAGCGCTGCGGGATCGGCGGGATCTCCGCCGTACTGCTCGACGTTGTTATAGCCGTAATGAGCGGTGACGGGAGCCATGTAAGCCTTGTCGCGCTTTACTATGGTGCCTGCGCCTATGCCGCCGTTGATCTTGCGGGCGATACCGTCGCCGTTGCGCTCGGGATAGATGCCGCTGTCAACGAAGAAGCCTTCCTCTACCGCGGCGAAATAGCCGCCCAGCTCGAGCATCTCCTCCATGAACATAACAGCCCTTTCCTTGAGCTCGCGGGCCTTTTCACGCAGATAGCCGTCCTTCTTGAGCTCGACCATCTCCATAAGCCCGTCCATGCCGATGAGCGCCTGCTTCGCGGTGTCACACGCTTCGATATTGTAGATATGCCAGGGCACGTTGCGGCCTTCGTCGGGGGTGATGGTGGACTGGATATCCGCGCTCGTGAGCTTGGATATGACCATGTTGAGAACGTGGGTAACGGTCGCCTCACGGGTAGAGGACTCGATGTACTTGGTGTTCATCTGCGCCCTCATGCGATACTCGTGGAAGAGATCGCGCAGAGCCACCGCGTAAGGAAGATCCATGTGGATACAGGGCGCGGGGGTCGCCGTGGGAGGCACGGTGGAGAGGCAGATGTTCTTCTTGTCAACGCCGACCCTTGCGGAGAATATGGCGTTTATGCCGTGCTGTACCATAAGCTCGGGCATGACCTTCCAAGCTTCCCTCGCGGTCGCGTTTGCGTTATGCGCGCCGTCGATCTGAGCCATGCCCGCCCATGCGATGAGCTTCTTGGACTCGCAGGCGTCGACGAACGAACGCATCATGTTTATGTTACGGTAGATGACGTTGTACTGCGGATCCTGATGCACGCCGTTGACGCCCTCTTCGGCGAACATGACGGCTATATCGGGACCGGCAACGCCGGAAACGTAGCTGTGGTAATTGATGGGACGACCTACCTCATCCTCGATCATGTCAAGCGCCTTGCGCTGAGCCCTGACCTGCTTACGGGTGATGGGAACGCCGCCCATACCCTGAGGAGTGCCCTCGATAAGGCCGTCAAAATGGCTCTGACCGGCCGTACGGATGACCATGATATGATCCGCGCCGTGATGCGCTGCCATGCGCATACGGCGGATATCGTCCTCAAAACGGCCGGAAGCGATCTCGGTCGTTATAACGGGAGCGGGCTGCGGATCGATATCCTCAAAATAATGAGCGGGGGGCAGGGGAACGGAGCGCTTCAAGGGCTCTGTCGCGTCCTGATAAACGAAGGGCCCCATATGAAGATCCTTCACGGGCTTACGCCAGGTCCAGCCCCTGCGGCGGGGACGGTAATGCTCGAGGTCCTTAAGGATCTCCGCTACGTTGATGGGAGCATCGGGAGAAAGCTTATAGTCACTCATTATTCGTTACCTCCCTTGAAAAGATCGGCGGCATCATCCCAGAGATTGCCGTTTACGAGTTCGAGACCTGCGGGGCGGATCTCCATGTTCTTGGCTTTGGCAAGACGATAAACGACGTTGCCTGCGCCGTAGCACATCAGCGAACGCTCGACACAGCCCTCAACGATGGCCTTGGCTTCGATGGAGGAGAACCCCATGCGAAGCAGTACCGAACGCTCGATAGCGGGGGAGGTGTACTCCCTGCCCATTTCGAGGAGAGGATCCACGAGCTTGTTTGCGAGTTCCCAGAACCGCTGCTCAAGCTGCTCGTCCGTCAGCCCCTTCAAATGCTCATGGCGACTGTTGAAATCATCGTCACGTTTCATAAATAAATCCTCCGTGTGTGTTTAGATCGTATTAAAGCGAAGCGATCGCGTCGCGGACAAACTGTTCGTTGGTGTTGGTCTCCTCAACGAGGAACTTGATATCCTCATCGGTAAGCTCATCCTTGTGAGTTCCAACAGCCCTCTTTATGCGGGACTTCCTCATATGATCGAGGTCGAGATCGGTGACCTGTATGAGCGAAGGATGCGCGGGAAGTATTATGCTCTTGCCGGGCACTTCGTCCTTGGGATCGCCGAAATGGATATCGATGCCGTTCTGACGGGCGAAGGAAAGCTGGGGATTGATGTGCTTGCCCGCGCCGGTGTACTCGGTCTCCTGAACGACAATGCACTGATCGCGGTCGTGATCCTGAGCAAGGCGGAAAGCCGCGGCAAGGGAAGTATTGCCGGCGGGACCCTTTTCGAGTCCTTCGAGAGAGGCAAGGCATTCGGTGATATAGAATACGCTGCCCTGGGTGACTGTCACATACCTGTCCATATACCTCAAGGGACGTGCCGCGCTCCTCGGAACGTCGGAATGGTCGGGATTGACAGTGTAGGGAACGCCGAATCCGGTATGACCGGTGGTGAAGCTCTTCTTGTTGAACTGATTGTCGCTCGCCATGTGCAGACCGGAAAGGTTGACGGAAGCGGCGATGACCTTCGCCTTGCAGCCGGCTTTCCTCAAGCCGCGCGCGGTGCCGGTCAGGTTGCCGCCGCCCGCGTTGGTGCAGACGACCACGTCGGGATCCTTGCCGACCTTGGCGCGGAACTGCTCCGCGATCTCATAGCCCAGCGTCTCAACGCCGGCGATGCCGAAGGGAGTGTAAAGGGAAGCGTTGAAATAACCGGTCTCCTCAAGAAGCTGCAGCACGGTGGAGAAGAGCTCGGGTCCTACGGTGAGCTGTACGACTTCCGCGCCCAGCGCTTCGCACTTGCGGGCCTTCTCGATGATCTCGGGCTGACCTACGCCCTTGGAGTCATAGCACTCCTGAACGACGATGCACTTCAAGCCCGCCATAGCAGCACAGCAGGCCACGGCAGCGCCGTAATTGCCGCTCGTTGCGGTGACAACGCCCTTGTAGCCGAGCTTCTTCGCCTGATAGACGCTTGTGCATGCGCGCCTTGCCTTGAAGCTGCCGCTGGGGTTGGAGGCCTCGTCCTTGATGAATATGCGGGCGCCCTTTCCCTCGGGCGCGCACTTCCTGGCGAGCTCTGTGAGATTCTTGAGCTCTATCAAAGGAGTGTTGCCGATGGAGAAGAGGGACTGCACACGCCTTATCTCGTCGATGGTATAGCCTGTGGCCTCCATCATCTTTTCGTAATCGAAGCCGATACCGGGATTCTCGAACTTATCGAAATCCATTCCGACGGCGTTCTTGATTATCTCGTTTTTGCGGGCCATTATCGCGTCATAGCTGTTATCCATCACTCGTCACCTCCGAAGGTTATCTTGCGGACAGTATTGCCTATCTCGAGCACTTCGGGAATAAAGAAGCCGAAATTATGCTCGAAGTAGGGGTTGACCTTAACGACCTCGCCCTTTGCGTGACGGCCGGTGCGGGTGACCACCTCTGCGACTTCGCCGATCTCGGCGTCTTCCTGCAGATAGCCCTTTACCCACATTTCAAGAGGATTGATCTTCGTATCTTCGGGAAGAGCGGAGGAGCGCTCCTCGGGAGGAAGCACGACGTTGTGGATCTGGACCCAATCGCCTTTCCTTGCCATATTTTACCTCCAAATGTAATTCAACGGGAAGCCCGTTAAGTGACGGGCTCCCCGAAGGATGATTTATTTTTCGATGTAATTACGGAAGTCGCCCATGATCGCGTGAGGAACGGGAAGATCGATCATGGTCTTGAGACCCGGCCTGGAATTGATGACATGGGGGATCATGTTGACGCACATCGCGATGGTGCCGAGACCGCCCTCGACTTCGGGGGTGTTGGCAACGTGGATCGCGGGAGTGCCCTCGATGACGACGTAATCGCCGGTATGGGTGCCCTCAAGCTCGGGCTCTATCTGCTGGGGATGGATGAGGTCGATCTTCTTCTCGCCGTCCACGTAAGCCTGAGCGGTCATATTGACGCCGGCAACGTTGCCCGCAGCCGCAAAGCCATAGGGAGCCTGACGGTCGACGCTGGTCACGATGGGAGCCATCTGCTTCTCGAACTTGTCGATGTTCCAGCCGAGAGCCTCTGCGATCATGCCGGCGGACTCCTCAAAGCCTACGTGACCCGCAAGAGTGCCGTCCTCAACGCCCTTGTTGAACTCGTCGACGGTGATGCCGATGCCCTGCTCCTTCATTACGGCGGGGCCGAAGGGGGAGAGGGAGTTGACGCGCTTGCATATAACGCTCTCAACGTCGATCATGCAGCCGGAGAGGCAGATAGCAAGCAGGTCCATCATGAGGCCGGGGTTGATTCCGGTGCCGAGTACGGTGACGCCGTTCTCCTTGGCGATGCGGTCGAGCTCGGCGGCAAGCTCGGGATGCTGTGCCTTGGGATAGCTCATCTCTTCGGCGGTGGTGATAACGTTGATGCCCTGCTCAAGCACGAACTTGATCTTGGGGAACACGGCGGGAACGAACGAATCGGTCGCGACGATAGCGACGTCGGCAGCGCCCTTGTAGATAACGGAGTTGATATCATTGCTGATAAGAACATCCTTGCGGTCGCCCCTTTCAATGCCGAGACGCTCAAAAATGCTCATTCCGTTGAGCTTATCCCACATATCACAGACGCCGGTGATCTCAATGCCCTTCTTGCCGAGGATCATCCTCGCAATGCCGGAACCCATTGCTCCGAAGCCCCAAATTGCGACTCTAACGTTTTCCATAATAAACCTCCGTAAATAATAATGCGAAATTGTCGGATATCAAATCCCAATTTCAAATTATATCATATCGGAGGCTTATCCGTAACCCCCTGATTCTCTATATCAAGATTATATTTTTCGTATCCTGACGGCAAAAGAAAACCCCCTCCCGAAGTAAGGGGGTGCGATTTGGTCAAGCCCAGGGATCCTTGCTTTTCGGAGTCCTTATCCCGAGCAGGACGCCTCCGAATTCCCAGAGGAACCATTGTCCTGTCGAGGGCTTGCATCTCAGATCTATGAACCTCTGCGAATCCGCCCCTGACGATGTAATGAAAAGCCTGAGGTATCCGTCCTTGAAATTGTCCCTGCTGTGCGCGTGTTCCTCGATCCTTATCGTGTACGGAAGAGAGGGCGTATAATCGTTCTCCGGTGAAGAGCCCGCAAAATAGGAGCGGGGAACGTAATCCACTCCGTCCATGAATCTGTCGTTAAGGAAGGAGAGCTCAAGAGGGGTGAGCGGACGGGGGCCCTTAAGGAAGTTCAGCATCTCTATGGCTGCATTCTTATCATTCGGGTATTCGCAGAGCGCCGCAACGGTGAGCGCTGCAGTATCAAAGGGATCCGTAAGCCGCGCCTCCGGAAGCTTTTCGAGCTCTTCTGCACAACGGGGGAGAGCGTCAAAAGATACGGTCTTTGCGCTGTTCGCTAACGTGTTCTTTACGTTGTTTACCGCTGCCGAAGCGTTGTTCTTCAGGAGAACGGCGGCCTTTTTAATAAGATTATCCAGAATACTCAAGTTGGCACCTCGCTTTCTTACGGATAGTATATTACCATACTATCACCTATATTTCAAGCTATTCGAAACATGAGGGTATGCTTTCCGGCTGAAACCGGGAATAAAGTTCGTCTATCCAATCCTGTTCAAAATCGACGGCAAGCCTTTTTATCGGCATGACGCCCAGATCGACGAGGCTCTTCTGCGACGGATCGGAGAGCAGGTATTCGATAAAGCCCAATGAGTAGGGGAGCTTCACCGGATCGATACCGGAATACAGGGCGGCATATTGAACGAGCTCCGTTTGTTCGTCCAGCGGTACGGTCTCAAAATACGGGCATTTTCCCGCCATCTGAGCCCGCATAAGATCGCCGGTTCCGCGAATATCGCAGATACACGAAGGCTTTTTACCGCGTTTGAATTCCTCGGCAGTTCCCGCATCCGCTGTCAACCTATCCGTATCGGCGCCGCTTTGACCGTCCGCGGAACAGACCAAAAATCTTCCCGAAGCGCAATAGGGAAGGGCGTACAGCTCTCCGCAGAATACGCCGGAGCAGTTATAAGATACTATCATATCCGTTAGCGGCAGGAGCATATCGGCGCCGTATCTGCCGTGAGAAAAGCTTATAACGTCTGGCCTTCTGCCTCGTGAAAACTGTTCCTCGGCGTCCTCCGGAGACATGGCTTCAACGTCAAAATAGACTCCGTTATACAAAGCAAAATAGCGCTTTGCTCTTCCCTCCAGCCAGGTTCCAAGGCTGCCGACGCAGGGCTTGAAATCGACGATATGCCATATGCTTATCATGGTCGTCTGAGGTTCTCTCCTGTGATCGAGCCATTTCCTGTATGGATCGCCCTTTAATCTGCTTTCGAAATACTTAGGCGTGATCGCCAAAAATGCTGTTATCAGGAATAAAAACAGGCCCGCTGTCATCCTTTTGCAGGATAATATACGAATCTTTTCCTTCTTCGTTCCCCGCAATGCTTTCATACGGGATAATATGATGCGCGGCGCGACGTTATTCTTTTTTCTCCGGAGAGGCGGGGGAGGAGCTCTCCTCCGCAAGCCGATCGAAGCTAACGTCCCCGTCGTCGCTTTCGCGCAGCTTCACGACCTCTGCCGCGAGCCTGCGCCTGTCCTCGCTCATGGCGGCGTAATGCTTGCGCGTCGTATTGACGTCCTTGTGGCCCAATACGTCCGCAACAAGGTATATGTCGCCCGTTTCGCGGTAAAGCATAGTGCCGTATGTACTGCGAAGCTTATGCGGAGAGATATTTTTGAGCGGCGCGGCGATCTTTGCATATTTCTTCACGAGCATCTCGACCGAGCGCACGCTCATGCGCTTCTTTTGCAGGGAAAGAAAGAACGCCTTCTCGTGGCCTTCGAAGGGCACGGCGCCTTCGCGGTAGACCATATAGCGAAGCAGAGCTCGGCGGACCTCCTGACCGAATACTATCAACTCCTCATTTCCGCCCTTGCGGGTTATCCTGACCTCGTTTGACATGAAATTGATATCGTCCACGTCGATACCAACGAGCTCGCTTATACGCATGCCCGTGCCGAGGAAGAGGGTGATTATAGCCGTGTCCCTGACGGCGTTCGCTTGGTGGAACTGCTTCTGTTTATCCGTCAATCCGTCGCCCTTTTCAACGGTCTCAAGCAGGCGTTCCATCTCGTCCGGCTCAAGCCTTATTATGGGCTTTTCATGCAGCTTGGGAGTATCCACGAGCGCGGGCGCGTTGTTTTTGATGCGCTCCTTCTTGTATAAATACTTGAAAAGCGAACGAATGGCGGAAAGCTTGCGCGCTTTTGCACGCTCGCCGTTTATAACGAGATCGTCCGGATCGTCGTCCGGCTGATAAAGCGACACGTATTCGAGAAAGCATTCTATCGTCAGCGTATCTACGCGTTCAAGCACGTCATAGCCTATATCGCGCATAGACTCGATCCCGTCGCAGATATCGGTTCCCATCAGATAAGTAAAAAACGTTTTCAGATCGACGGCGTAACCGTAACGAGTCATTATGCCTGTCGTGAATTCGATGCCGCGAAAGAAATCCGTGCAGAAACGAGGCAGAGTCAAAACAAGCTCACGCAGCTTCATAGTGTATTTCTTTGTCTTTTCAACCGAGTATTCGCTCATAGGGGAAGCCTCCTTTTATCGGCTTCATTATAACACAACATTGCGTTAAAGACAAGTTTAACGCAATGTTGAATACAGATTTTAGCAAATATATTATTTTGAGGGCTCTTTTACGGGATCGGCCGCCTTACGTAACCTTTGGATCTGATCGCGCGCAAGCTTATCACAGCGGTTATTGTATTCGTTATCCGCATGACCCTTGACCTTGTTCCAATGCACTTCGTGCATCGAAGTCAGCTCAAGCATACGCTCCCAGAGATCGCGGTTTTCAACGGGCTTTTTATCGGCTTTGCGCCAACCGTTTCTCGACCAGTTGTCTATCCAGTGCTTGCAGAACGTATCGCATAAATACGCGCTGTCCGTATAGATATCAACTCTGCAGCGCTGCTTGAGCGCCTGAAGCGCCATCATTGCCGCGGTTATCTCCATACGATTATTGGTCGTATTTTCAGCGCTTCCGCAGATCTCCTTGACGGCAGTTTTATACATCAGTATTGCGGCCCATCCGCCGTCGCCGGGATTCCCGGAGCACGCTCCGTCCGTATAGATCGTGACGTTTTTCATCATCCGTTATAATCGACCTTGAACAGCGCCAGACCGTCTTCAACGGTCCAATCGCCGTAAACGCCGCAATGTGCCGCGCCGATTTCTATATGCATCATGGCTATGCCGCAATCCAGCTCTCCGTAACCGAAATTCCTTGCGACCTGGGCTATCTGTATGGAATCGTTCAGCACGTCGAATTCCCAGGGCTGAGCGTTCCTTGCCGAGGGCGCTATCCTCGCGCAGTTAACTGCAGCCTGCTGCCAATCGGGCAGCTTTCTGTATGCTGTATCCACGTACCCCGTCAAATCATATATTGTTTTGCGGGAACGCTTGAATTCTGCTGATTTGTCATAATGTCCTATCGATATGACGCAGCGTATTTTTTCATACTCATCCTTGTATTTCACGCAGGAATCGGCCACCCTCTTGTTATATGAAAGCCCGAGCCAGCAGGTCCCCAGACCCATGGAGGCGCATTCCAATACGAATGCTTCGCCTATCATGCCCGCCATATAATCCTCGGCGTTGGCTCCGCAGAGTATTGCCGCAAAGGTCTCCGTGCCCGAAATTGCCTTTCCGATCAGCGGATTGAATATGCCGCTCTTTTTCCCCACTACGATGCGCACGCTGTCAGTGCTCAAAGCTTCGGCGGCTTCCTTGAGACAGCGTATCTCGTCTCTTGAAGCGCTCTCGGTGTATTTTCTTACCGAATACCTTTTCCTTGCAGCATCAAACCATCTTTCCATTGAGATTTCCACGGTTACTTCTCCCCCATCCTCTTTTTGTTTTCAAATATTTCCTTCAGGAATTGCCCGGTGTAGCTGTTTTCGCATTCGGCTACCTCTTCGGGCGTGCCGCAGGCTATCACTCTGCCGCCGGCGTCTCCGCCCTCGGGACCGAGATCTATTATGTAATCGGCGGTCTTTATGACGTCGAGATTATGCTCTATGACAAGCACGGAGCTTCCGCCGTCGCAAAGCCTTTGCAGTATCTGCAGCAGCTTCTCGACGTCCGCTGAATGCAGTCCCGTCGTCGGCTCGTCAAGCACGTAAAGCGTTTTCCCGGTATTCCTTCTTGCAAGCTCGGTCGCAAGCTTGACCCTCTGCGCCTCGCCGCCCGAAAGGGTGGTCGAAGGCTGGCCGAGCTTTATATAACCCAATCCGACGTCGCACAGCGTCTCGAGCTTCTTTGCGATCTTCGGCAGAGGCTTAAAGAAATTATAAGCCTCCTCGGCGGTCATTTCAAGCACGTCCGAGATAGTTTTTCCTTTATAGCGCACTTCGAGCGTTTCGCGGTTGTAGCGCTTGCCCTTGCAGACCTCGCAAGGCACGTATACGTCGGAAAGGAAATGCATCTCGATCTTTATTATACCGTCGCCGGAGCAGGCCTCGCATCGGCCGCCCTTTACGTTGAAGCTGAATCTGCCCGCGCTGTAGCCGCGCAGCTTCGCGTCCGGAGTCTTTGCAAACACTTCCCTGATAAGATCGAATACGCCTGTATAAGTCGCCGGATTGCTCCTCGGCGTCCTGCCTATGGGCGACTGGTCGATATCGATTATTTTATCAAGATTTTTTACGCCTTCAATGCTGTCGTATCCGTATGAACGGATGCGCGCGTGATTGAGCTCGCGAAGCAGAGTCTTTTTGATTATTTCGTTGACAAGACTGGATTTGCCCGATCCGGACACGCCCGTCACACAGGTAAAAACTCCGAGCGGGATGCTGACGTCGATCCCCTTGAGGTTGTTCACTCTCGCTCCGCGTACCGTGAGCCGGGACTCGCCTATGTGCCTTCTGTGCTCGGGTATCCTTATAGCGCGTTTGCCCGTGAGGAACTGCCCGGTCAAAGACTCCTCGGTGTTCATTATATCCTCGATGGTCCCTGCGGCTATTATCTCACCGCCGTGCTCGCCTGCGCCGGGACCTATGTCGACTATGTGATCCGCGTTTCTTATGGTCTCCTCGTCGTGCTCGACTACAATGAGCGTATTGCCTATATCGCGAAGCCCGCAGAGCGCGTCCAGAAGCTTGCGGTTATCCCGCTGATGCAGACCTATGCTCGGTTCATCGAGTATATAGAGCACGCCCACGAGTCCGGACCCGATCTGCGTGGCGAGTCTTATCCTCTGCGCCTCTCCGCCCGAGAGCGAGGCCGAAGGACGGGACAGCGTGAGATAATCGAGGCCGACGTTTATGAGGAATCCGAGCCTTGCGTCAAGCTCCTTGACGATCTGCGAAGCGATGATGGTCTCCGATCTCGTCAGCTTGAGCTCCGATAAAAAGCTCCTTGCTTTCCTTATGGTCAGATCGCAGAGATCCGCAATAGAGATGCCTCCGACGGTCACGGCGAGCGTCTCGGGCTTGAGCCTCTTTCCGCCGCAGGTCGGACAGGGCGTGTATCTCATATAAGCCTCTATCTCCTGCTTTGACCAGTCCGACTGGGTTTCGCGGTATCGCCTCATGAGGTTGGGTATAACGCCTTCAAAGGGAGCCTCGAAAGTGCCGCTGCCGTATTCCTTCTGGTATTCAACGTGCAGACGCTTTTCCCCGGTGCCGTAAAGCAATGCGTTTTTGCCTTCCTCCGGGATATCCTTGAAGGGCGTATCTCCCGTGAAGCCGTACTCCTTTCCTACAGCGGAAAAATACATCTGCGCTATAGTGTTTTTGGAATCGCTCTGCCAACCCGTGACCGGGATGGCTCCCTCGTTCAAAGACAGCTCCTTATCGGGAACTATGAGCTCTTCATCCATAGTCAGCTGAAAGCCGAGTCCGGAACAATCCGGACAAGCTCCGAAGGGGCTGTTGAACGAGAACATACGCGGTGTGAGCTCTTCGATGCTTATGCCGCAGTCCGGGCAGGCGTAATTCTGCGAGAATAGCATCTCGTCTCCGTCGGTAGTCACGACCTTCGCGAGCCCCTCGCCGAAACGGAACGCCGTTTCCAAAGATTCACTGAGCCTGGGAGCCGTGCCTTCGCGCACTATGAGCCTGTCTACCACGGCGTCTATCGTGTGCTTCTTCTTTTTATCGAGATCGGGCACTTCGTTTATGTCGTAGATAACGTCGTCGACCTTCACGCGGACGTAGCCCTCCTTGCGTATACGGTCGAAAGCGGCTTTATGCTCGCCCTTCCTTGCGCGGACCACGGGCGCTATTACGAGTATCCTCGTGCCCTCCGGCAGCTCCATTACACGGTCGACGACCTGATCTATGCTCTGCTTTTCTATCGGCTTGCTGCAGTTCGGGCAATGCGGACGACCTATCCTTGCGTAAAGCAGGCGCAGATAGTCGCTGATCTCCGTAACGGTGCCGACGGTAGAACGGGGATTGTTTGATGTGCTCTTCTGGTCTATTGATATCGCGGGAGAAAGCCCCTCAATATGATCGACGTCGGGCTTATCCATCTGCCCCAAAAACTGTCGGGCGTATGCGGAGAGGGATTCAACGTATCTCCTCTGTCCCTCCGCGTAGATGGTATCGAAAGCAAGGCTCGATTTTCCCGAACCGGAAACGCCTGTGAATACTATCAGCTTTTCACGCGGGAGTTCGAGCGAGACGTTCTTCAGATTGTTCTCTCTCGCGCCTTTTATGTAGATCTTATCGTTCATTTCCTGGTCCTTTGCTTTGCTTTTCTTCTGCTGCCTGGCGTACCGGGAGCTATTCCGACGGAGCCGTCCGGCTCCTTGCCCTGCAGCCTGAACAGCTCATCCCTCAGCTTTGCCGCCTGCTCGAATTCGAGCTCCATAGCCGCCTGCTTCATCTGATCTGTCAGCAGCTTAATCCTTTCTTCGCGCTCCGCATCGCTCATTCCGGACTTGCCCTGCTTTGCCTTTGAGCTTATCTCGATAACGTCATGGACCGCTTTCTTTATGCTTTGAGGCGTTATGCCGTTATCCTCGTTATACTTCATCTGTATCTCGCGGCGGCGGTTGGTCTCGTCGATGGCGCGCTGCATGGAATCGGTGATCGTATCGGCGTACATTATCACCCTTCCGTCGACGTTTCGGGCGGCTCGGCCGACGGTCTGGACGAGCGAGGTCGTTGAGCGCAGGAAGCCCTCCTTGTCGGCGTCGAGTATCGCAACGAGGCCGACCTCGGGAAGATCAAGACCCTCTCGAAGAAGGTTTATACCCACGAGCACGTCGAATTCGCCCAGCCTAAGATCGCGTATTATCTCCATGCGCTCTATGGTTTCTATATCGGAATGCATGTATCTGACCCTTACGCCCATGCCGTCGAGATATTCCGTCAGCATTTCAGCCATTCGCTTGGTCAGAGTCGTAACGAGCGTGCGGTAACCCTTGCCCGCGGTCAAACGGATCTCTCCGAGAAGATCGTCGACCTGGCCCTTAACGGGGCGTATCTCTATAGCGGGATCGACGAGACCGGTAGGTCTTATTATCTGCTCCGCTATCTGAGAAGCCCTCGAAAGCTCGTATTCCGCGGGAGTTGCGCTGACGCATATCATCTGGCCTACGCGCTGCTCGAACTCGTCGAAAGTCAAGGGGCGGTTATCGTATGCGCTCGGTATGCGGAACCCGTATTCTACGAGCTCCGTCTTGCGCGAAAGATCGCCTCGGTACATCGCGCGAAGCTGAGGCAGCGTGACGTGCGATTCGTCGATTATGGTAAGGAATCCCTTCGGGAAGTAATCCATAAGAGTAAAGGGCGGTTCGCCGGGCTTTCTGCCGTCATAATAACGGGAATAATTCTCGATGCCCTGGCAGTATCCTATCTCGCGCATCATTTCCATGTCGAAAGTGGTGCGCTGCTCTATCCTCTGCGCCTCTATAAGCTTGTTCTGCTCCTTGAATTCCGCGACCCGCTGCATCATATCGCGCTTTATCTGCGCAAGTGCCTCCTCCGTCTTCGCCTGATCGGCGGCGTAATGCGTGGCGGGAAATATCATTGCGTGAGAAAGCGTCCTGACGGGAACGCCGGTAACGACGGATATTTCTGATATGCTCTCTATCTCGTCGCCAAACATCTCAACGCGTATCGCCTTGTCGTTCTGGTTCATGGGGAATATCTCAACGACGTCGCCCTTGACCCGGAACGTACCGCGTGAAAAATCTATCTCGTTCCTTTCGTACTGCATATCTACGAGCTTGCGGAGTATCGCGTCGCGCTCGACCGTCATGCCCGGGCGGAGAGAAATGCTCATCCTCAGGTATTCTTCGGGATCGCCGAGCGCATATATGCAGGAAACGGAGGCTACGATAATAACGTCCTTACGCTCGTTCAGGGCGCAGGTCGCGCTGTGGCGCAGCCTGTCGATCTCGTCATTGATCGAGGATTCCTTCTCGATATAGGTGTCGGATGAAGCGATGTAGGCTTCCGGCTGATAGTAATCATAGTAGCTTACGAAATACTCGACGGCGCTGTCGGGAAAGAACTCCTTGAGCTCGGAGCAGAGCTGCGCCGCAAGGGTCTTGTTATGAGCTATAACGAGCGTGGGCATCTGCACCTGCTCTATGACCTTTGCCATGGTAAACGTTTTGCCGGAGCCGGTAACGCCAAGAAGCACCTGCAGACGGTCGCCCCTTTTGACGCCCTCTGCAAGTTTGGCGATCGCATGAGGCTGATCGCCCGTCGGCTCGAATGGTGATACTGCTTTAAATACGTTCATAACTCGCTGACCCCATAAATATTCACAATAGATTATAACACCAAACGAGTTCGTTTCATAGCCCTATTTGATCATTTCATTAAATTGTCAATTCTGCCAGCCGTTCACGATTGAAACGCCGTGCAGTCAATGCTATCATCTTTATCGAGGTGATCATCATGCTTAAAAGCTTTCTCTTCATCGTGTACTGCGCCCTTATCGCGCTCATTCCGCTTTGGGGAGCGGACTATTTTAAAAGAAAGAACGATGATAAGCGCAGTATTATCTGCTGGTGCTTGTTTGCAGTACAGTCGCTGATATCCATAGGAAGCGTTATCTCTTACTTAGGCGCGGCATAAAAAAACAGCCGGCTGATAACAACCGGCTGAAATGCTTTTCGCGTCAGTTCTTTGCAATGCTCTTTTCACCGTACCTTATGAGGGATACGATAGCGGGACAGAGAATGAGGTTGACTGCGAGCTCGAACACGAAGTTGAAGCCCACGAGACCAACTATCATGTAAGTGCCTACGTTGCTTCCGAAGCCCGCGCCTGCGGCCCATTCCTTGATGGTGTCGAAGAAGAAAAGACGGCAGCCGAGAAGGAATACACCCGTATTTACAATGGGGCAAACCGCGGCGGCGGCGATGACGGCAACGATAGTCGGTACGCGCTTTGCAAGGAGTTTATAAACAAGGCCCGCGCATACGCCTGCGAGAACGCCCTTCAAGATTACGGTAACGATGGTGCCGAAGGGATTGATGCCGAGGAAGAGCGCAGCGTCGCCGGAAAGAAGAACGACTACGCCGAAAACGAGGCCGAGCCATGCGCCCGCGCCAACGCCGAAGAGAGCGGCGCCGACCACTATGGGCATGAGTACGAGCGATATGGAGAACGTACCGAACCTGATGAAGGCGCCGAGGAGCTGCAGGACGACGACGATAGCGGTCAGCAGGCCGAGGCCAACTATCATGCGGGTTTTAGAAGAATTGGACTTCATGGATGATTCCTCCTGATAATTGATTAGATGGATCGGATGAATTATACAACAATACAAGATGCTTGTAAAGCGTTTGTGCTAATATATCGAAAGCTTTAGGCTGGCGAACAGGTGACGGAGAGTATCCCGTCGGTTTTCATGTATTCAATGCTGAGCAGGTAAACTCCGTAAATGATATTCGCCTTGGTCTCCTCGCCGCTGCGTATGTTCTTAAGCGCGGAAACTATCTTCCCGGAAACGTCGTCCGAGGATTCCGTCTCATATACGTATGAAAGGAAACCGCATATCTCGTTTGCGACGGATATAAGCTCGGCTTCGTTATCTTCGGTCTTCCCCGCCCCTGCCGTCGGCATCGGAGTCGGCTCGAACATCTGTGAGAAGGGATCCTCTGAAGCTTCAGCGTCCTTCTGCGCGAAGGGGCGGCGTATGCGCATACAAAGCATCCCCTGCTTGTCGAACGTCGTTACAGTGCCGAATTCACCGTCTGCGGGACTCTTATACGAAAGCGTATAGGCTTCCGTGCCGCTCGTATACGAAGCCCCGGTTTTGGCGGACACCGCCTTGATAACGGTAAAAGCCGGGTCCTCCGTTGGCGCCGGAGTAAACTCGGGCATCGGGTCGTTCGCCTCGCTGCCCGTTTTCCCCAAAAGCGCGCTTATGAGTATAAAAGCGGCGATACCGAGAACGCATACGACGGGAAGTATCGTTTTTTCGAGCCGTATACGCTTCTCTATCCTGGCCTTTTCACCTGCTGTTCTTGTAGGCATCTACATGACGGCGGGTGCGTTTTTTACGCGCACCCGCGATCCTCCTTATTACACTACTACGACGTTGACTATGTTCTTGATAGCAATGAACTTTTTGACGGTCTTTCCCTCTATCCACTGCGAAAGCTCGGGATTGCCGAGCACGAGTTCGCGCAGATCGTCCTGGGATATGTCGGCGGGGACGGTCATCCTCGTACGCAGTCTGCCGTTCACCTGGATGCCGAGCTCCTGCTCGTTTTTGACGAGAGCCGATTCATCCCATTTGGGCCATACGGCCTCGTAGAGCGGAGCAAAGCCGAGCCTCTCGTTCATTTCCTCCGCGATATGAGGAGCGAACGGATCGAGCAGAATAAGCAGCGTCCTCATCTCGTCCCTCGTGATGCTGCCGTTTGCATAAACGTCATTTACGAAGCTCATCATGCCCGCTATGGCCGTATTGAACTTCATGCGTTCGGTATCCTCCGTCACCTTCTTGATGCAGGAGTGGAGCGAGCAGCGCATCTCGGGGCGTTCGCCCTCGCCCTTTACCATTTCGAGCATCCTCCATACGCGGTCGAGGAAGCGGCGGCAGCCCATTACGCCCGTCGTGCTCCAGGGGATGGTCTGCTCGAAAGCGCCTATGAACATTTCATACATGCGCACCGTATCGGCGCCCAGATCGCGGCAGAGATCGTCGGGATTTATGACGTTGCCGAAGGACTTGGACATCTTCCTGCCATCCTCTGCAAGAATCATGCCGTGGCTCGTACGCTTCAGATAGGGCTCGGGGCAGCTTACGACGCCTATGTCGTAGAGGAACTTATGCCAGAATCTCGAATAGAGCAGATGCAGAGTGGTATGCTCCATGCCGCCGTTATACCAATCAACAGGCATCCAGTAATCGAGCGCCTCCTTGGAAGCCAGCGCCTTATCGTTATGCGGATCGCAGTAGCGCAGGAAATACCAGCTCGAGCCCGCCCAGTTGGGCATTGTGTCGATCTCACGCTCTGCGGGAGCGCCGCACTTCGGGCAGGTGGTATGT
>CAMZFO010000030.1 GCA_947306125.1 uncultured Clostridia bacterium | reverse complement strand
CTGCGGAGGCGCTCCGCAGAGCGGATGAAAAGAGGATAAAGCGCGTTCGCGCCCGGAGGGTCCGGCTCGCGGCGTGCGCGGGGCTGGCGCTGGCCATTGGGCTCGCCGCAGCGCTGCCGAGGCTGCTCCCGAGGGGAAAGGGCAGCGTGGAGCCCGTTGAGGGCAAGACGGTGGAGCTCCCCATTGACCGCACCGACCGCTTCGTTGCAAATAACGCGGCGTACGGCTATTCCGAAAACAAAAAGGCGATGGAGAGCGACCGCATGTTTTATTCCGGCCTGTTTGCTTTCGGGCATGGAAGCGGCGTCTGCTTCACACTCATTGAAAACGGCCCCGTTTATCGCTTCCGGGCGGGGACGGCCGATCATATCACGGGCAGAGCGGAAACGGGCTTTTACTGCGGCGCGTGTTATTACGACGGCGGCGTCTATATGCCGGGCACGAAAGAGGTGATCTGCGGCCTCGTGCGCACGAACGGCATATGCAGATACGATATCGAAACGATGGAGATAACGAGCATCGTCTCCGCGGGCGACCCCGTCTGTTCCGTCGCGCTGACGGGGGATAAGCTCGTTTACGTCACGGATAAGGTGAGCTCCGCGGAAGTAAAGCTCTGCGACCTTGCTTCGGGCAAGGTGTTCAGGCTCGCGGGCATAAAAAGGAACGAGGCCCTGTCCGGCTCGACCGACGCGAGCATATTTCCCTGCACGGACGGAGTCGCCGTGCTTTACGGAGGGGCGGTCTGGTTCGTATCGTATGAGGGCGAGGCAAAGCTTATCGCCGAGAGGATCGACGCCATATCCGCCTGCGGGAACAGGATATTCGCGTTCCCCGAGATCCGCACCGCCTATACCGACCGGACTTTCGTAATGTATGCGGACGCGGACGAAGCCGAGGTCTATTCCGTGACCGGCGAGAAGCTCGCCTCGTTCGACGCCTCCGGGTATTCGCTCGTCTGGGGCGCGGAAGGCTTCGTATCGTATGACGGACGCCTCGCGGCAGTCAGGGACGGCGATCTCTGCCTCGTAGATCCCGTGAGCGGGGAGGAAAGGCTGCTCGTTTCGGGCAGCATGGAATACGCCCTCGCCGCCGTCGTCGGGGACGATCTGCTCGCCGTAAGCGATATAGGGGCGGAGGAGAACGAAATGACCGGCCGCGCGTATCTCATCCATCCGGACGGCGGAGTTGAGGAAGCGGTCCTGCCGACCGGCCTTTCGGCCGTGCGCGAGGAGAAGCTGACCTTTGAAAGCATACGGGAGGCGCAGGAGGAGCTCATGTACGAGCCCGTGGACGTTCCCATAAACCTCGATCTCGTTGAGCTTAAAGAGATATCGGGCAGCGCGAGGGTGTTTTCGGACTGTTATTACAGCGTCCGGCGCGAAAACAACATGGGCTGGGTGAATATCGAGGGCGAGTATGAGGGCAGGCGCTTTACCGTTCATCTCGAGCAGAGCGAGACGGCTCCCGAGCCGCTTTTAAGCTTCGGACTTAAACTCGGTTACGGCGATCCCATAATGGATCCCATACTCACAGCCGCCGAGCTCCCGGTCAAAACGGTGAGCTCATCCGACGGCGATTGTTATGGGGATCTTTACATGGAGAACGGCGAGCCGGCGGGCGTGATGCTCTGGTTCGAGCCGAATGGCGGCGGCACGGGCGATATAGAGGTGCGTATACTGCGCGAAACGAAGGATCACGCGGGGCAGATAGAGCTGACCTCAAACGAATTGAGCTATGAGGACGTAATGGCCATACTCGGGCATTGACGGGCGTTTTTTTAGGCGCTCGAGCGGCTTTCGCGGGCTTGCCCGCGGGAGCCGTTTTGTTGTATAATAGTAAGCGGCAATACCCGTTTACAGGAGCGCGAAGCAAAAGCATGGAGCCGGAATACGGAAAACTCTATACCGAGGCGGGGGAGAGGCTGAAAAGCGATCCCTCGCTGATACCGTGGCAGGTCTATCCGCGCCCCCACATGAGGCGGCGCGAGTGGCTGAATCTGAACGGATATTGGGAATTTGAAACGGAGAGCGGCTGCAAGGGGAGCATCCGCGTGCCGTTCCCCGCCGAAAGTCTGTTTTCCGGATTCGAAGGAACGATAAAGTACGGCGAAAAGCTGATTTACAGGCGCAGGTTCACCGTTCCGGCAGAGTGGCGCGGGAAGCGTGTTCTGCTCAACCTCGGCGCGGCAAGCCGCGAGCATACGATCCTCGTCAACGGCCGCTTCGTTCGGATGGAGAGCTTTGGTTATTTCAGCGTGACGGACGATATCACCGAGCTTATTCACGAGGGCGAAAACGAGCTTGAGGTGGTTTGCGTGAACGATCTCGACCCCGCTTTCCCCTACGGCAAGCAGAGGATAAAGCGCGGCGGGATGTGGTATACGCCCTGCTCCGGAATATGGCAGACGGTCTGGCTCGAGCCGGTGCCGGTGAAGCATATCCGTGAGATAAAAACGAGGCAGGAAAACGGCGAGCAGGTGATAACCGTATTCGGCGTGAAGAGCGGCGAGGCGGTCTGCGAGGGGAAGACCTATCCGGTGATGGACGGCGAATGCCGCATACGCATCGAAAGCCCCCGCCTCTGGTCGCCGGAGGAGCCGAATCTTTACGAATTCACCGTGAGGGCGGGGGAGGACGAGGTCCAAAGCTATTTCGCCTTCCGCACGGTCGAAACGAAGACGATAAACGGCGTGCCGCGCCTCTGCCTCAACGGTAAGCCCTGTTTTTTCAACGGCCTGCTCGATCAGGGCTATTATTCCGACGGCCTCTGGACGCCCGCAGAGCCTGAAGAATACGAGCGCGACATAATGAAAATGAAGTCGCTGGGCTTCAATATGCTCCGCAAGCACATAAAAACAGAGCCGGAGCTCTTCTATTATTACTGCGACAAGCTGGGCATGGCGGTTTTTCAGGACATGGTGAACAACGGCAGGTACAGCTTTTTCCGCGATACGGTACTGCCCACGGTCGGAGTGCAAAAGCTTTCGGATAAGCGCCTTAACAAAAAAAGATACGCACGCGCGGTATTCGAGGAGCACATGCTGGAAACGGTGCGCCTGCTTTCAGGCCACCCCTGCATAGTGTACTGGACGATATTCAACGAGGGCTGGGGGCAGTTCAATGCGGACGCGATGTATGAGCGGCTGAAAAAAGCCGATCCCACCCGCCCCGTGGACTCGACGAGCGGCTGGTTCCGCCAAAGGAAGACGGATATCGACAGCCTGCATATCTATTTCAAAAGGCTCCGCATGGGCAAAAACAGCGGGCTGCCGCAGGTGATATCGGAGTTCGGCGGGTACGTTTGGAAGGACGAAAAGCACAGCTTCAACCCGAAAAAGACTTACGGCTACAGGATATTCGATACCCGCGGGGAGTTCGCTTCGGGCCTGAAAAGGCTCTGTTCCGATGAGCTTTTGCCCCTTGTGAGGCGCGGGCTTTCCGCCGCGGTGTATACGCAGTTATCGGACGTTGAGGACGAAACGAACGGCATATTGACCTTCGACCGCCGCGTGATGAAGCTCGAAGCGGAGGATATGCGCGGGATATCGAGGGCGCTTTTTGCGGCCTCGGAGGAACAGGCGAAAACAAATACGGTATCGGGGGATTGATTTGAAGAAGCTCGTAATAGGCATGCTCGCGCACGTCGACGCGGGCAAAACGACGCTTACGGAAGCGCTGCTCTATTCCGGCCGCGCGATCCGGCGCCTTGGGCGCGTGGATCACGGGGACGCTTTTCTCGATACCCACAGCATCGAAAAGGAGCGCGGCATAACGATATTCTCCAAGCAGGCGCGTTTGGAGCTCGACGGCGCCTCCGTAACGCTCATGGACACCCCCGGCCACGTGGATTTTTCATCGGAGGCGGAGCGCGTGCTTGGCGTGCTGGATCTGGCCGTGCTCGTTATAAGCGCTTCCGAGGGCGTGCAGACCCACGCGCTGACGCTGTGGCAGCTCCTCAAAAGGAAGCGCATACCCACCTTCATATTCGTAAACAAGACCGATCTTCCCTGTCCCTCGAAAAAAGCGCTGATCGAAGCCCTGCGGGATAAGCTCGATCCCGCCTGCGTGGATCTCACGCAGCCCGAGGACGCGCTTTTCGAGGACGCGGCCTCCTGCAGCGAGGAGCTGCTCGAGAAGTATCTTTCGGATAACTCGCTTACGGACGAGCTCATAGCCTCCGCCGTGTTCCGCAGGCAGCTCTTTCCCGTCTATTTCGGCTCTGCGCTGAAGCTCACGGGCGTGGACGAATTGCGCGAGGGCCTCGTCAGGTTCACGAAAACTCCCGTGTACCCGCCGGAATTCGGCGCGCGCGTGTTCAAGATAACCAATTCGGAGGGCGTCCGCCTCACCTTCATGAAGATCACGGGAGGGGTATTGAACGCCAAGCAGGTGTTGACCAACCGCTCCGCGACGGTCCCGGAGGACGCCGTCTGGGAGGAAAAGGCGGATCAGCTCCGCCTGTATTCCGGCGCGAGATACGCCCCGGCAAAGGCGGCTGAGGCGGGCGAGATAGTCGCCGTGACGGGCCTTACCCGCACTTTCGCGGGGGAGGGGCTCGGGATAGACGCCGGCGAGAACGAGAGCTTCACGGAGCCGGTGCTCTCTTACAGCCTCACGTTCCCCGAAGGGACCAACGCCTTCGACGCCTACCGCCGCATCAGCGCGCTTTCCGAGGAGGATCCGCAGCTCGGCATAGTCTGGGACGAGCAGCACGGGGAGATAAAGGCGCAGCTCATGGGCGAGGTGCAGCGCGAGGTGCTGCAGAGGCTCATACGCGAGCGCTACGGGCTCGAGGTCGGCTTCGACGCGGGCTCGGTGATGTACCGCGAGACGGTCTCGGCGGGCGCGCCGGGCATAGGGCATTTCGAGCCGCTGAGGCATTTCGCGCACGTCGAGCTCAGGATAGAGCCCGCGCCGCCGGGCAGCGGCCTGACCTTCGAAACCGAGGTAAATCAGAACGAGCTTTCCCGTAACTGGCAGAGGCTCATACTCACCCACCTTGCCGAAAAGCGGCACAGGGGCGTGCTCACGGGCTCGCCGCTGACCGACGTAAAGATAGTGCTGACGGGCGGCAAAGCGCATCTGAAGCACACCGAGGGCGGCGATTTCCGCCAGGCCACCTACAGAGCCGTGAGGAATGCGCTCATGTACTGCGAAAACGTGCTTCTGGAGCCCTGGTACGAATTCCGCCTCGAGCTCCCGCAGGAGTCCGTCGGCAGAGCGATGACGGACATACGCCGCATGGAGGGCGAATTCGAAGCGCCGGATATCATCGGGGAAAGGGCGGTGCTCAAGGGCTCCGCTCCGGTCTCCGCGATGCGCGATTACGCCGTTTCCGTCGCCGCCTACACCCACGGGCACGGCGCGCTCTCGCTCACCCCCTCCGATTACCGCCCCTGCCATAACTCCGCCGAGGTCATACGCGCGATCGGCTACGATCCCGAGAAGGATCTTCGCAATTCGCCCGACTCCGTATTCTGCGCGGCAGGCGCGGGCTTCACGGTGAAATGGTACGAGGTCGCGGCTTATCTTAACCGCGTTAAGGCTGAGCCCGGCGCCAAAATGCCTTCGAAAAAGCCCGCGATAAAGGACGAGGAAGCCGAGCTCATGGCGATATTCGAGCGCACCTACGGGCAGATAAAGCCCACCGCGCTGCGTCCCGCGCAGAAGAAGGCGGAGGAGCCCGAAAAGGACCGCGGGGAGGCGGGGGAGGAATACCTGCTCATAGACGGCTATAACGTGATATTCTCATGGGAGAGCCTGCGTCAGGTCGCAAGGGAGTCGATAGATTCGGCGAGGGAAGCGCTCATACGCATGATGATCAATTTCGCCGCTTCGAAGCCGATGACTCTCATACTCGTTTTCGACGCCTATAAGGTCGCGGGCGGAGTGGAGAAGGTCGAAAAGGAGGGCGGCGTCTATATAGTCTACACAAGGGAGAGCGAGATCGCCGACGTGTTCATAGAGCGCGCCGTGCAGAAGCTCTCCGCGGCAAAGCGCAGAGTGCGCGTCGTCACCTCTGACGGGCTCGAGCAGCTCATAGTATTGGGCAGGGGGGCGTTCCGCGTGCCCTCGCGCGCGTTTGAAAAGGAGGTACAGCTCTCCAACGACAGGCTCAGGGAGGCCATGCGCCGCCTTGAAACGGAGGGCAAAACGGTGCTTTATCTATGGCAGAAGATGATATCGGAAAACTGAAAAAACGCTTTGCGGAGCTTGCGGAAAGGGCCGAAAGGATCGGCCGCCCGCAGGAGACCCGCTTTTTGAATATGGCGGAGCAGTCCGTTCTGCTTTCCATGCGCCTGCCCGTTTTCCTCTGGGGCGGCTTTGAGGGCGCCGAAAGGCGCGTCGCCGTTTTCGGCGCGGAGGAGACGGACTCCGTGACCTGCCTCAGGATATCCCCCGTCGGCGGGAAATTCGCTCAGGAGCTCACCCACCGCGATTTTCTGGGCTCGCTCATGGCGCTCGGCATAGTCCGCGAAACGCTCGGCGATATAGTCGTAAAGGACAACTGCGGCTATCTTTTCTGCTGCGCGTCCGTAGCGCCCTTCATAGAGGAAAACCTGACCGAGGTAAAGCGCACGGGCGTCCGCTGCGAGCCCTGCTCCGATCCGACGGTAAAGAGCGGCGAGGGGGAGGTAAGGAGCGTCGTCGTCGCCTCCGAAAGGCTCGACGCGGTCATCGCCGCCGTCTGGAAGCTCCCGCGCGAGGAGGCGAAGGCGCTTTGCGAAAAGGGGCTCGTTTTCGTCGACGCGCGCCTTGCGGTAAAGGCCGGCAGCACCATACCGGAGGGCGCGGCGGTGTCCGTGCGCGGCAAGGGGCGGTTCACCTATCTGGGGCTCGAGCGCGAGACGAAGAAGGGCAAGCTCCGCGTTGCGGTCAGCCTGCCGTGATCCGCGGGGGCCGGCAAAGAAAAATGCGCCGCCGGGGCTTATGGAGCCGCCGCGCGGTATTGACAAAAATCGACGCGAATATTATAATAGTAAGCAGGGATAACCTGCTTTTGTTATTTTTATTTATCGTTTTATATCGCCGCTTTTTCGGCGGGAAAGCTGAGGTATCATAATGCAGATAACCGCAAAAACGCCTTGGGAAAAGAGCGTAGGCGACCTTCCCATGCACCTTGAGTATTTTGACGGCACCATGTTCGAAATGGTGGAGGGCATCGCCGCCGAGAGGCCGGAGGCCGTCGCCTTCGATTTCATGGGCAGGCACACCACCTACCGCAAGCTGGTGCAGGAGGTCGAGCGCTGCGCGAAGGCTTTAAAGACCATCGGCGTGCGCGAAAACGACCGCGTCACCATCGCCCTGCCCAACTGTCCGCAGGCGATCTATATGTTCTACGCCGTGAACCTCATCGGCGCCGTCGCCAATATGATCCACCCCCTCTCGGCGGAGAAGGAGATCGAATTCTATCTTAACGATTCCAAGAGCGTCACCGCGATCACGCTCGATCAGTTCTACAACAAATTCGAGAATATCAGGAAGAACACTTCCGTCGTCAACATAATAATCGCGAGCGTCAAGGATGAGCTCTCCCAGCCCCTCAAGGCCGGCTATATGCTCACCGAGGGCCGCAAGATCAAGAAGATCCCCAAGGACGCGCCCGTTATCCGCTGGCGCGAGTTCATGGAGATGAGCCGTATGTGCTTCTATAACTACAGGGTAAAGCGCACCTCCGGGGATCCCGCCGTCATACTCTACTCCGGCGGCACCACGGGCACGACGAAGGGCATAGTGCTCACCAACCTCAATTTCAACGCGCTGGGCTCCCAGGTGCTCGCCGCCAATCCCATGTTCGAAAAGGGCGACAGGATGCTCTCCGCGATGCCCATGTTCCACGGCTTCGGCCTCGGCGTCTGCATCCACACGATGCTCTCCAACGGCGGCCGCTGCCTGCTCGTGCCAAGGGTAACTCCCAAGGAATACGCAAAGCTCATCGTGAAGTGCAATTTCGTTGCCGGCGTGCCCACCCTCTACGAGGCGCTTTTAAGGCTCCAGGGCATGGAAAAGGCCGACCTTTCAAAGCTCAAGGGCGTTTTCTCGGGCGGAGACTCGCTCTCCGTGGAGCTTAAAAAGAAGCTCGACAAATTCCTTGCGGATCACGGCGCGAAGGTGCAGGTGCGCGAAGGCTACGGCACGACCGAGACCGTCACCGCCTGCTGTCTGACCCCGCCCCATATGTTCAAGGAGGGCTCCATCGGCGTTCCCTTCCCCGATACCTATATCAAGATAGTCCGTCCCGATACCGATGAGGAGCTTCCCTACGGCGAGGAGGGCGAGATACTGCTTGCCGGTCCCACGGTCATGAAGGAATACATGAATCATCCCGACGAGACCGCGAAGACCCTCCGCACCCACGCGGACGGCCTCACATGGGTCTATACCGGCGATCTCGGCTTTATGGATGAGGAAGGCTTCATCTATTTCAGGGGCAGGGCAAAGCGCATGATAATCTCTTCCGGCTATAACGTATATCCCGGCCAGCTCGAGAACATACTCGACGCGCATGAGCTCGTGCAGATGAGCTGCGTCATCGGCGTGCCCGATCCCTACCGCGTGCAGAAGGTCAAGGCGTTCGTCAAGCTCGCCAAGGGCGTTCCCGCCAACGACGAGACGAAGCGTACGCTCATGGATTACTGCCGCAAGAACATCGCCAAATACGCCATGCCCTATGACATAGAGTTCAAGGACGATATGCCCAAGACCCTTGTGGGCAAGGTGGCATACCGCGTGCTCGAGGAGGAGGAGCTCAAGAAGGCCAACGCGGCCGATTAAAAAGCGGCTCAAGGCGGCGGGGAGCGATCCCGGCCGCCCGTTTTTAATAGCCCGGCTTTCCCCCGGCGGGTAAAGAAAAGGCGTATCTTTTGAAGAAAAAGGGAACCGAAAGGGGCCTGCGGACGTTATATAAGTGTAAGCGCGTACGGCGTTTTTTAAGCCCGTGCGCGGAAAGGATCTCGCAATGAAACGCTTATTGAATACAGGAATCACAATGCTTGCACTGGCGCTTGCGTCCGTGCTCGTGTTTTCGCTTGCCGCATGCTCTGTGAGGATGGATCCCGACTTCCTCTTTGACGAGCCCGCCGAGCCCACCGAGGCGCCGGAGCCGACTCTGGGCTCCATTGAGCTCACGGAGGGTCCGGACGAGTCCGCGGAGCCGGATCAGCAGCTTTCCACTTTGCAGCCCGCGCAGGACACTCAGCAGCCCGAGCCCACATACGAGCCCGCCGGGAGCGTGTTCAGGGACGCCGATTTCGAGCGCGCGTTCATGGAGGCTTACGGAGTCGGAGGGCCCGTTACGGAAGCCGGCCTCGCCTCGATGACGGAGCTCTCGCTCACCGACTGCGGTCTGACCAATATCGCTGACGCGGCTATGTTCACGGGGCTGAAAAAGCTCGATCTTTCGGGAAATCCCATCATCGACGCCTCGCCTGTCGCCGCCGCATCGGGCCTCGAGGAGCTCGACGTTTCGGGTACGCTGATAGACAACGTGCTGTTTTTGAAGCAGCTCACGGGGCTCAGGTCGCTCGAGCTCGAGTCCGTTGAGCTTGAGGATATCACCCCCGTTGGCGAGCTTGCCTCGCTCGAAAGACTCTATCTCGACGACGCGAAGATAGGCGATATTTCCCCTGTTGCCGGGCTTACCGGCTTGAAGACGCTCAGCCTTTCGGGGCTGAAATTCGATCCCGCCCTGCTCTCGGGCCTTACGGAGCTTACCTCGCTTGACCTCGACCGCACCGATATAGCCGATCTTGCGCCCGTCGCCGCCTGCGTGAATCTCAGGGAGCTCACGGTCAGCCGCACTCCGGTTAAGGATATTTCGCCCATCTCGGGTCTTGGCAAGCTCGAATACCTCTCCCTTTACGGCACGGAGGTTGAAGACATATCGCCCATAACCGGGCTTGACGCGCTGCGCACGCTCGATCTTTATCAGTGCAGTCTGATAGAGGATTTCTCGCCGATAGGGGAGCTCACGGGGCTTACGGCGGTCGATCTGGGCGAGACGGGAGTCAAGGACATCTCGTTCCTTGCGGGTCATCTCGGGCTTGAATTTGCCGATCTTTACGGCAACGGCATAACCGACATATCCCCGCTCGAGGGGCATTCCGCGCTGAAGGCCCTCTGGCTCGGGAACAACAGCGTCGAGGATATCGGCGTGCTCGCGGGCATGCCGGAGCTGACAGAGCTCCAGCTCAGCGGCAATTTGATCAGCGACGTCGCGCCGATAGCGGGCCTTAATAAGCTGCAGATGCTCGTGCTCGACAGGAACCTCATAGAGGACGTCACTGCGATAGAGGGACTTACCGAGCTCACGCAGGTCTCGCTCTGCGAAAATCCCATAAGCGATGAAGCCATCGAGGAGCTTCGCGGCTGCCTCGGCGAGGACGCGGAGCTGTATTTCTGAGGCTTAATGCATTACAGTGAACGCGCCCTAAGCGCGTTCACTGTAAGCGAGCAAAGCGAGCGTCGCCGATGTGGCCGAAAAATAATCATTTTTCGTGTCGAATCGGCGTACGCGCCGCGAGAGGCGCGGAACGCGATCACTGGAGAAAGTAGGATCGCACCTGCGAGTCAATTCCGCGGTAATTCAACGAATAAAGTATGGCAAAGGGATACCATGCTTTTTTATTAGGCAATATAACCGGATAAGGATCAACACATCCCTGATCTGCACCGGCAATAAGATACCTTTTGAGATTGTGTAACCTTAAGCGAACGCGCCTAAAGCACGTTCACTTTTTTAACAATATTTTGCCCGCGTGCTTTTTCCCGGACGCGATATGTGGTATAATAGACCGAATACAGCAGGACAAGAAACGCTGTATGGGGAGGTAGCATGAAGAAGGAAGAGAAAAGATACCCGGATGAAAAGGTGCGCAGGCTGACGGCTTACGGCCTGCTTGCCGCAATAGTGACTGTGCTGACCCTGTTCGTGTCCGTGCCACTGCCCATTTCTTCCGAGGCGGCTTATCTTAACGCGGGCGACGCGGCGGTCTACGCCTCGGCTTACGTATTGGGCCCGGTGGGCGGCGCGGTCGTCTCCGCGGCAGGCTCGGCGCTTGCAGACGTGCTGCACGGCGGCATGATATACGTTCCCGCCACTTTCGTCATAAAGGGGCTCATGGCGCTCGTATGCGGCCTTTTGCTCAAAAGGCTTCGCGGCGCCGCGCCATTTATCGCCGGCATAATAATGCCCGCCGGTTATTTTGCTTATGAATGCCTGCTTTACGGCTCCGCCGCCGCTCTCGCGGGGGTCTGGGGCAATCTCGTTCAGTACGCGTTCGGCTCCGCCGCGGGGCTGCTGATATTCTCCGCTCTTAAAAGGGCGGGCGTGGTGATGTTCGGCAAGGGCAGGCTCTCCCGTGAATGATCTTTTGAAGGAAAGGCTTTGAAAAATGCAGACTTGGCAATTCATTGTGCTCATACTTGCCGCGCTCTTATCGGGCGGCGGCGCGATGATCGCGGTGCTCCTCACGAGGCGGCGCGAGGGCGAGATCGGCGAAATGCTGATAACCTACAAGAATGAGAACGAGCGCCTTCTCGACCGCACGAAGAAGGAGATCTCCGAGGACGTGGAGCAGCAGATGCGCTTCATGGGGGAGAACCTGCGCCTTTTGCAGACCGGGCAGTCGGAGCAGCTTTCGCAGAAGCAGGCGGCGTTCTTCGACCTCATGACCGAAAAGCAGACCGCCATCACGATAAGTCTTGAAACGAGCAATAAGAACACGGAGGACCGCTTCCGCACGTTCGAGAGCAAGAATACGGCGGACCTCAACGATATCCGCGAAACGGTCGAGCGCCGCCTGACCGCCATGCAGTCGGAAAACGACAGGCACATGGACGACGTGCGCGACACGATGAAAAAGAGCCTCGACGAGGTGCGCGGCATAGTGGACGAGAAGCTGCAGGAGACGCTCAACAAGCGCATCACCGAGAGCTTCCGGCTCGTCAACGAGCGCCTTGCCGAGGTCTATCAGGGCCTTGGCGAGATGAAGAACCTTGCCGTCGGCGTGGGCGACCTTAAAAAGGTGCTGTCCAACGTCAAGACGAGGGGCACGCTCGGCGAGGTGCAGCTCGGCGCGATACTCGAGGAGATACTCACACCCGATCAGTATGAGAAGAATTTCGACGCCAAAAGGAAGAGCCAGGAGCGCGTCGAGTACGCCGTAAAGCTTCCCGGCGCGGGCGACCGGCCGGTCTATCTCCCGATCGACTCCAAATTCCCCTCCGACGCCTATATTCAGCTCGCCGACGCCTACGATTCCGGCGATCCCAACGCGGTCGCCGCCGCGCAGCGCCGCCTTTGCGACGTGATAACGCGCTTCGCCCGGGATATACATGATAAGTACATCGACCCGCCTCGCACGACGGAGTTCGCAATAATGTTCCTGCCCACCGAGGGCATATACGCGGAGGTCGTCAGGCTCGGCATGGTCGAAAAGCTCCAGCGCGAGTCGCGCGTCAATATCGCGGGCCCCTCCACCATGGCGGCGCTTTTGAATTCACTGCGCATGGGCTTCTCGATAGTCGCAATGCAGCAGCGCTCCACCGAAGCGTGGCAGGTATTGGGAGCCGTCAAGAACGAGTTCATGAACTTCGAAAAGGTGCTGACCACCGCGCAGAGCAGGATATCGAGCGCCAACGACGAGCTTGAAAAGCTCATCGGCGTCCGCACCCGCGCGATACTGAAAAAGCTCAAGGACGTTGAGAGCCTGCCGACCGAATCCGTGCCCCAGCTCAACGACACGGCGGAGTAAAACAGGATAAAAAATGCGAGCATGGCGATCCGGCCATGCTCGCTTTATAATACGAGTCTATCTGACTATCTCGTTTATCACGTCCTCAACAGGCCCGGCGATATCGAAAAGCGAAGCGCTGAATATGCAGCCGCGCGCCTGCCAGGTGGCGAATACGCAGCCGTCGGACTCGCGCTGATAGGATACGGGCACGCCGTTCACCTTTGCTTCGGTGAAGGGTATGCTCTCGTCCATGCCCCAAACGCTTACGGGGCCGGGCTCGCCCGCCTTGGCTATCATCCTCACGCGCACGCAGGCCTGCTCCGCCTGCAGAGTGTAGGTGGCGTAATAATCCTTTTCGGTGGAGCGGACGCTGCCCTCAATGAATTCGTAATCTCCCCACTCGGCGACTATGGGAGTAAAGCCGTCGGAAACGAGCCTCTGATCGAAATCAAGCTCCGAGAAGAAGCTGTATTCCATATCGTCCCACCCAGGGAAGGCCGAGACCGGCGCGTTCGTGGGCTTCGGAACGTAATCGACCTTCAAATAGCCCGCGTCGCGCTTTATTATTGCCGTCCAAACGCGGAAGCCGGCGGCCTCGGAGACCGTGGCGAAGGCGGCAAAGCAGAATACGAGCGCCAGCAGCGCCGCGCCCGCCCTGCGAAGCACGGCGGAGAAACCGGCCTTTTCACGGCGCAGACCGCCAAGCGCCTTTCTGCAGAAGGCAATGGATTCAAGGCATTCGTCAATGAGCGCCGCATCCTGCTCCGCATCCGGCTTTTTGAGCTCGCGCTTAAGCTGGGTGTTCGAGATCCGCAGCAGCCTCAAATATTCCCTTTTAACGCTTGACTTTTTCATTGTTTTTTTCTTTGCGCCGCCCTGCGCCGCATTTCCCCTCACATATACATTCCCTTGTTGGGCCGAAATTCTCACCAATCCATCAAATATATTATTCGCTGCTTGAGCTTGAGCTTTATCCTTGCAAGCTTGGCGCGCGCCGCCTTTTCGGAAACGCCGAACATACGCCCGGTTTCCTCGAAGGAGAGCCCCTCCTTAAAGAACAGATCGTAGAAGCGCCGCTCGCGCTCGTCAAGGCAGGAGAGCACCTCCTCCGTTATCCGCTCGATCTCGCTCTCGGGCAGCTCCACCGCATCGAAGGGATCGCCGCCGTCGGGGATCGAGGCCGCAAGCTCCAGCGGGACCTCGCGCGCCGCATCCCTTATGCTCTTTCGCCAGCTCTTTTTAAGCTTGTTCTTGGCCGTCTGTATCAGCCAGCCGAGCACCTTGGGATGACCGCGCAGCTTTTCATAATGCCGCTCCGCCTCTTCAAAAACGGCGTGCGCGCATTCCGCCGCGGCTCCCTCATCGAACCGCAGCCTGGGCAGACAGTATTTTTTTACGGTCTCGAAATACTGCTCGTACAGATTCCGAATGAACTCTTCGCGCATCTGCGGCCGTCCTTCCCATTTTCTGCGATTTTATGATATCACCTCGTTTTGCGCTTTGCAAGCCTCCGGCGGAAGGCGGTATTATTTTAATAGGGAATCGGCCGCGCGGGGCGGAAAATATATTTTTTTAGGCGTGAGAATCGGGGCTTTCGGCGGGAATGTATAGGTGAAGGCCGAGAGGAAAGCGAAGTGCACACGCCCGCTCCGGCCGATGAAACTGAAATATCACAGCAAGGAAGGTGAATATATGCAGCGCAGAATACTCCTTTTACTGGCGGCCCTGCTGCTTGCGCTCATAATGGCGGGCTGCACGAGGGCCCCCGATCCGGAAGGCGAGGCTTCCGCCACGGAGCAGGCCGGCTCGGAGCCCACTACGGGGCCCACCGCGGAGCCTACCACGGGGCCGACCGCCGAGCCTACCGCGGGGCCGACCGCGGAGCCTACCACAGGGCCCACCGCGGAGCCCACCGAGGAGCCCTCCCCGACCGAAGCAGGCGAGGAAGTGCATTTTTACAGCCCCAGATTCGAGGCGGCGTTCCGTGCGATAATGAATATCCCGGATCGCCCGATATACGAGGCGGACGTGCTCGCGGTGACGGAGCTGGATCTGACCAAGAGCCCCCTGACGGGCATATTCGAAGTGCGCGATCTTGCCATGTTCAGGAATCTCAAGTCGCTCAATCTCCGCGGCCAGACGATAGAGGATATCAGCGTTTTGAATGAGCTGCCTCAGCTTGAGTGGCTCGACCTCAACGGCAACCGCATCCGCGATTATTCCCCGCTCGCCGGGCTCAAGAACCTGCGCTATCTGCGGCTTATAGATAATGCTTGGCCGATAAAGGACGCCTCGGTGCTTGAGGGCCTGACGGCAATGGAGGAGCTGGAGCTCTGGTTTTGCGATCTCGGCGACCTTTCGGTGCTTGCCGGCATGACCGGGCTCAAAAGGCTTTCGCTCGCCGAGGATAACGTAACCGATTTAGGCGTGCTGCGTAATTTTACGGAGCTTGAGAGCCTCTATATCGGCGACAGCACCATAACGGATCTTTCGCCGCTTGCCGGGCTCAAAAAGCTCAGGAGTATCAGCATAGGCAGCCCGTTCGTTACCGATATCTCGCCGCTTGCCGGGCTCACGGCGCTTGAAAAGCTCGACCTCAGGGGCATGAAGCTTGGCGATATCTCAGCCGTTTCCGGCCTGACGGGGCTGACGGTGCTTCGCCTCGGGGCCTGCGGCGTGAAGGATATAAGCCCCATTGCGGGCCTCACGGGGCTGACTAAGCTCGATCTGCAGCAGAACGGGCTTGCCGATATCTCGGTGCTTGCGGGGCTTGCCTCGCTGCGCGATCTGGTGCTCATCAAAAACAATATCACCGACGCGAGCCCGCTTTACGAGCTCAAGGAGCTTTGCACGCTGTTCATATCCGGCAATCCTCTTTCCGATGAGCAGAAGGCGGAGCTTTCCGAAAAACTGCCTCGCTGCGCGGTCTACGCGAGCGACGACGAAGACTGAAAATACGAGAAAGGTCAGGTAAAACCCATGAAAAAGCTTTTGATACCCTTGATTATTATCGCCGCGCTGCTCTGCTTTGCGGCCTGTAAGGAGTCCTCGCAGACTGTTTTATCCCCGAGCGAAGCTCCCGCCGAGCTCACCGAAGCTCCCACCGAGGAGCCCACCGAAGCGCCCACCGAGGAGCCCACTGCAGAGCCCACCGAGGAGCCCACCGAGGAGCCGACGGAGGCCCCGACTCCGGAGCCCACCGCGACGCCCGAGCCCACGCCCATGCCCACGGAGGTGCCCGTCGTATTGAGCCCCCGTCCCGAGGGAGATTACTTTGCGGAGATAAGGGCCAATCTGCCCTTCATAGTAGATCTTGACGGCGACGGGCAGGATGACGTTGCGATGATAAGCGCCGAGGAGGATGAGGAAGGCTGGGCGAGATACTCCGTGAGCATTACGAGAGCAGCCGATCCCGAAAACACGTTTGAATACGACGCAGGCTACGGCTTCCGCTTCGTAGGCGCGGTGCTCGATTTCGACCCCTCCGACACCAGGAAGGAGATAGTCTTCTGCACCGACGATGAGGGCGATTCAACCACTTTCGCAGTCCGCTTCAAGGATGACGGCAGCGGCTTTGAGGTGTTTGACAAGCGCATGGAAAGCTTTGACACTATGGCGATGTTCCACGGGATCGCCGAAGATTACGTATTCAACGCCTCCGAGGGGATATGGACCTGCAGGCGCACGGAAATACTCGGCACTCACTTCGTTGGCGGCAGATACACCGTGACGGCAAATGGCTTTGAATTCCTTAACGAGGAGTACACTTACGAGGAAAACGCCGAGGCGCTCAAGCTCAAGCGCGATATCAAGCTCAAGACCGAGAAGGGCAAAAAGATAACCGTTAAGAAGGGTGAAAAGATAACCCCCGTATCGACGGATCTGGAGACCTACGTCAAGGTGAAGCTTAAGGACGGCACAATATGCATCTGCGACGTGACCTTCGGCGATCCTGAACACCATATGCCCGTTTTCATCAACGGCATACAGCAGGACGATCTTGCAAGTATCCCGTACGCCGGATAAAAGCACTGCAATACTAAAGGGAAGGCCCGCGGGCCTTCCCTTTCATTGTATCTCGAAAACCCCGCCATAGTGGCGGGGTTCCGTAAAGGTTTACCGTTG
>CAMZFO010000029.1 GCA_947306125.1 uncultured Clostridia bacterium | reverse complement strand
CAAATAAAACGGATACCCGACGGGTATCCGTTTTATTTGGCGCATATGTAAGGTAGAGATTCGAAGACAGTGAGCGCCCGGAAAGGGCCGCAGTGCGGCGCTTTCAGCGAACTGCCGATCCGCGCCGTCGGATCGGTTCCTTTATGCTTTGCGAGCCCGTGTTTTTGTCACGGCCGAAGCTGCGCAGTGTGGAACGCAAGGTTGCCGCACGGTTCCCGAAGGGAATTTCGAGCATCCGGTGGATGGTCGAAAAGGAAGGCAACGGGCGGCCTTGCGAGAATAACTCGCAGTCCGCCCCGTTCGAGAGCCAATGTGCAAAAACCGAATCTCTCCTCCTCCCTCAGACCATCCTCTATTATCTGCCGGGGCAAAAGGGTTTTTTCTTGTTCTATTTGTTTTAATATGATATAATCATCCCGATAAATCGGGATTTACAGAGCAGGTTCAGCAATATAGAAGCAGAATAAAGACGGAGGTTTTTGGCATTACATGGAAAAGCAATTATGCGTGAGAAGAGTGATTACGACCGATTATTTGGACACGATGACGAAATGGATGTATGACTGGTGGGGACAAGCAGAGAACTATTCATATGAAGCTGTGCATTCCTATATGTCGCATAGCCTGCAAGAAAAACGTCTCCCTCAGACGTATGGTTTGTATCTGGATGATACATTGATCGGAATGTACCAGTTTACCATGGAGGATTTGTTTCCGAGACCGGATATATATCCGTGGCTTGCCAACGTGTACATAGATAAAGCATACCGCGCATACGGCTATGGAAGGTTTTTGTTGAGCTCTGTTCGGGAAGCAGCCGAAAAGGCAGGGTTGGAGGAACTCTATTTATTTACGACACACATTGGCTTATATGAGAAATTCGGTTGGGAATTCGTTCGGGAAATAGATACTTTTCTGGAACCGAGGATGCAGCGTCTTTACCGCCTGGATGCATGCTCCCGTAGGAATAACGGATGTTAAAACAGAACCGCAAAGGATAATTATACAAATTCCCATTTGCCGCGGGATACGGCGCGTATCATTCCGGAGAGACGGCGATCTGCGCTCTCCTCCGCCTCTTTACCCACCGGTTTGATCAAAGCATTGCGCGGCGCGCGCTCAAATGATATGATAAGCAAAACCGTTACGGAGGACATTCATGAAATACAGCGTAAAACTCATCATAAGGCACACGGTCGAGACGGGCGAGGTTTTTATTGAGGAATCGATAATAATGACGGAGGCCGGTTCCTTTGAGGAGGCTTACTCAAGAGCCCGTGAATACGTTAAGGAAAACGAGATAAGCGCCGCATATAAAAACACATTCGGCAGGCAGGTCAAATCGGAGGTGGTCTCTTTTGCGGACTGCTTTTCGGTCTATGATGACGAGGAGGTCATCGAGGTTTATTCCTCTATTATAAAAACCCGCTGGGAGCTGCCCGCGGATACCGTCGTTTCCGTTTTGGAGGAGTCCTGCACGCGTGAGGATCTGCTGCCGCTGAGGCAATGGCCCGATTCCGACTGCGCCGGAGAACAGCCGGCTGCAAAAGCGGTTTTCGAGTCATCGTCCATACTATACACCGAGTTGTCCGAGGCGTTGGTCAGCGATTATCTTGCCATGGTGAACGATATTGAGCACGTGGCAAGGCTGATCGGTCCGCGGCGGGAACCCATCTCCGAGGAAAAGGAGATAGGCTGGGTGCGCAAAAAGCTTGCGGAGGGAGCGCACATATTCTCCATGCTTGAGATGGAAACCGGCGAATTCATAGGCAATATCGAGCTTATGAACTTGGCGGGCGCCTCCGGCGAGCTGGGCATTGCCATCACCCACGCAAAGCAGGATATGGGCTTTGGCACCGAGGCCATCCCCGCCGTCTGTAAATACTGGATGACCGAATTGGGGCTTGATAGGATAACGCTCAAGGTTTATACAGACAACGCGAGGGCGATCCACGTTTACGAGAAATGCGGCTTCCGCGAGTACGGCCGCAGCGATAAGGAAATATTTATGGAGATGACAAAATGAACGGAAGGCGCGGCTGAGCGTGAGCGCCGTTTTGATCATGGACGTGAAAATGCCCGGGCAGGATATCCCGCCCGGGCATTGTTTTCTATTATCCGTTAAGCCTTCTTACAGGCCCATAGCCATGCGGAGCACGATGAGCGCGTCGGCGGAATTGACTATGCCGTCGCCGTTCATATCGCAGAGAGCGAGGCTGTCCGCGGGGATGGCGCTGTGGTCGCCGTTCGCATAGCGGAGAATGAGCAGCGCGTCGGCGGAGGTAAGATCGCTGTCGCCGTTGGCGTCGCCCGCAACGCCCTGCTCCGCGGCACGGACGAGCTTGCGGTAGAGCTGCATCTCGGAGCTGTTGAGGAACACGCCGAAGTAGGAGAGGGTGTTGCTCACGCCGAGATACTTGAAGTTGGCGTTGGCGTTATTGGTGATGACGCCGGTGGTCGCGCCGGGGGTGGGCTCATAGCTCCACACGACGGGCGTATTGCCGGTCGAGAGGTAATTGCCGGTGAGGTTGAGGTAGAGGCCGTTCTCGGCGCTCTTGAGATAACCCTCGTTCGTCCAGGTCCACTCCTCGGAAGCGGAAGCGCCGGAGGCAACGCAGGCGACGCCGCCGAGCTCGCCCATGGTGATCGCGGAGGTCTTGAGAGAGCGGCCGTTGTTCGCGTCATAATACTCGTTGCTCATAACGACGTTGTTGACGCCCTTGGAGCAGCCGATGAGATAGGTCTCGCCGGGGATGAGGGTATCTACGGGCACGTACATGACGTCCGCGGGCAGATAGGAATTGGAAACGGTGACGGTCGCGCTCGCGGAGTAGGTGTACTGGGTGTTGCTGTACTGGGTGGAGGTCATCGTGAAGGTGATGACCGCGGTGCCGGCGGTGACGCCGGTGACGGTGCCGTTCTTTGTGACTGTGGCGACGGAAGGATCGCTCGAGGTCCAGGAGGTGGTGAAGTTATTCGCGCCCTCGGGAGTGATGACGGGGATCAGCTTCTCGGAGAAGGTGGGAGCGATGCCGTAGGAATCCTGCTCGAAATGCACGCCGGTAGCGTCGGTGACGACGAGATCGGAGGGCTTGGGCAGATGCCACTGGCAGTAGACGGTCTGATGGGAGTCGGGGTTGGCGGGATAAGCGTCATCCTCGCTCATGGTGACGGGGTAAGCGTTGCCGTAGGGATCGTCGATGCCGTGAGCGGCGATCATGGCGTCATAGGACTCGGCAAAGGTCTCGCCCTGCTTCATGTGGTTCCAGAAAGTGGCCTCATACATATAGTCGCCCGCGAAGGTGACGGACTGGGAATAGCCGTAAACGACCGCGCAGCCGGCGTTGAGCAGGGGCTGACCGAGGGTGTTGGTCATCATGCCCTCGCAAATGGCCATCCAGACGCAGGCGGCCTTCATATCGGGGCAGTAATACTCCCAGAAAGCGCCGGTGACCCAAGCCTCGTTGCCGGAGCGGAGGGCGCGGTTATTGGAGTAGTCCTCGTTGGTGAAGCCCTCGTTGGTGGTGAGGCAGAGATAGCTCCTGCCGCCCACGCAGCTTCCGTGGCTGTCGAATATGATCACGCCGTAATCCTCGGCGGCGCGGCAGGCGGCGGCGGTGACGTCATGGCCGCCGTAGATGGTGTACGCGCCCTCGGTGTAGTTCGCAATGGACTGCACCTCGTTGCGGTACTGGTTGGTGAAGGAGGAGTCGTAGCCGTAATACGGCCCGAGGAGCAGAACGTCCAGATCGGTCGCGGTCTGCAGGCTCTTCAGAGTGGTCTCGGTGAAGCCCTCGCTCCTTGCGGGAACGGCGGTGGGAGCGTGATTTACACGCCAGTCATAGGCGTTCTCCATGCCGCTCTCGTGAACGAAATGGACGACGTTCTCGCCCTCGATCTCGCAGGAGACGATGCCCTCGCCCTCAGCCGCGATATTGTAGATGGCCTTGATGATATCGTCCCTGGAGGCGCTGCGTGCGTCCATGCGGGCCACGGTCTCGTCGATCTCGGCCCAGATGGCGTCGGTATCGCGCCACATCTTGCGATACATGGCGGCCTGCTCTATGCCGGCGGCGGCTGCGGAAACGGGCAGCACCGTCAGAAGCATGAGGACGGTAATAAGGATTGCTGTGAATTTTTTCATATGGAATCTCCTTTTCCCGCGCTTGAAATGCGCTCAATTTTTCACATCTATATTATGGCACAAAGATGGCAGAATTGCAATAGGGAAATACCGCTCCGCGGGGGTAAAAAAATCCCGCGGAGCAAAAGCTCCGCGGGGCGCTTGATTGATCGGCTTTCCTATCAGTCGCGGTACATGGGGCGCACCTGATAGTGGGTATGCAGGAGCTCGTGAGCCTTGTGGGAACCGGGCTCGCCCAGATACTCCTTATAGAGCTGCTGGACTTCGGGATTCTCATGGGACTTGCGGAGCTCCATATTGGCGTCCTCACCGTAGAGGCCCGCGGCGCGGGTGGCCCTCAGGTCGGTGAAGTTCCTGACGTAGCCGGGCTGATGGGGCTGACCGCCGCCGTTTACACAGCCGCCGGGGCAGGCCATGACTTCGATGAAGTGATAGTTCTTCTCACCGGAGCGGACCATGTCGAGGAGCTTAGAAGCATTCTCCAGACCGGAGGTGACGGCAACGTTGACGTCCATGCCGGCGACCTTGATGGTGGCCTCCTTGATGGCTTCGGTGCCGCGGACGGCGTGGATATCGAGGTTCTCAAGGGGCTTGCCCTCAAGCACTTCGTAAACGGTACGGAGAGCGGCCTCCATAACGCCGCCGGTCGCGCCGAAGATGTGACCTGCGCCGGACGCCATGCCGAGGAACGGATCGCAGACCTCGTCGGGCAGCTCGGTGAACTTGATGCCGGCTTCGCGGATCATCTTGCCCAGCTCACGGGTGGTGAGGGATACGTCGATGGTCCTTAAACCGTTGGTGGAGAGCTCGTCGCGGGAAGCTTCGAACTTCTTCGCGGTGCAGGGCATGATGGATACGACAACGATATCCTTGGGGTCGATGCCGGCCTTCTCGGCATAATAGGTCTTTACGAGAGCGCCGAACATGCCCTGGGGGCTGCGGCAGGAGGAGAGGTTCTCGAGGAAATCGGGATAATAGGTCTCGCAGAACTTGATCCAGCCGGGGGAGCAGGAGGTGATGAGGGGCAGCTTGCCGCCGTTCTGAACGCGGTGGATGAACTCGGTGCCCTCCTCCATGATGGTAACGTCGGCGGCGTTGTCAACGTCGAACACGCGGTCGAAGCCGAGACGCCTCAGAGCGGCGATCATCTTGCCCTCGACGTTGGTGCCGATGGGCATGCCGAACTCCTCGCCGAGCTGTACGCGGACGGAGGGAGCGGGACCGACGACGACGTGCTTGGTGGGATCGGCAAGAGCCGCCCAGACCTTCTTGGTGTCGTCTCTTTCGGTAAGGGCGCCGGTCGGGCAGACGGCGATACACTGGCCGCAGTTGACGCAGGCGGTCTCATCCAGATCCATCTCGAAAGCGGATGCGATGTGGGTCTTGAAGCCGCGCTGGTTGGGGCCGATAACGGAGCAGTGCTGGTTGTGCTTGCAGACCGCGACGCAGCGGCGGCACAGAATGCACTTGGAGTTATCGCGCACAAGGTGGATGGCGGAATCGTCGATGTCGGGCTTCATGGGCTCGCCGAACTCGAACTTATGGTTATCGCAGCCATACTCCTGCGCAAGGGTCTGCAGCTCGCAGTTGGTGGAGCGGGAGCAGCCGAGGCAGTCCATACGGTGGTTGGAGAGCATGAGCTCGAGGGTGGTCTTGCGGGCCTGACGCAGAGCGGGGGTGTTGGTCCTTACGACCATGCCCTCGGCAACCTGCTGCAGACATGCGACGGGGTTGCTCCTGGCCTTCTCCACCTCGACCACGCACATACGGCAGGCGCCGATGGCGTTGACGTCCTTGAGGTAGCAGAGGGTGGGGATGCGGATGCCTACGGACTCGGCAGCCTGCAGGATCGTATAATTGGCAGGAACCTGAACGGCCTGACCGTTGATTGTCATATTGATCATTTCCATATTGCTGACTCCTTATTTCTTGACGATAGCGCCAAACTTACAGGTCTCTATGCAGGCGCCGCACTTGATGCACTTATTGACGTCGATGGTGTGGGGCTGCTTGACGGTGCCGCTGATAGCGCCGACGGGGCACTTGCGTGCGCAGGCGGTACAGCCGCGGCAGACGTCGGGCTGGATCTCATAGTGCATGAGGTTCTTGCAGACGCCGGCGGGGCAGCGCTTCTCATAAACGTGGGCCTCATACTCATCACGGAAATACTTCAGAGTGGAGAGCACGGGGTTGGGAGCGGTCTGGCCCAGAGCGCAGAGAGCGTTCGCCTTGATGTAGTAGCAGAGCTCTTCGAGCTTGTCGAGGTCTTCGGGCTCGCCGCGGCCGTCGGTGATCTTCTGGAGCAGCTCAAGAAGACGCCTGGTGCCGATACGGCAGGGGGTGCACTTACCGCAGGACTCGTCGACGGTAAAGTCGAGGAAGAACCTTGCGAAGTCGACCATACAGGTGGAATCGTCGGTGACGATCATACCGCCGGAACCCATCATGGCGCCGATCTTGGTGAGGTTGGCGTAATCAATGGGGGTGTCGAGGAACTGAGCGGGGATACAGCCGCCGGAGGGACCGCCGGTCTGGACGGCCTTGAACTTACGGCCATTGGGGATGCCGCCGCCGATATCATAGATGATGTGGCGGAGGGTGGTGCCCAGGGGGATCTCGACGAGGCCGGTGTTGTTGATGGCGCCGCCAAGAGCGAAGACCTTGGTGCCCTTGCTGTCCTCGGTGCCCATGGAGGCGAACCAATCGGCGCCCTTCATGATGATCTGAGGAATATTGGCCAGGGTCTCGACGTTGTTGATGATGGTGGGCTTCTGGAACAGACCCTTGTTAGCGGGGAACGGGGGCTTGTTCCTGGGCTCGCCGCGGTTGCCCTCGATGGAGGTCAGGAGCGCGGTCTCCTCGCCGCAGACGAACGCGCCCGCGCCGAGACGGATGTCGATATCGAAATTGAAGCCGGTGCCGAAGATATCCTCGCCGAGCAGGCCGTACTCACGGGCCTGACCGATGGCGATCCTCAGACGCTCAACGGCGATGGGGTACTCCGCGCGGACGTAGATGTAACCCTTGGAAGCGCCGATGGCGTAGCCGGCGATGGCCATAGCCTCGAGAACGGCGTGGGGGTCGCCCTCAAGAACGGAACGGTCCATGAACGCGCCGGGGTCGCCCTCGTCGGCGTTGCAGACGACGTACTTCTGATCCGCTTCGTTGGCAGCGGCAAACTGCCACTTCATGCCGGTGGGGAAGCCCGCGCCGCCGCGGCCGCGGAGACCGGACTTCTTCATAACGTCGATGACCTCGGCAGGGGTCATCTCGGTGAGCACCTTGCCCAGAGCGGCATAGCCGTCCATGGCGATGTACTCATCGATGTTCTCGGGATTGATGACGCCGCAGTTACGGAGAGCTACGCGCATCTGGGTCTTGTAGAAATTGGTCTCGCCGAGGGCGGGAACGTCCTCGAGCTTCTGACCGGCCTCTTCCTTATGGACAAGGCGCTCAACGATACGGCCCTTGAGGAAATGCTCTTCGGCGATCTCCTTGACGTCCTCGGGCTTTACGCGGCTGTAATAGGTTCCCTCGGGATAGACGATCATGATGGGACCCATAGCGCAGAGACCGAAGCAGCCGGTGCGAATGACCTGGACTTCATCCTGCAGACCGAGCCTCTCGAGCTCGACCTTGAGGTTGTCCGCGATGGCCTGGGAACCGCCGCTGGTGCAGCCGGTACCGCCGCAAATCAAAACATGCTGACGAATCATTTATGTGCCCTCCGTTATTATTTTTCCGCAGCGCCGATGGTGTACTCGACGATGGGCTGGCCGCCCACGATGTGCTTCTCAACGATCTCCTTCGCCTTGGCGGAGTCGACGTGCACGTAGGTCACGCGCTGATCGCCCTCGAAGACCTCGACGATCGGCTCGAAACGGCACATGCCGATGCAGCCGGTCTGACCGACCTCGACCTTGCCGGTGAGGTTGCGATTTGCGATCTCCTCAACGAAGGTGTTGAGGACGGGGCGGGCGCCCGCCGCGATACCGCAGGTCGCCATGCCGACGACGATGCGCTTTTCGGCGCTGCCCTCGCGGAGGATGACCTTGTTCTGCATCTTCTCGCGGATTGCTTTCAGTTCTTCCAAAGATTTCATAATCAGTTTTCCTTTCTCAGGTGACTTTGATTTTCTAAGAATTCCACCGGTTTCCCGGGATATAAAGAGTTTTATTCGCCGCTTCCGTACTGGTCGATCAGCGATTCCCTGATCCAGACGAGGACCTCGGGAGACGAGAGCGGGACTTCCTCGCCCAGCACCTCGCGCAGCATCTGCGTTTCGAGCTCGACCGTTTTATCGGGCAGTATATGGCGGAAAACGAAATCCACCTCCGGGCTGCCCTGCACGAGCGACACCACCGTGCTGATAACGTCCCCGAGCGGGGTGAAATCAAGGTGGTTTTTATAGAAGAAGGCGGTGACCTCCGTGCCGTGGGTCTCAGGATAGAGCGCCCTTTCACGCGAGGCGATCTGCATCCAGCCGCCCGTCTGCTCTGCGGCGAGCTTGAGCAGCGGGAGCCCCATGCCGACCTTGCGGGTCGTGCGGGTGGTGGAGAACGGATCGGTCACACGAGCCAGGAATTCCTCGCTCATGCCCTTGCCGTCGTCCTTTATCTCCAGCTTGAGCGTTTCCTCCGTCTCGGTCAGTATTATCTGCACGAGCGAAGCGTCCGCGTGGATGGAGTTCTGGGCAATATCGAGTATGTTGAGGGAAAGCTCCTTCAAGCAAAGCGCCTCCTTCCTTTTAAGTATTTTGAGTGAGTTTTTCGAACAACGCGTGCCTGACGGTATCGGCGTCGGCTTCGGGCGCGCAGTCAAGCTCGATATGATTGAGCGTGACGGCGAAATCCGTGAGCCTGTGCGCGTCGGATGACACGACTACCCGCCTTCCGCCCGAAAGCTTTTCGGCGTTTTCCTTGTCCCTCACCTCGCAGAGCTCGAAGACCGGCTCCTCCGGGAAAGAGCCCAGAATGGCCAGAAGTCCGTTCGATTCCCTGTCGATATGAGCGGGATAGGCGACGCCTCCCATGCCCCGCACGAGAGCGGCGGCGTCGATAAGCGAAAGAGATGTGGCTGCCGGCAGGAACCAGGGGTCCTCGCCGATCACCTCGTCATCCTTCCCCATTATGGGCTGAGAGCCGAATATTTCCACGCGATTCTTGATCGGCATTCTGTAAGGCTGTATCGCCTCGTCGAAGGCCATTGCCTGTTTCAGGCCTTCAAACAGGCACACCATGTGGATCTCTTCGGCGGTCGTCAGCTCGCAGCCGGCGACGGGCACTACCCCGTATTCCTCGCAGGCGGCGAAAAAGGCTCCGCAGTTCTTGCAGGAGTTATGATCGGTCAAAGCCACTATCTTGACTCCCGCGATGAACGCCATACCCGCAATATTGCACGGGGTCATCTCGTCGTCCCCGCAGGGGGAAAGACATGAGTGCACGTGCAGATCGTAGGTAAAGAGTGCCATCTTGTTCTCTTACGCCCTTTCTTCCGGTTCGGCGTATTCGTTATCCTCGGGACCGGGGAGGCGCATGGCGTCCCTTATCTCGCCGCAGATCTCGAAAACGCCCTTACGGCTTGCAAGCAGGTTGATCCCGTGCAGCCTTGCCTTGAGCACCGCCTCCTTATCGGGGACGACTCCCTCCGCGAAGACCACGCAGGCGACGTCGGTAAGCTGCGCGACTGCGGCGACGTTCATATTGGTCATTATGGTGACCCATGCGTCGCCCTCCTGCGCCCGGCCCATGACCCAGCTTAACAGATCGCCCGCGTATCCGCCCGTGATCTCACGGTCGGGATCGGGGAGCTCGATCGCCTCGAAGCCGAGTCCTTCAACCAGTTCTTTTACTGTCAGCATTATCGTTCTTCCTTTAATTTTAATAAATAGTGTCGGGTGGGCCTCAGCCCTCCATCTGCGACCTTACGGCGCAGTCCGAAAGCTCCGCTTCGCCGTTGACGACGTCCAGAGCGAACGCCTTGCAGGTGGGCGATCCGCACGCGCCGCAGTCCTTGTTGGGGAGCTTTTCGGCGAGCGCTTCCGCCTTCTTCATCGCCATGAGCATGGCGAGCATATTGGGCGCTCCGTCGGGCATATAGGTGAAGGCCGCTGCCTCCGTGTACTCGGCGGGGATATCCCCCTTAAGCCTTTCCGCGTCCTCTATGTCCTCTATCTTGTTGGGCTTTACCACCACTGTTTTCTGCAATGACTGCAGGCGGAGCCTTGCAATATAGCCGTTCGAGGGAGCCAGCACGCCGCCTACGCAGCCGGGGCTGCAGGCGTTGAGCTCCACGAAGCCCAGATTGCCGAAGGTGCCGCTTTCAAGGTCGTCCAGGACCTTTATGACGTTGTCGATGCCGTCCGCCGAAAGATAGCCCTCGTTCATCAGCGAAGCCGCCTCGCCGCTGGTGGTCGCCCACCTCAAGCCGACAGAGCCCGCCTCGGGAGCGGATTCGGGGCCGGGAACGGCGTGCTTCATGCGGCCCAAAAGCTCCATATACACGTCGTTCATAGAGGTTATGTAATCGACGTATACGGCCTGGCCCTCCATGACGCTCTTCGCCCAGCTCACCTTTGCGGGGCAGGGGGATATGAAGACGGTCTTCACGTCCTCGGGCTTGAGCTCGGGGTGCTCGGCAAGAGCCTTTTCCCTCGCGAGCTTGCCTGCAAGCTCATAGGGGGGCATTATGGGAACGAGCTGCTCGCAAAGCGTCGGGAACCTCAGCTTTATGAGCCTTACGACAACGGGACAGGCGGAGCTGATCACGGGCCTCGCGACGTTCTCCCCGGCGAGGTATATCCTCGTCAGATCGGTGACGTACTCCGCGGCCTTGGCGACCTCGTAAACATCCTTGAAGCCCATATCGAGGAGCCCCCGGATGACGAAATCCGCCTCGTCAAGGTGATTGAATTGCCCGAAGAGCGAGGGTGCGGGCAAAGCAATGAGATACTTTGAAAAATCGAGATCGGAGAGCTTGTCGTAAGAAGCGTGCTTCGCGTTGTGCGCGCACACCCTTATGCACTCGCCGCAGTCGATGCACTTATTGGCGTTGATGACCGCTTTCTCATTGCGGATGCGGATCGCTTCAACGGGGCATCTTCTGAGACAGGTCGTGCAGCCCGTACATTTTTCGGGGTCGATGGATACCGAGTGTGTATAAACTGCCATGCAGTCCTCCGTTCATTCCGACCTTAAGGCCGGATCAGGTCAGATGATACCAGAGCTCGATGGTCGTGCCTACGCCGACCCTGGTATCGATGTGCATATCGTCCGAATACCTCTTCATATTGGGGAGGCCCATGCCCGCGCCGAAGCCCAGAGCACGGATGTTTTCGGGAGCGGTCGAGAAGCCCTCCTTCATCGCCTCCTCCACGTTGCGGATGCCGGGACCGACGTCCTTTAACGTGATGAGTATGGTTTCCGGCGTGATGTAGACGTCCGCGTCGCCGCCGTGAGCGTGAATGACCATATTGATCTCGCCCTCGTACATGGCGACCGATATGCGGCGGATGATCTCCGGCGGTACGCCGAGCTGCCTTAAAAGCTTTTTGGTTTCAACGGAAGCCTTGCCCGCGTTGGCAAAGCTCGCGCCGTCGACGTCGAAGTGATAGTGCAGAGCCTCACTCATCGTCGGCACCGTATTCGCCGTTTATGCCCTCGGCGCCTTCCTCCGCCTTCCCCAGTCCGGCGGCATAAAGCCTTCCGCAGGACTCAAACATGGGAAGCGCGGTCTGCAGTACGACTACCCCGTTTTCCTCGGCGAATTCGACGATCCCCTGAGGGGGGACCTTGCCTCGAATGAAAACCACGCAGTTCATGTCCATCATTAGCAGGGTCCTTATGACCTGTACGTTCATCAGACCCGTGAGCAGCACGCCCTGATCCTTAACATAGGCCAGTACGTCGCTCATCATGTCGCTCCCGCAGGCGGAATGGATCTCCATATCGAGCTTATCCTCGCCGGTCATTACGTTAGCGTTCAGTATCCGGGCTACCTCGCTGATCTTCATAATGGCGTTTCTCCTTTTGAAAACGGTCGAATGGGCCTTACTGATACTTCTTGACGATGTCCCTGACGTCGGCGGGAACGAGACGTCCGTAGACCTCGCCGTCAACGGTCATAACGGGAGCAAGACCGCAGCAGCCGAGGCACCTGGTGGCCTCAAGGGTGAATTTGCCGTCGGCGGTGGTGTGACCGGGCTCTACGTTGAGTACGCGGGAGAGCTCGTCCAGAATGTTCTGCGAACCCTTTACGTAGCACGCGGTGCCAAGACATACCCTGATCAGATGCTCGCCCCTGGGCTCGAGGTTGAACATGGAGTAGAAGGTGGAAACACCGTAGATCTCCTCCAGAGAACGACCGAGTCCGTCGGCTACCATCTTCTGGACCTCAATGGGAAGGTACCCGTAGATGTCCTGCGCCTTTTGAAGAACGGGCATAGTAGCGCCGTCCTTACCCTTCCAAGTGGCGATGAATTCCTTGAGCTCTTTTTCCTGCTCAGGAGTGCCCTTAAAGGGAATTGCCGTGATTTGTTTTGCCATGACAGTCCTCCTTGTACCGCATCATGTGCGGATAATAATGGTTTGGCTTTCGGCCTTTGACAAGCCCCCTCCCCCGCCGCTCCGCCGCGCCGCGGACGTGACGCGCAGGCGCATGAGAACACAGAGGGGCAGAATATGCCCATCATCAGCCAACATAGAGTATAACACATCGGCTCGGTTTATTCCACAAGGAAATGACACAATTTATTGTATATTTCGCGGAAGGCGCCGCCGCGGGGCGCGGGAGTTCGTGGCTTTTGTGGGAACAGATCCCTATTCAAGCCTGTTTTTGCCGCTTTTGTTTTAATATAGCAAAAAAGCTTCCCTTAATGCCGCGTAATTCGCACGCATAGGGAAGCTTCATATTCCTTTCCGCCCGGCCGTCCGGTCCGCGGGCGTCAGCACCCCAGAAGGGGCTGGTCGAACTCGAAGAGCGCCTCGTTGATCTCGAACACGTCCCAGCGCTCGTTCCTTATGAAATACTCGATTATGACGTCGAAGCGGCTGGACCTTGACAGCGCGAAGCCCGCCCGTCTTAAAAGATCCGCCGTGTTCTCAAGGTCGAGGCGCAGGGCGACGGCAAAAGCGACGGCGGTCGGCTTGGAGGGGCGATAGCCCTTGTCGTTCCTTATTTTCGAGAAGAGCTTGCGGTCGATATTCGCGCGCTTGTAGCACTCCGCGTCCGTCATGCCGCTGGCGATCACGCGCCGCATGAGGTTTTCCGAAAAGCCCTCGTCGAGCGAGCTCAGGGCCTCCTCGAGCGACCCGCTCGCCGCGCCGCAGACGGCGTCCTCCGCCTCGCATACGGCGTCCTCCCGGGCGTGATGCAGGGCGGGCACGGAAAAATGCGCGGCGGGCTTCGCAGCTTCGTCATAAGACGCGGAGGGCTCATATGGCGGCCTCGGGGCGGGCTTGGCCGCGGCGTAATTCCCCATGAGGCTCTGCTTCGCCAATTCGTAACGCCTGCGGGAGAGCTCGTAAGCATCCGCGTGCTCGCCGCAGTAATTCTCGTCGACGTACTCCTTTACCTCGCCGAAGAGCTCGGAGCTTATCTTAAAGCTCGATTTATCGAAAATGACCATTATGACGGTCATATCGTGCGTTTCGAGGAAGCGGCGTATCTCGTCCGCGGCGACGGCGAGCGCCTCCCGCTTGGGATAGCCGTACACCCCCGCCGATACGAGCGGGAATGCGACGCTCTCCGCCCCGAGCTCGTCCGCGATGCGCAGCGAATTGCGGTAGCAGGAGCGCAGCAGCTCCTCCTCGCCGAAGCTCCCGCCGCGCCATATGGGCCCGACGGTGTGTATGACGTATCTGCAGGGCAGCCTGTAAGCGCGGGTCGCCTTAGCCTCGCCCGTGCCGCAGCCGCCGAGCCTGCGGCACTCCTTCAAAAGCCCGGGCCCAGCGGCGCGGTGAATGGCGCCGTCCACTCCCCCGCCCCCAAGCAGGCTCTCGTTGGCGGCGTTCACGATGGCGTCCGTCTTCATCCTCGTTATATCGTTTCGTTCGATCAGGAACGGCATCAGATCAGCTCCTTTGCTGCTTTTTTTCGATTATATAGCGGCTCGGGGAAAATGTAAAGGGACGAGCGTTTTTTATCCGCGCTCCCGCGCGGCGCTCCGTTCAAGCTCGGTCTCGAGCATCGCCATGCGAAGCTCGAGCTCGTAGAGCTTGTCTGAAATGAGACCGAAATTCTGGTTAAGACAGCTCTCGTTCTTTTTTATCCAGTCCTCGTGCGTCTTTTTGTCGTCGCCCTCCGTCCTCTCGGTGGGGAGGCTGACGGGGTAGAGTGAACGCATTTCCATTTTATCACCGCCTTACTCCGTGCGCCGGCGCACGCTCAGGTCGAGCTCGAGCCCGCCCTCGATGGTGAATCTGCCGCCCGCCTCGTTGGAGATGCGCAGGCTGAACGTGCGCCCCTCGTTCTTGAGCGGCACCTCCAGCACCTCGCTCTCGTCCTCCGGCAGGAGCACGCGGTATTCGTCCCGGAGCCTGCCCGCGCGGGTCTCGATGACGGTCATGGCGGAGCCGTGCGTCGTGCCGCGCAAATAAAGCTCGCGCAGGGATTTTATCGCCGCCTTATCGTAAAGATCGGTGAGAGGCGTCCTCCACCAGGCCTCTATCGGCTGTCCGTCGAAGGAATCGCCCACGCCCCATTTTTCAAGGCAGCGCGCGCCGTTGGTGATTATGAGGCTCCCGTCCCTGCCGACTATGTCGTATGTCAAAAAGCCCCCGTACTGCATATACCGCCTCTGCACGAGATCGTATTCTACGAGCCTTGACTCGCCGCCCTTTTTGACCGTGAAATAGAGCCTGTCCCCCGCCGTCGCCATGCGGGAGTCCGTGGTGTCCGCGCCCTCCATTATGCGCTTTATCATACGCGCGTCGGGCATGGGAGCCGCGTCGACGCCGTTGAAGCAGCAGAGCCCGCCGTCCGTGACGTAATAGATTATGTCGCGCCAGACGGCGGTCGCGGTGTCGGCGACGGGAGTCGAATCGTTCTTTATCCGCTCCACGGTGAAATTGCCCGGGCGGTCGCCGATGAGGCGCCATACGGAGCTCTTTTTGAATATGAGGAGCTGATTGCTTATAGCGCATATGGCGGTCACGGGGTCGCCGCTCGTGGTCCCTATCTCTATGTGTCCTCCCTCGACGGAGGGGGAATCCTCGTCATAGCCCCAATCCTCTATCGTCCTGCTGTCGCCGGGGAGCTTGGAATAATAGAGCCTGTTGGGATTTTCGTGATCTCCCGAGGCGAACAGCCTGCCGCGGTACATGGCGATGTACCCCACGGCGATATCGGAGCAGCCCGCGGAGGAGCCGAAATCCGAAAAGCTTTCGCCGTCGAATTTCAATATGCGGTTCACGCCGTCCGCTATCAGCATAGTGTCCGTCATGCCTATCCTCGTCATGAGCACCGAATAATGCCTGCGCTCGGGCACGAGCGAATAGCTGTAAGCCCTCGTCCACTCCCCGTCGGAGGCGTCGTAGGTATAAATGAAGCCGCCCGATATCGCGAGCGGTATCTCCTTGTCCGCGCCGCGGAAGAAGCGCACGCAGTCTATGCCGCTGGTGCTCTCCCTGGGCACAGGCGCGGGCAGCAGCTTTGAAAAGCCCTTCGTGACCGCAAGGCTCCCCTCGGAAACGTCCATATTCATTGCGTCGGGTGAAAACGCGGGAGAGATCAGATTCTCTCCCCTGCTCTGGTCGAGCCCCGCAAAGCTCTCTATCTTATAAGTATAGCCTGCCATACGAATCACCTCACCAGCGGTTGATTATCTCGTAGCTGGACTTGTCGCCGTGATGCGGGCGGAGCTTGGATTTGGCCTCCTCGTAGAGCGAAAGATAGATATTCGCTCCCCTCTGGGTGGAGGCGTCCCCCGCCATGCGCTCGCGGCCTATGACGTACATCACTATGAGCGAATGCACCCCCGCGGGCAGCTCGCTCACGTCCGTGGGCGAAGAGAGCTTTTTGGGCAGGCAGCGGTAGGTGATTTCCGCGGGCTCGTTATAGGGGAGCCCGATCAGGCCCGTCCTTTCCCTCGTGCAGCGCACCTCCCTGCCCAGCTGCACGACCTTTTCCACCTTGATACACTCGCGCGGGAGCCGATCCAGCTCCACGAGCCCGTTCACGGGCGTGACGGGATCCGTCCTGTCAAAGCCCATAGCGCGGGCAAGGTCGTCCTGTCCGTCGTTCGCAAAGCCCGTGAGCCTCTCGCGGAAGACCTCCATGGTCTGCGCGTCGTGCCCCCTGTCGAGCTGTGCGAGGGCGGATACCAGTATGTCGTTCAAAGTCATTTTCGATTTCTCCTTTTCTTATTATGTGCTTAAAGCTTTGCGGCGCAGGCAGAGAGCCTTCGGGCAAACTCTCCCGCCCGCTTCCGCTCGGCGTCGGTGCTCGCGATGTGCTCCGCCACGTGCCGCGGCAGCATTACGGGCACGCCCCTCTGCACGCGGTACACGACCGAGTTGATGCATCCCTCCCAGGGACGGTCGGAGGGTTTCCCCTCCAGTACCGTCTCGGTGAGGTTTTCACGTTCTGTGATCATTTTTGACCTCCTGAGAATTATTTGAAGCGTTGACTTAAATTGTTCGGAGAGTTTTTATCCCTCATATCTATTATACCAGAACGCACGTTCTAAAGTCAACGGATTTGCGAACGTTTATTCGATTTTGTACGGATCATTTTACATTGATTCATAGCTTTCGGTGCCATTAACGCGCCTCGTATGGGGGCGGCCGACGGCGC